>NZ_RJVA01000009.1:300000-563153 GCF_003751385.1 Desulfosoma caldarium | reverse complement strand
GCGGGTTTGATGAAGCCGGATGCGGCGGTGTTGGCCGGGGACGGCTTGGCGGAAGTGTGCGAGACGGTGGGCATGCCGCCGGTTTTGGGCTGTGGATCCTGCGTGGACAACAGCCGAATTCTCATTGCCTGTGCGGAGATGGTGCGCGTTGGCGGTTTGGGGACGAGCATTGCGGATCTTCCCGTGGCGGGGGCGGCTCCGGAGTGGATGAGTGAGAAGGCCATCAGCATTGGGCAGTACTTTGTGGCCTCAGGGGTGTTTACGGTCTTTGGGGTGACGTTTCCGACCCTGGAAGGGACCAAGTTCCACAAACTGCTCTTTGAGGGGCTGGAAGAGATGGGCTTTGGCAAGTGGGGTTTTGCGACGGATCCGTACGAGATGGCGCACATGATGATCTCGCACATCGACAAGAAGCGTGAAGCTTTGGGCATCATGGGCCCGAGGGAACGCAAGCTCTTCGATATGGCCGACCGCCGCGCCTTGGATTAAGCGGCGTCAAGACGCTTGGTGCACTCACCCTCGCGCAGCCCGGCTCTTCAGGACCCCGGGGGTGACGTCACCGGCAGATAAATTTCAAAGGCCGTGCCGATACCGGGAATGGAGCTGGCCAAGATGTGGCCGCGATGGTTTTCCACGATGCCGTAGACAATGGAAAGACCAAGACCGGTGCCTCGGCCAAAGGATTTGCTGGTAAAGAAAGGTTCAAAGATTTTTTTCAGGGTTTCCTGATCCATGCCCATGCCGGTGTCGGCCACGGTGAGCACGGCATAGGTGCCGGGCTTAAGGCCGGCACACGGCATGTCGCTTTGGTGATAAAAGGTTTTTTGTTCCAGAAGAATCGACAGAGTTCCTCCTTCCGGCATGGCATCCCGAGCGTTGGCCACGAGATTCATGAGCACGCGATCCATTTGGACGGGATCGGCTTTAACCCACACTGGGGCTGAAGGCAGGGAAAGTCGAACATTGATCTGAGGCGGCAGTGTGGATGCCAGGGTTTCGTGAAAGGCTTGAAGCTTTTCCACAAGATTGGTGTTTTCAAAAGCCGCGGGTTGATCTCGGCTGAAATCCAGCAATTTTTGCACGAGATCTTTGGCTTTGAAGGCCGCTTGGCCTATGGCGTTCACGTGTCGCCGAAGGGGGCTGTTTGCGTCCACGTACCGGGACAAAATGTCCCCGTGGCCGAGAATGGGGGCCAACACGTTGTTGAAATCATGAGCGATGCTTGCGGCCAGTCGGCCGATGGATTCCATTTTTTGCGCATGCCGCAGCTGTTCTTGCAGTTGTTCCTTTTCTTCCTGAGCTTTGATCCGTTCGGAAATGTTCCGGGCCATCATGAACAGCACCTGTTCCCCTTTCATCGCAAACGGTTTGGCGCTGATTTCCACGGGAACCGCGGTGCCCATTCGCGTTCGCACATACCCTTCCACAAGGCATTGATCCCGCGAGGCCAACTGAGCGCGGCATCGATCTACGAAGTCCTGGCCTTCCGAGGCATCGATCAAGGTATCCCAGACGAATCCCAAAAGTTCTCCGCGCCCGTAGCCGAGAAGGGTCGAAGCGGCTCGATTGGCATCCAGAATGCGTCGATCGCGAAGGCGCACAACGAAAAGGGCATCTCCGGCCAATTCAAAAAGAGCCTCATATTGTCGAGTGGATTCCAGCAGTTCTTGTCGAACCTGCAGGCGCCCCAGGGTGTTTCCCAGGTTTACCGCCACCGTTTCCAGAAAGGTTCGTGTTTCCTGCGGGACGTCGCGCAGGGTGCGGGATGCCGCGTTGAGGCATCCCACCACGCGGCCTTCGTAGTGGATGGGCACCACGGCGATGGCTTGAAGGCCTTCTCTGGTTCCTTTGCCCGATTGACGAACGGAAAGGTCTTCGTAGGTGGTGTAAACAGGGGTTCCCGCCAAGACCAGCTGCATGTTGGGTGAGTCGGTGCCATACCATCGAACGGCTTGCACAAAGGATTCCGAGAGCCCCTGTTGGCACACGAGCCGCAACGTGTTTTTTTCCGGGTCAAGAAGGTAAATGCCGCCGCAGTCCATGGCCACCGCCTCGAGCACCGTGTCCAGCACCAGTTCCAGGCGCTCATCCAACTGGGTCATGGAGGCCAAAAGAGCGGCGATCCATCCCTGAACGGTTTCTCTGTGTTCTCCTTCCTTGATGCGCGTGATGTCCGTGTGGGCGCCGATCATGCGCAGGGCCTTGCCCGCACTGTCCCGTTCCACCGCCATGCCGCGGCCCAGAATCCATTTCCAGTTTCCGGCCTTGGTGCGCATGCGAAATTCCACGGCGAATTGCGCCACCTCGTTGTGGATGCAGCGCTGGTTTTCCGAGATGGCGCGCTGCCGATCGTCCGGATGAATGCGATCTAGCCATTCGGCCAGATTGCCGCTGAATTCTTCCGGTTCAAAGCCGAGCATGCGCGCGTAGGCGGGATTGTAGTAAACGCGATTAGTGCGTAGGTCCCAATCCCAGATGCCGTCGGACGTGGCTTCCATCACCAGGCGGTAGCGCGCTTCGCTTTCTTGGAGCGCCGCGTGCAGCGCGTCGATTTCGGATTGTGGAGAAGTGCTCTTTTTAGGGCTGAAGCTCATCGGATGGCCTTTCCTCGTGGGGCTTCGGGGGGTCCAAACGCTCTACCGTGATGAAAAGCTCCGGGCCACCCGAAGGCCTCAGTGTGTAAATGCGATCGGCATGCTCTCGAAAAAGATCCAAGTTGTGATGACTGATAACCAGGACTTGGAACTGTAACTTGTGAGCGATGGTATGAACAATGGCCATGAGGCGCGGCACCAGGTCGGGCCTTAGCCAGCAGTCCTGCTCGTCCAGCACGAGAAAGCGACGGTGCGCTTTATCGTCCAGTTGCGACAGCGCGATGAAACGCAGCCCAACGGACAGCACGTTGCACACAGATCCTCCCTGCCCTCGCAAAATGTCTTCCGGACGGCCGTCCCGTTCGATACCGAATTGAATATGAACCTTTCCGTACTTGACGTCTCTGGACGTGACCACGCGCAAGTTTTGGCCGAGAATGTCCTGCAGAGCGAAAGTGAGGTTGTTTTCCACTTCTTGAAGAATGTCCCCGAAATACGCGGTGGCCAACTGTTCCAGTCTTTGGGCCGCCGCCGGCTGCAGAGCCAAAAAGGCTTCCAGTTCTTTAAGATGCCGCGTCACGTCCTGACGCTGTTTTTCCAGAGTTTCCGCGCGGTATTGCAGCGCCGTCATACGATCGCGCAAATCCTTGGGCGAAGGCACAGCGTCCAAGCTGATGGTGGAAGATGACAGCCCGTTCACGATGGACTTCCCGAGTCGGCCGAAGCCTCAATGGTTTCCAGAGCTTCCTTGATGGATCGAATGTGGGCCTCGTATTCGGCCACTTTGCGGGCGTTTTCCTCACGCCATTGGGCGAGCATGGCTTTGAGTTCCTCCACGTCACTGGTGCCGTATTCGGCTTCGGCGTGCTTTTTCAGCTCTTCCAACTGATCCTTGAGGTTTTGCAAGGTGGTCTCGGTTTCAATCTGTTTCTTGTGAAGTCCGTCGTATTCTTTGCGCAGGGCTTCCAGGGCTTCCTGAATTTTCCTGTCTTCTTCGGGAATGGACGGAGTGGAAGCACGTTCATGCTTTGTTGACACGACCGATCACCTCCTCGTAAAGAGTCCAGATAATGGGCGTTACAGGATCCGAGGGATCCAGGTTGGCTTCCAGAAAGGCCTTGAGACCGACACCCTCCGTGGTTTTTCGAAGGGCCAAGTTCTCCAGGCCTTGAATGAAGCGCGACGCATCGAGCACTTCTCCTTCCGGGTTCAAGGGAGTATCCAGGGAAGGGAAGATGTCATCAAAGGGAGCATGGGGCACCTCCAGCCGAACGGGTTCCTCGTGTCGCGGGGTCCACAGAGCGACGGCAGGCCGAAGGTTTCGCGTGACGGCGCTTCGTGTGATGCGGGTCAGACTTCCCGGATTCACCCACAGGGTTTGACCTCGCCGCTGCGGAGGTTTGGGCGTATGAATGTGTCCGTTCACCACCAAGTCTACTCCGGGAATTTCTCGAAGCGCGATGCGCCCGGCTTCATAATCGGGAAAACGCACGTTGTGGTGAGTGATCCAGACCACCTTGTCGACCTCATTGGCTTGGACGGCCGAAGGTATGGGGGTCCAGTCCGGAGAGGCGCCCAGAAGCACCCGAGTGTTGTCCAGCTGCAGCCATGCCACGGGGCCGGCCCGATCCAGGAGCACGAGGACTTGAGCGGCACGCAAAACGGCCAAGGAAACGTCCTGGGTCAACCGCGCTTCGTACTTGTCGTGGTTGCCGACCAGAACCCAAGGGGAAGTGGGCCGAAAAAGTTCCATGAGCTTCACCAGCAACCCGTTGGGGTTGTCCCTTGGCACATGAAAGAGATCCCCGAGAATCACGGGAAGAAGCCGACGTTCCCGGGCTTCTCGCAAGCAGTGGGCCAGCTTGCCGAGGACGGCGGAACGGTAGTCGTCCGTACGATGCCCAGGGGGATAGGCCGCCACATGAGGGTCCCCTATGAAGAGAAGGCCGGAAAAACCGGTCACGGTAGCCAGGGTCACCGTCTGTTCGGCGTCGACAATCCAAGGCTCATTCCCCATGGGCGCGCTCCAGAAAATGATGGGGATCTATGGGCTGGCGACAAAAGGGGCACACGGGCATGTTCTGCAGGAGTTTTTCAACGGCTTGTCGCTTTTCTTCCATTTGCCGTTGCACGTTTTGTTGAAGCTGCCGCGTGCGCTGCCATTGTTCCTGAAGCCGCTCCATGGCTTCCACAAGCCGCTGCACGGGCTTGGGATCGCGAAGAGACGGCGGAGATGCCAGCGCCTTGAGACTTTTACCGCAAGCCTTCAGGGTGAATACCGCTTCGTGCATCGTTTCCAAAGCCTTCAGCGTCTGATGCAGATCCTGAAGAGAGCGAGTCTCCGGGGGCGCTTTCAGCGGGGCCAGAGCGTCATGGCGCACGGATGTGTTGTGCAGGCTTTGGAGCCGTTCCGTAAGGGCTTCCAGCGTTTGTACCATTCCGTGCACAGGTCGCAGAGCAGGGGGAGGCTGCAGGGTAGAGGCGACTTCTTTTCGCCGGTTTTCCACCTGAAGGCGTTGCACGGTCTTGTCCAGGCGCGCGACCAGCCGGGCCAAGGCCTCCGTGTTCGACAGCGAAGGAGGCTTTTCCGTTCGGCCGAGCACCGAGGAAGCTTGCCACCGTCGCTCAAGGCTGCGACGTGTCCTCACCATGGCGCCAACAAGTTCGTGCAGTGCAGCGGTGTTCTTGATCTGCGGCGGGATGCCAAGGGGCGCAAGGCATCCTAAGATTGTGTTGATTTCTTGAAGCGACTGTTGCGCTTTTTCAAGCCGATTCACAAAGCCTTGGAGTGATAACGTGTCGTGCACATCGGGGGGTGTTTCGAGCTGTTGAAGGTGCTGGGCCTTTTGAGTCCACAGATCCAGGCGCTGTGTCAGATCGTCCGCCTTGTGAATCTGCGCTTCCAGAACGGGAACGGTTCGGCGGGTTACCTCGATGTGCGCATACAGTTTTTCGGCCTGAGCCATCTGTTGGGCCAGAGCAGGCAGAGGGGCAAAGGCGAGCAGGTCCTTTTCCAACTGCTGGACTTCTTCCAGCAGACGTTTGCGTTCTCTTTGCGCTTCAGCGGTTCGTTCCTTCAGAGCCTGTTGCACGGCCAAAAGGTAGTCGGCTTCCGTGGATGCCGCAAAAAAAGCGGCAGCCTGACTACCCGATTGATCCAGCAAAAAGATGGGAGTCTTTTGATGGCCGATGTGGACATCCACAGGCCCGGTTTCCGTGGGCAGGCTGTGAAGCCGCAGCAGAGCTCGAATGTCTTCCGGAACGGCCCCGCGTCCCACCTTGGCATAAAAATCTTCTGTGCCGTTTGCAAAGCGCACTCTGTAAACCACGGACCCCGCCGTGCGCTCCCACTGAACCCACGAGCCGTCGTTCATTTCTACCCGCACCACGGCCTTGGAGGCACCATGGCGAATGAGTTGTGCCGAGGGCGGATTTTCAGCAACGCAGCGCAGCGCTTCCACGATGGCGCTTTTTCCCGTATTGTTGGGGCCGGTGAGCACCGTCACGTTTGGATGCAATTCCAGGACGGTGTGCTTGTGGGTCATAAAATTTTCAATAATCAGCCGATGGATCATGGCCCTTCTTAATCCTCTGGACACCATGGATTCATCTTGGTGCCTCTATACCGGTTCACAGGACCGGTGTAAACGGACTTTCCTCGTCACAGGATGTGTTCCATGAATCGCCATCGTAGCGGAAAGGATGCATAATCTATGGAAGAAGCGCAACGGGTGAAACGCACCTTGTCGTTTAGCCAACCCAACGAAGACATCGACCCTCTTATTGAAGAACTCATGGACCGAGCCGGAGGTGTTCAGCATCGCGGCCTAGTTCGGGAAATGATTCTGGCGGCACTCAAGGCTGGACAGGAGTCCCGCTCCCTCTTGGACCTCAAGCTCATGAACACCACCCTCAAGGAAATGCGATTTACGGCCAAGATCTTTGGCCCTTACCGGCACAAGAGAAAAGTGACCGTGTTTGGTTCCGCGCGGACGGGGCCCCATGAACCCATGTACGTCATGGCCCGCGAATTTGGGCAGGCGCTCGCCGCCTCCGGCTTTATGGTCATCACCGGCGGAGGGCCAGGCATTATGCAGGCAGCTAATGAAGGGGCCGGACCAGAGCATTCCTTTGGTGTCAACATTCGATTGCCTTTTGAACAGACCATGAACCCGGTGGTGCACCAGACTCCGAGATCCATCACCTACAAGTATTTTTTCAACCGCAAGGTGGCGTTTCTCAAGGAAGCCGATGGGGTGGCCTTGTTTCCCGGAGGATTTGGCACCATGGACGAGGCCATGGAAACCTTGACTTTGCTGCAGACCGGAAAACATAACCCCGTACCTCTGGTGTTCTTGGAAGCCCCAGAAGGGACCTATTGGGTGCGGTTTATCCAGTTTCTTAAAGATGAACTTTTGTCCCGAGGACTCATTTCCCCCAGTGATTTTCATCTGTTTCGGCGGATTCCTTCCGTCAAAGGGGCCGTTAACGAAATTCGTCGATTCTATCGGCGTTACCATAGTCTTCGATACACCAGAGACGGCCTTATTCTTCGCTTGTCGCAGCCTCTGCCTTCGGGGGCCGAGGATGACTTGCGTAGAGATTTTCAGGACATTCTGCGACCCGGTGGCACCATTCGTCTGGGGCCTCCTCTCGAAGAAGAAAAGGACGAACCTGACTGCGCCGGACTCAGTCACCTCTATGTGGACTTTCATCGCAGGGATTTTGGCAGGCTGCGCCAATTCATCGATGCCGTCAACGACGCGTGAACCGGCCTTGGCACGAGGCAGTGGTTTACAGGCTGCTTGACCGAAAATGTTCCATGGGTAAGCGCCACACGCGGCGAACGCGTATCGCGGCGTGCGGTGCTAGTTCGGAATGAGATCCTGAAGGCATGCTTAGACTAGCTGCGGGGATGGCGGCGGCACCTCGTGTAGGGGTTCCACAACGGGGTGAGAGGCTTCAAGCTTTTTGAGGAACGCGTGCACGGCATTCCAGTCTGATGCCGCGTTCATGGAGCCTCGGCATCGCACACACACCGTAGGCCCTTCAGGAGTGATGCTGGGGTAGAGGCCGATTTCCACGGAGGGGTGCCGTGCGGCGAACGATTCCACCTCTTCCGCAATGTCACCTTCGGGAATTTTCAAGGTCAGTTCCAGGACTCGCCTTTCCGGTGGAGCTTCCATGCGCAGCAGATCTTCGAGCACTTTCTGGGCCATAGGATGAAGCATTTGAGGAAATCCCGGAAAGGCATACACGGGATCCACGAAAAATCCGGGGGCTCCAAGGGGATTGGCCATGAGCTGCGCTCCTTGAGGAAGCCAAGCCATTCTTTGGCGTTGCTCGGTGAAACGGGTGCCGTACCGGCGAGCCAGCAGGGCAAAGCATTCCTCGTGCCGTACCAACGGGCGTTGCAAGGCCAGGGCGATGCCTTGGCGTGTGCGATCGTCGTGGGTGCCTCCTATGCCTCCGGAAACAAAAATGGGCCGGTACCCTTGACTCACAAGAAAGGCCAGGTGCTTTCCGATGGCCACCTCATCGTCGGGCAGCACCATGGCCACGGCAGCCGGAATCCCGAAGCTTTCAAAGGCTCGAAGAAGCCAGAGGAGGTTGTCATTGGGCCTTTCTCCATAGAGCACTTCCTGGCCCACGGTGATCACGGCGGGTTGGCACCATCGTTTTTCATGGCCCATGGGTTCTACGACCTCGCTTTTTTGGGGAAATGTCCGCGCATGCACGACGAAAGCCCTGGCGACGCAATGTAACTCCGGGTGGGCTTTGAGGTAAAGCTTACGGTATGGGTCCCTGAAGCGAGGCGGGAATGCCTGCACGGCCTCCCAGGCGGCGGGCTACCTGAGCCGCCGCCCACGAGGCGCGCCGAAAACGCTCATGAACGGGCCATCCTTCTAGCAGTCCGTAGACGTAGGCTCCGTGAAAGACATCGCCGCATCCCGTGGTGTCCACAACATCCACGGCATAGGCTTCCTGAAAGGCCAACCGGCCTCGGTAGTAAAAGACGCTTCCTCGCGCGCCCAGGGTGACCCCCACCACCTCGGGTCCAAGACTGGCCAGTTTTCGGCACGCCCCTTCCGAATCCTCGGTCCCCATAAGGCTTCGGGCAAAAACCTCCGACGCAATGAAATGATCGCTCCATCGCGCCAGATCCAGCATGCCGTCGCGAAGGGATCCTGCATCCACGACCACGGGAATGTTCCAAGCTCGGGCCTTTCGAGCCAGCGCCAGGGCCGCGTCCATGAAAAAGCCGTCGGTGAGAATCACTCGGCTTCGACGGACCTCCTGCCAAGGCACCTCATCCGGGCGCAGGGGCGCTCCCGTCGGACGCCGCCAAAAGATGGTGCGCCGTGCCGTGGCGGGTTCCGCGGCAATAAAGGCAAATTGGGATGCGCCTTCGGTGCGCACCTGCACGCCGTCCGTATGAACCCCTTCGTTGTGGAGCGACTGAAGAATGGCTTCGCCGAAAGGGTCGTCTCCCACCACGCCGCACAGAAGGCAGCGTTTTCCCCAGCGGTTTAGGGCCACCAGCGCCGTGGCGACAGGGCCGCCTCCCTGCATGGTCAAGCCTCGAAATTCACACTTGCTGTCCGCTTGAGGAAATCGGTCGATGATCCCAAGGTAATCCAAGGAACATTGGCCCAACCCGAACACATCCCAGAACGCGTCTTGGGGTTCTTTCAAAGGCTGCGCCGAAGCCTTGACGGGTTTCGAGTATCCATTCCAGGCCACAGAAGATCCTCCGTGCAGGCATGCGGTCACCCTTGATGCATAGGGCGCCTCGACGGCACCCGATTTGGAATCGTGGGAGACGGAGCCTCAAAACCCACGGTCGGCCAATCATCTGGCCCGAGACCGGACCGATCACGGCTTGATCCCCTGGGAGGGCGAGCCTCTTGTGTGCCAAAAGAGCAGGCAAAATGCCTATGCTTTCAAAGCCAGGGGCATTGTTCCATGGAATGCCCTTAAGGCCAAAGCCGACGGGGTCGCGCCAGCTTAAGTTCAGTGAAGGATCTGGCTGAGAAACAGACGGGTGCGCTCGTGCTTGGGATTGGAGAAAAATTCTTCGGGAGTATTTTCCTCCACCACGCGCCCTCCGTCCATGAACAGAACCCGATGGGCCACACTTCGAGCGAAGCCCATTTCATGGGTGACCACAAGCATGGTCATGCCTTCCTGGGCCAGTTCGATCATGACGTCCAGGACTTCTTTGATCATTTCAGGATCCAGGGCTGAAGTGGGTTCATCAAAGAGCATAACCTTGGGGTTCATGCACAGGCTTCGAGCGATGGCCACCCGTTGTTGCTGACCTCCGGAAAGCTGCCCCGGATACTTGCGCGCCTGATCGGCGATATGGACTTTTTCCAGGTAATACATGGCCATTTCTTCCGCCTGTTTTCGCGGAATCTTGCGTACCCATATGGGGCCTAGGGTGAGGTTGTCCAGCACGGTCAGGTGTGGAAACAGATTAAAGTGCTGAAAGACCATGCCCACTTCGGAGCGGATTTTTTCAATGTTCTTGATATTGTGGGTCAGTTCGATGCCATTCACGATGATGCGACCCCTTTGATGTTCTTCCAATCGGTTGATGCATCGAATGAGGGTCGATTTGCCGGAGCCTGACGGGCCGCAGATGACGATTCGTTCCTTGGCGTGCACGGTGAGGTTGATACCGCGAAGGACGTGAAATTCGCCGAACCACTTGTGCACATCGATCATTTCCAGCATGGGAGCGGTGTCGGCCGGCGGCTGGTGAAGTGCTGTGTTTGTCATGGACCTTACCTCTGTCCCACGTGGGTCACATCTTGATTTATGCCATAGCGGTCAAATGATAACTTCTCGAACAGGATTGTTGAAGCCGGCATAAGGTTTTTTCGGCCTGGGCTGTGCTCCACCATGGAAAACAGGAAGCGCCATCTCAGCCACCCTCCTGACGGTTCGTGGAAAGCTGCCTTTCCAGTCGGCGACCTGCATGGGACATGGAGAAGCAACCCGCGAAATAGAGTATGGCGAGGAACAGATAGGCTTCTCGGCTAAAGCCCATCCATTCCGGGTTGGACAACACGGTTTGGGTTGTCTTCAGTACATCGTAGAGCGCGATGATGACCACCAGAGAGGTATCCTTGAAGGCGGAGATCAGAATGCTCACGGTCGGTGGAATCACGATTTTTAGAGCCTGGGGAAGTACCACGAGGCGCATGGTGAGATAGTAGTTGAGCCCCAAGGATTCGGCCGCTTCATACTGCCCTTTGGGTATGGCTTGAAGTCCGCCGCGCACCACTTCCGCAATGTAGGCCGCGGTAAACAGAATGATGGCAACCTGAGCCCGCAGGATCTTGTTAATCGTGATGCCGGCGGGGAGAAATAGGGGAAAGATGATGGAGGCCATGAAAAGCAAACTAATGAGGGGCACGCCTCGAATCAGTTCAATATAGACGACACAGAGCAGCTTTACGGCGGGAAGGCGGGACTGGCGTCCCAAAGCCAAAAGGACACCCAGCGGGTAGGCCGCCGTAAGACCGAAGACGGCGAGAAGAAGGGTCAGAGGAAGCCCCCCCCATTGTGTGCTTTCCACGGGGGGGAGCCCAAAGAGGCCTCCCGCCATCAGCGTGCCCATGGCCCCTAAACCCACGATCCAGGCACAGGCCAAGGTTTTAGTCCAGAACTTGCGGTCTCTGGAAAAAAACACGAGGCCTAACAACAAGAGCATGGCCGTGATGGGCCGCCATTGTTGATCATAGGGATAGAAACCAAACAGAATGAACCGGATATTTTGGCTGATCACCGACCAGCACGCCCCTTCCGATTGCCGGCACAGGTTGGAAGGGCCGACCCACACGGCATCGACAAAAGCCCATCGAAAGAAGGGCAGAACGGTTTTCCATAGAAAAAAGAGGGTAAGGCCTGTCAGGACGGCATTTAACGGGGTGTTAAAAAGATTTTTTCTCAGCCATCCCAGGGGTCCCACCGTGGTCACGGGCGGCTTGAGGTCATCCGGTGTTTGCGAGGGGCGTGGGGACATGGTTCGTTCAAAGCCGCTCATCGTTCTACTAGTCTAGCCTTTTTGTTGTACCAATTCATAAAGGCGGAAGTGGACAGACTGAAGAAGAGATAGACCGCCATGATCAAGGCCACCCCTTCTATGGATTGCCCGGTCTGGTTGATGGTGGTGTTGGCCACGGAAACAAAGTCCGGGTATCCAATGGCCACGGCCAAGGAACTGTTCTTGGTCAAATTGAGCATTTGGCTCGTGAGGGGAGGAATGATAACCCGTAGGGCTTGCGGCAAAATGACCAGTCGAAGCACCTGGGCCGGCCTGAGCCCCAAAGACATGGCGGCTTCGCGCTGGCCTTTGCCTACGGCCTGAATGCCAGCTCGGACGATTTCCGCCACAAAAGCGGCCGTGTAAAGGACCAAGCCCAGCAAAAGAGCGGAAAATTCCGGGCTAAGGGTCTTGCCGCCGACGAAATTGAACCCTTGAAGTTCCGGCAGAGTTACGGCGCGGGGAAAGCCGAAAGCCCACCAGGTTACGAGCGGCGCCCCCAGGACAAGCACCAAAGAGGTGCGAAAGACGGGAAATGGGCGACCGGTGCGGTCCTGGCGGCGCCGGGCCCACGCCCGCAAAAGCCATGAGGCCACCATGGCTGCGGTGAACGCAAGGATCATCCAACGCCATGCCGGATGTGGATTCAAGGACGGCACAATGAGTCCTCGATTGCACACATAGACACCGATCATGGGGTTCAGAGCCTGGCGCGGTCCCGGAAGCATTTCGTAAAAGAGCGCGTACCAAAAAAACAGCTGCAGAAGCACGGGAACATCCTGCATCACCTCGATGTAGACGGCCGCAAGGCGCGCAATGAGCCAGTTGGATGAAAGGCGTGCTATGCCGATGAAGGTGCCCAGGACCACGGTGAGGCCAATGCCGATGGCGGCCACTTTGACCGTGTTTAAAGCCCCCACGAAAAGGGCTCGCGCATAAGTGTCCGCGGCACTGTAGCTGATAACGGATTCGCCGATTTCAAAGGCCGCTTCTTTTTCAAGAAAAGCAAAGCCCGTAGCGATTTTTTGACGCTGCAGATTGGCTATGGTGTTGGCCATGAGATACCAGGCCAGAAGAGCTACGGCACCCAGGACCAAGGCTTGAAAAAGCAGGGCACGAAATCTAGGATCGAGCCAAAAAGGTTCCTTGGGATGGAAGGGTCGAGACGCCACCGTTTGGGACGAATCCAAGCGTAGCCTCCGTCAGATCTGTCTCACTGCATGGGCCAAAATGTCAAACATTCCGGCACCACGGCCCTTCTGCCCGTTTTGGGTGCGAGGCCGAAGGTCTCGAACTGTCGGGAAATTTTTTATCACGGTCATACTTTGATGAGCCCTCGGCGTGTGTTCAAGAAAAGCTCATGCCCGGCGTGTTTTCGTCCTTTAGGAGCGCCGCACGACGCGACAAGGAGGGGCGGTTTGCGGCGCTCCTTTTCAAGAGCGGTATTTTAACGGAAAGGGGCCGCGTACATGAGTCCGCCCTTGGTCCACAAGGCATTCAGGCCCCGTTCCATGGCCAAAGGAGTTTGAGGGCCCACATTGCGTTCAAAAATCTCTCCGTAATTCCCTACTTGCTTCACGATGTTATAGGCCCATTTGTCATCCAGACCCAGAGCGGCTCCAAGGCCCGGTGTCACGCCCAGGAACCGCTGAATTTCCGGATCCTGGCTCTTGAGCATTGCATCCACGTTTTTGGACGTGATGCCGAATTCTTCGGCTTGAATCAAGGCCATGACCGTCCAGTTGACGATGTCGAACCATTGATCATCCCCATGGCGCACCACAGGGGCCAAGGGTTCTTTGGAAATGACTTCCGGCAAAATGATGTAGTCCTGAGGATTGGGTGCCACGGCGCGGTGGCCGGCAAGTTGGGACACATCCGAGGTTAGGACATCGCATCGGCCGGAGAAGAACGCCTTGTTCAATTCGGGAGTTTGTTCAATAACCACCGGTTTCCATTGCAGGTTGTTTTTGCGGAAGAAGTCTGCGGCGTTCAATTCCGTTGTGGTTCCGGGAAGCACGCACACGGTGGCCCCGTTCAATTCCTTAGCGCTCTTCACCCCCAATTTCTTGGGAACCATGAATCCCTGGCCGTCGTAGAAATTGACGTGGGTGAAATTCAGCCCGTTGGTGGTCTCCCGCAGAAGAGTCTGGGTGGTGTTACGGCACAGCACGTCCACTTCTTTGGATTGCAGGGCCGGAAGGCGTTGAACGGCCGTCAAGGGGACGAACTTGATCTTGGAGGCATCCCCAAAAATGGCTGCGGCGATGGCTCGAGCCGTATCCACGTCCAAACCTTTCCATTCACCCTTTTCGTCCGGCATGCTGAAGCCGAACACCTGGCCATTGACGCCCGCAATTAGGTACCCTCTGGCTTTGACTTCATCCAGAGTTCCCGCGGAAGCGCTCAAGGTCCAAGCCAGGACGAACGCCACGACGAAAATTACTTTGAGTCTCTTCATGCTTTCCTCCCTCTTGTGTGCGTTTCCTAAAAAGATGGACCTTTCCTGAGGACAATCCGGCGCCCAAGCGCACACTGTTATTCTCGGCGCACTTGTGGCGCACAGGGTGACTTTGGAAAGAAACCTTTTCGACTTCACGCTCTGGCGACGGGCCCTGGAACGGGGTGAACATAGACAAGCAGCGGGAAGGAAGCACCGGGCCCGCAAATCCTTATACTTCAGGATTCGTTCAGCGCTCAATCTTTTTTCGCCCTTAGATCATAGAACCATGTCCAGACATTGTGCTATAAGGCCCAAACAAGTTGCTGACGGAAGGAACGTTAAGGCATGGCGCTCCGGCGCTGTGAAAGAGGCCCCTTCAACAACGGATGCTCACACTCCAACCTGGGCAGGCCGATTCAGGTCTGAGAGGTGAGGGGATTTTTTTCAGGCTACGACATGTCTTTGAGAGGACCCTTGGGGAAATGAGGGCATGAACGGATGGGCTTGACATTCATGGATGGCAACGAAGCCGTGGTGCAAGGGGCTGTGTATGCCGGCTGTCGGTTTTTTGCAGGCTACCCCATCACGCCAGCGAGCACCATTTTGTCGGGGATGTTGAACGTTTTGCCGCCCCTTGGGGGCATTGTGTTGCAAGCTGAGGACGAAATGGCTTCCATTGGGGCCTGCCTTGGAGCTTCTATGGCGGGCTTAAAGGCCATGACGGCCACGTCCGGCCCAGGCCTCAGCTTGTACAGTGAAAATATCTCCTTTGCCGTGGGCAGCGAAATTCCTTTGGTGATCGTCCATGTCATGCGTCAGGGTCCCTCCACGGGTGCGGCCACGCGTGGCGCCGACGGGGATGTGCACTTTATGCGCTGGGGACATTCCGGAGGGCTTCCTGTGGTGGTGCTTGCCCCCACCGGTCCTGCCGACTGTTTCACTTTGACCGTGCACGCCTTTAATTTGGCCGAACGGCTGCGCTGCCCGGTGTTCGTGGCGTCCAGCAAGGACATTGCCATGACCCGAGAAACCGTGGACATGGAAAGAGTGGAAAAGCCCCCGGTGGTCGATCGAAAAACACACGCCAAAGGCCCCTTTCTTCCCTTTGAGGCCGGGCCGAGCGGCGTGCCGGCGTTTCTTCCCATCGGCGGGCCTGTGCCCGTGCGGCAGACGTCTTCCATGCACGGTCCCGACGGCTACATCACCACCAACCCGGAAGTCATACAATCCTTGGTAGAGCGCCTTCAATACAAGGTGGAATCTCAGATCGACACCTTTTCCTTTTACGACTGGGATCCTCAACCCGGCGCTTCCATGCTCCTGGTCGCTTACGGCATCACGGCGCGATCGGCTCGCGAGGCGGTCTTGCGCCTTCGAGCTCGAGGCCATGGTGTGAGCTTTCTTGTCCTCAAGACCCTGTGGCCGGTTCCCGAAAAGGTTTTGCTCTCCGCGGCCGAAGCGGTTCACAAGGTGATGGTAGTGGAAGCGAACCTGGGTCAATATGTTCACGAAGTGCGCCGCGTTGTGTGCCCGAAACCCGTCCACTTTTTCGGACTCATGTGCGGCCGTATGATGACCCCTGAAGAAATTGTTCAAGAGGTGATCCGTGCCCAGTCTTCTTAACCCATCTCGCCCTCCGGTTTTTTGCCCCGGATGTTCCCACGAGCGAAGCCTTCACGCCCTGGACAAGGCCTTTCAGAGACTCCATCGACAACCCCACGAGGTGGTGATTGTGAGCGATATTGGCTGTTCGGGGCTCTTTGACGTTTTTTTTGCCACCCATGCTTTTCACGGATTGCACGGGCGAGCGCTCACCTATGCGACCGGGATCAAGTTGGCCCAACCGCACGCCACTGTGGTGGCGGTCATGGGGGACGGAGGTGTGGGAATTGGAGGCGCCCATGTGCTGGCCGCGTGCCGTCGGAACTTGGACCTGACCCTCCTCGTGCTGAACAACTTTAACTTTGGCATGACAGGCGGGCAGGCTTCCTGCACGACCCCGCAGGACGCTCACACGGGATCGGCCTTTCTCAATACCTTGGAAACCCCTCTGGATGTGTGCCGCACCGTGGCTGCCGCAGGCGCTCCCTTTGTGGTGCGCCGCTCGGTCTACAGCCAGGACCTTGTGGAAAAGCTGCTGGAAGCGCTTCGGTATCCCGGATTTGCCGTCGTGGACATCTGGGGCCTCTGTCCCGGTCGATACCTCAAAGCCAATCCCATCTCCCCTAAAGATATGGATGGCATGGTGGCCCGAGCGGGTGTGTGGGACGGTGTTGTGGCCGGCAATGAGCGGCGGGAGTATGGCTCCGCTTATGCCGAACACCGAGGACATGCCCCATTTGTCGAGGATTGGAAGGGCATTGAGGCGCAGGGGCGAGCGAACCTTGTGGGGCGCCACGGCACCCTCTTTTTGGGAGCCGCCGGAGAACGTGTGCTTTCCGCAGGAAACCTGTGGGCCATGGCGGCGGTACGGGCAGGCCTTCACGTCACCCAAAAAAGCGATTACAACATCACGGTCATGCGAGGGCCTTCCATTGCGGAAGTCTTGCTCTCGTCCGATCCCATTGACTATCCAGGCATTGAGGAACCCGATGCGGTGGTGGTTCTGGCCCGAGAAGGCGTGGAGCGCATGGCCCAGATATGGAACCGCCTCAGCGAACGAACCCTGGTGATTCAAGCGGCAGACGTTCCCGTCCCGAAACATGCGGGCCGCACGCTGATGGTGGATTTCAAAGCCTTGGACATCGCGAGAAAAAACAGAGCCATGGCTTCCCTGGGAATGCTGGCGCGTTGGACGGGAATCTTTTCCATCGAGGACCTGGTGCAGGCCGCCGCAGCCACGCTGGCCCCGTCCCAGCGGGATGGGGCGCTGCAGCTATTGCGTCAAGGAGCCGCCGTGCCGGGGCCAGGATCTCCACGGAAGTGAAAAAGCATGCGGAAATTCTTCAATAAGCCGTGTGGCCAGGGATTTTGTCGCTCGGAAAGCCGTTTTTTTAACGCGTTCACAGGCCTTTGGTGGCTGCTCTGTTTGATGGCCGTTGGGTCCTGGCCCATACACTCCGCGGCATGGGCCTTGACCCTGGAAGACGCCTTGAGCGAAGCTCTAGCCACACACCCTGAAGTGAAAGCCGCCGAGCAGGATTTGGAAGCCCGCAGAGCTCTGGAACGTTCCAGCCTCACCCCCTACGTGCCCTCCGTCGACCTGGTGGGATCCGTGGATCAGGTCTCCAAGGGAGGCCTTGAGGATCGTCGCGAGCAAGTGACATTGGGGACGGAATATCTTCTCTTTGATGGAGGGGCTCGGTTTTCGGAGCGATCGGCCGCCAAGATTCAACGGGCTCAAGCGGAAGAATCCCTGCGTGCAGCGCGCCTGAACGTGATTCGCGACGTGTCGGAAGCTTATTTTCTCGTGTTGGCACGAACCCGCATCGTGGCGGAACGGACCCTGCAAGTGGAGGATGCCCGGAAAGATTTGGAAATCGCCGAAGGCCGCTATCGGCTCGGTGTGGCCATGAAATCCGACGTGCTGCAAGCGTCGGTGCGTTATGAAGAATCCCTTTTTGAAAAAAACAGTGCCGAAGGCGACCTGTCCACGGCTCGAGCGACCTTGTGGTCTCTGGTGGGGCGGCCTCTTGAAGAAACGGAACCCCTTGAGGGCAACCTGGAAGAATATGTCGGTGCTTTGAAAAATCGAGAGGTCCTTTTGCGCATAACGGAGACGCACCGCCCCGAAGTGCGCCTGGCGCAATGGGCCGTGGCCCTGGCGGCATCCCAGGAGCGTAAGACCTGGTCTCCCTTTTGGCCGCGTCTGACGGCCGACGCCAGTTACACCAGCTACGACGGGACGGGACCCTATGGCGAGCTGGACAATGAAAAACGTATGGGTCTCACGGCTTCCTGGAACCTGTTTCGCCTGAACAAGTACTACGACCGCAAGGCCGCCTCGGCGCAGCTCAGAGCGGCTCAAGACCGACTCTTGGAGGCGCAGCGCCAAGGCCGCCTAGAATGCCACAGTCGTTACGACAAGGCGCTGACGGCACGGCGTAACGTGGATTTGGCCCGGTCGGTTCTTGTCCAGGCCGAACATAACTACCGGCAGGCCCTGGGGGAATACCGGGTTGGCAAAGGCGATGTGCTGTCGCTGGTGCGGGCCGAAAGTGCTCTGGGCGCGGCACGCGTGCGGCTCCAGGAAGCTCTGGGTAACTGGAACGTGAGCTTGGTGAATCTGCAGCGAGCGGTGGGGGTTGAAAGGCTGGATGAGCTGATGAAAGCGGAGTGAGGCAACGTGAGAAAAGCCATTGCGGTCTTGGTTGTCCTCGGCCTCGTGACAGCGGGCGTCTTGGGATATCGACGATGGCGGGCGCCGGCGGCGGTCCAGGTTTTGGAAACGGCGGTGGTGGAAAAGGCGACCATTCGCGAGGTGCTGGTGGCCACGGGCATGATCAAATCCCAAGTGGGCGCTCTGATTAAGGTGGGCTCCCGGGCCACGGGCGTCATCGACGAGATGCGCGTGCGGGTCGGTGACAGCGTGAGGAAAGGAGACCTTATTGCGCGCATTGATGACCGTGAAATCCAAAAGACTTTGGCTGTGGATCGAGCGGTCTTGGAGGCGGCGCGCAACATCCTGAAGGAAGTGACCACCGTGTATCCCGAGAAGATTCGAGAAGCGCAGGCGCGGTTTCGGCTGGCCCAGGTGAATCTGCGGCGGGAGAAGGCATTGATTGAACAGGACTACACCACCCGGGATGCGGTGGACCGTGCACAAGCGGAACACGATGCCGCGCAGGCCGCGCTGGAAAGGCTGCGCCGAGAATATGTCACGCAGCGGGCCGTGGCCGAAGCCAAGCTGCGCGAAGCCGAAGCCAAGCTCAAACAGGACGAGATACGCCTGAGCTACACGCGCATTCACGCGCCCATTGACGGCATCGTGACGGAAGTGACGGCCCAGCAGGGCGAAACCATTGTCACCGGCCTGCAGACGGTCAACCTCGTGGTCATCATGGACCCGACCCAGTTGGAAATGCAAATCTATGTGGATGAAACGGATGTGGGCCGTGTTCGCGTGGGCCAAACCGTGGAATATTCCGTGGACACCTACCCGGACCGAACCTTTGTCGGCACGATCAAGGACATCTACCACCAGCCGGTGATTCGGGACAACATCGTCTATTATCTGGCTATTGTCAAAATTCAGCCGGAAGATGCGCGTGCGCTTCGGCCGGAAATGACCACTTATTGCCGCATTCTTTTGACGGAAAAAGCGGAGGCGCTTTCGGTTCCCAATGCGGCCATCAAGTTTGAAGCGGGCCGCCAAGTGGTCTACATCATAAGCGAAGACCAAAAGATGCCCCAGAAGGTTCCGGTCTCGGTCGGGATTCGCGGCGAAAATCGAACGGAAATCGTCTCGGGTTTGAATGAAGGGCAAGTGGTAGCCACCAAAATCATTGTGACGCAGGGCCAAAACGGCCCAGGATCCCAAAAGCGGTAGGCAGTGGGGAGGTTCGTTTCCAAGAGCTTGCACGGCCTTGGCCGAAAAGCGGACTGCATAAACGGGGCTTCGGCCATGACGCCGGCCAATGCGTACGGTTTTGGGGACGAAGCCTTGTGGGCTCAGGGACTGAAACCTTCCCCAAAAGGTGTGAGACAGGCGCGCGGCCTTTTCAAAAGCGGCGCCCGACAAAGGAACTGCATGAGTCTGTGCCTCCTTGAGGATGTTCGCAAGACATACATGATGGGCGATGTGCGCGTGGAGGTGCTGCGCGGGGTGAGCCTGACCATAGGTGCCGGTGAAATGGTGGCCATCATGGGGCCTTCGGGGTCGGGCAAGACCACGCTCATGAACATTATAGGGTGCCTGGATGTGCCCAGCGAGGGCCGTTACATGCTATCGGGAAAAGATGTCACGCACATGAGTGACGATGAGCTTTCCCGCATGCGCAGTGAACATATCGGCTTCATCTTTCAGAGTTTTCATCTGTTGCCTTACGCCACGGCCTTGGAAAACGTTCTGCTGCCTACGCTTTATCTAGACCGTAAACTGGACGGGCGCCGAAAACGGGCCATGGAGCTCCTGGCTTTGGTCGGGTTGGAAGACCGTGCCCAGTTCAAGCCAAGCCAGCTCTCGGGAGGGCAACAGCAACGGGTGGCCATTGCCCGAGCCCTCATGAACGCCCCTCGGCTGGTCCTGGCGGATGAGCCGACGGGAGCCTTGGATTCGGCCACAGCCAAAGACATCATGGAGCTCCTCGTCCACCTGAACACGCAAGGGACCACCATCGTGGTGGTGACCCACGACCCGGAGGTGGCCTCGTATGCGCAAAGAATTCTCCGCATGCGGGATGGCCTCATAGTGGAAGACACCGCCGGCGGTTCGTAGGACTCACTTCTGGAGACGAATCCACGAGCGTTGCACGTCTTGAAAGGGACGGTCTTTGGAAGGGTACAACCATGGAGCGGAGCGCCACGGAGCATTCCCTTCCATGAAACGATTGGACCTGCAGGCTTGCAGGAAAAGACCTGGCAAAGGTCGCGCCGGTGGCGGGCTCATGAAGGCCCGCTGAGGAGCCGCGCCGTGGCGGCTATGGGGCGCGCCGTGGGACGTTTCTTCGATGCGTGGCGAAGAGGACTTCTGAGCGCTGCGTGAATAAGATATTTTTACTCAAAGGATGGCTGAGGCCATGATGCGGCTTTGGCTTCAATTGGAGGATGCCTGGCGGGCTGTGCGGGCTTATCGGCTGCGCGCCGTCTTTTGTGCTCTCAGTGTGGCCTTGGGCGTCGGGGCCATCACCATCATTGTGGCAGCCACGGAAGGCGCATACAAGAGGGCGTATGACATCGTGGACCGGTTCGGTCCGGATGCCATGTTACTTCTTGGGGAAAGCGAAGAAGCGCGGGCCACCGGGCGGCGGGAACGTAGCATCACCGTCGAAGATGTGGAAGCTTTGCGCCAAGCCTTTCCGACGGCTTATCTTGTGGTGCCCATGAGCTTTCGAGGTGGCATCATTGTTTCCTACCGTAATCGCAAGCACCAGACACGCCTCACGGGCACCACCGCGGATTACAGTCTCAGCTGGTCGTGGCCGGTGACGGATGGCCGGGACCTGACCGAACAGGACATCAAAGGCATGCGCAACGTGGCCTTAATCGGACGCACCATCGTTCAAGAACTGTTTCCCGATGAGGATCCCCTGGGCAAGTCCATTTTCGTGCGCAATCTGGCCGTGCAGGTTGTTGGGATTCTTGAAGAACGTGGAACCACGGGACCGGGACACAATCTGGACGATCGCATTGTCATGCCCATCACCACCGCCATGAAAAAGATTCTCAACGAAAAGGATCGAGTGCAGGCCGTGCGGCTGAGGTTTGTGGATCCAAAGCGCATGGAGCACTTTGAAGCCGAGGTACGCCAGTTTATGAGAAAGCGGCACCAGTTGCAAGAAGGCCAGCCGGACGATTTCCGCATCGTGTCTCCGAAAGAAATCATCAAGTTCCTTGTGGCTTTGACGGGATCCCTGGTCGTGTTCATCGGCATCACGGGGCTATTGTCCCTGGTGGTGGCGGGTTTTGTTTTGGCCAACCTGTTTCTGCTTTCCGTCAGTGAAAGGATTCCGGAAATCGGCATACGCCGTTCCGTGGGCGCCAGGCGCCGGGATATTCTTTTTCAGTTCCTGTCCGAGGCCGTGGCCCTGACGGCTCTGGGAGGGGTTTTGGGTTTTGGGATTGGCCTGTTGGGTGGCCCTTTGCTGAAAACGGCTGCGGAATTTCCCATGCATTTTTCCTGGAGGGCCTTTGCCGTGGGCATGTTCATGGCCACACTTGTGGGCGTGCTGTTCGGCATACAGCCGGCTCGAAAGGCGGCCGCGGTGCATCCCATTGAGGCGGTGCGCAAGGGATCATGAGGCATGAATTTTCGTCGTATCGGGCTCAATTTCAAGATCGCCCGTCGTTCCCTGGCCAATTTCAAGCTTCGAACAGCGCTGGCGGTGCTAGGCGTTTTTTTGGGGACCTTTTCTTTGGTCACGGTCTCCAGCCTCTCCCAGTCCATGTCAGTCAAAACCCGCCTGGAAATGGCGGCGATGGGAGAAAACCTGCTCATTGTGCAAAGCGGTACGGTGCGCACTTTTGGCATGCGCACGCGCCTCATTTCCCAAGCGACCACGTTGACCACAGAAGATGCTCTGGCCATTGCCAACAGCACGTCATGGGTCGAGGACGTGAGCCCGTCTTCCGGCACGGCTTTTGTGGTTCGTGCCGAGGCGATCGTGCTCAAGGACGTCATGGTCACGGGGGTCACGTCCAACTATCCAACCGTGCGGAATTTTCACCCACGCCTCGGCCGTTTTGTGTCTGACGAGGACGAAAAAATCTCGGCCAAGGTAGTGGTGCTGGGGCATAAGGTGGCGGCCAAACTTTTTGCCGGGCAAAACCCCTTGGGCCGAACCATTCTCATTCGCCGCGTGCCGTGTCAGGTCATCGGCGTTATGGAAGAAAAAGGGGCGGACCTCTCCGGGTTCGATCAGGACAACCAGATCTTCATGCCGCTCAAGACCTTTCTTCACCGCTTCGTGAACAAAACCTATATTCAAACGATCTATGTGCGGGTGAGTCGAGAAGAAGGGTTGTCGGCAGCCAAGAAGGAAATTGAGGAGCTCTTGCGTTTCCGCCATCGAATCGGACCCGGAAAGCGCGATGATTTCACCGTGATGGACATGCGGGACGTGATGCAGCTCAAGAGCGAGGCCATGACCATGATCACGATTTTGGGGCGCATTGCGGCGGTGGTTTCCTTCGCCATTGGGGGAATGGGAATCCTTTCCATCATGATTTTGATCGTCAATGAACGGCGCCTGGAGATCGGATTGCGGCGCGCCGTCGGAGCGAGGCGTCGGGACATTGCTGTGCAGTTTCTGACGGAATCCTCGGCCATTGCCCTTTTGGGAGGGTTTTTTGGAATCCTTTTTGGGGTGACGTTTAGTGGAGTCGTTTTTACATGGCTGCGCTATCCCGTGGCCACATCCTATGCGGGTTTGGTCGGATCCTTTGCCGCGTCGCTGGTCGTGGGCATCGGCGCAGGCATTTATCCATCCCGAAAAGCTCTGGCCATTCAACCGGTGGACGTCATGCGTGCCGAAGCGCGCTAAGGCGTTGAAACATGAAGAAACTTCTCGCTCTCGTTTTGTGTGTTCTTGGGTGTCTCGCCACGGCTTGGTGGTTTTGGCCCAAGATGCCGCCCCCCCTCAAGGATGGAGCGCGGCAGCTCATGGCGCAAGGGGCTGCGGTCAAGGAAACCGTGAACACAGCGGTTCGAGGCATCTTTGCCCAAGGTCAAAAGCAGCCCGTCCTTCAGGGCCAGGACGGCCAGCTATGGGTGGAACCCATCACAGGCATGAGGTTTGTCTGGATTCCCGGCGGGTGCTTTCGCATGGGCAGCGAGGCTTCGGAACAAGGTCGGAGTCGAGATGAAGGGCCGATCCACGAGGTGTGCCTGGACGGTTTTTGGATGGGTCAGAGGGAAGTGACGCGGGGCGAGTTTCGGCGTTTTGTGGAAGATTCCGGCTATGTGACCGATGCGGAAAGGGAAGGCTTTAGCTGGGTGTACACGGGTAGATGGGAAAAGCGCGGAGGCTATTCGTGGAGGCGCCCCGGGTTTTATCAGGATGAGACGCATCCGGTGGTTCATGTCTCATTCAATGACGCCTCGGCCATGGCCAAGTGGCTTGGAGAGAAAGCGCAGGCGGCCATTGGCCTGCCGACGGAAGCGCAATGGGAATACGCGTGTCGATCCGGACGACTGGAGGCCCGCCATTGGGGAGACGACCCTAAGGAGGCGTGCGCCTATGCCAATGTGGCCGATAGAACGGCGGCCAAGGATTTTCCATCCTGGACCGTGCACGAGTGTTTTGACGGTTTCGTCTTCACGGCCCCCGTGGGAACGTATCGGCCCAACGCCTATGGGTTACATGATATGTTGGGCAATGTGTGGGAATGGTGTGCCGACGGTTACGATCCGCAAGCCTACCGCAAACACGGATCGAAAAATCCGGCCGTGTTGGGCCCTGCTGTGACGGCTCGAGTGATTCGCGGCGGAAGTTGGTACAGCCGCCCGGATGATGCCCGCTGTGCCAAGCGCGATGCCCTCAGCCGGCCCGATCGGCGGAGCCAGGACCTGGGCTTTCGCCTCGTGCGCCAATGATGCCGCGGGCGTTCAGATCGGTTCTCGCGGGGCTTGAACGAATGGGCACAAAGGGAGCTTCGGCCACGATGGGAAAGTCGTGAACCCTACTCCAAGAAAGGGCCTTTGGGGACACCGTATTTGGAGCCTGGGTATGGGGCCACGGGCTGGACCCTGGAAGGAAAAGGGACCGTGAGACGGCCATGGAAAGTAAGGGACCCATGAAAAAAGAGGGGAGTCGAACGCTTTTTCTGTGGGTGATTGTGCTGTTCCTGGTGGGATGCGCCGTGAATCCCGTGACGCAGCGAAGCCAGTTTTCGCTCATGAGCCCTCAGCAGGAAGTGGCCATCGGCCGTGAGCTTTATCCGCTTTACACCCAAATGTCCTACGGATTGTTTCAGGACCCCACACTGCAAGACTACGTCCAGACCGTGGGAAAACGCCTGGCATCCGTCAGTCACCGGCCCAACATGCCCTACGAGTTCAATGTGGTCAACGGGTCGGAAATGAACGCCTACGCACTGCCGGGCGGCAAGATTTCCGTGACCCGCGGCATGGTGTCCAAACTCCACAATGAGGCCCAACTGGCGGCGGTGCTGGCCCACGAAATCGGCCATGTGTCCGCCATGCATCATGCCACTTTTTACACGCGGCAAACGGTGGCGAGTCTCCTAACGGGCCTGGGGGCGTCGATGCTGCAGGCCGGGGGTGGGGCCGGAGGAGATCTTTTGGCTCAAGCGGGTGTTGTGGCTGCAAATCTGGTTCTTATGAAATACAGCCGCGATCAGGAACGGCAGGCGGACGAGCTGGGCATGGAATACATGGTGCGTGCTCAGTACAACCCCGCAGGTTACGTCCAGACCATAGCCCTTTTGCAGGAAGAAGGTCAAAGACAGCCGTCGCTTTTGGAAAGTTTCTTTTCAAGCCATCCTTTGACCACGGAACGCATCATGGCTTCCAACCGTAGGCTTGAACAATACGGCCCGGGTTTGCGCACACCCGAAGCCCTTCGAAAAGCCCCGTTTCGAGAACATACGCGCTACCTTCGACAGGTGGCCCCGGCCTATGCTCTCATGGACGAAGCCAAACAGGACTTGTCCACAGGGAATGCCGTGCGTGCCGCCTCACTCCTTGCCCAGGCCACCGCTCAAGCGCCCAAGGAAGCCCTCATTTGGGTCTTCCGGGCCATGGCCGAAAAGAAGGCGGGCAAGGGCCGTGAAGCCGTTTTGTCCGCGCGCCGAGCCGTGAAACTCTACCCCACACTTTACCATGCGCGATATGTGGCCGGAGTGGTGCTGTTTGATGAAAGGAACCACCGGGAAAGTCTGGAGCAGTTGACGGAAGCGAACAAAATCGTCGCCGATCAGCCATCGGTCCTATTCTATATGGGCAGAAACTGGGAAGCCATGGGCCAAAGGGACCGCGCGGCTCGCGCCTACCACGCGGTCCTAAAGAAAGTGCAAAAGGGGCCCATGGCCCAATACTGTTACCAAAGATTGGTGGAGTGGGGTTATTTGCGCTAAAGGGCGTTCAACACATCAAGGGCCCGGTCAATCTCTTCGTCTGTGGTGCACCAGTGAGGGGCCAAGCGGAGGTAACCGGATCGGGCCGAGACGAACACGCCGCGACGCGCCGCTTCCTTCATGATCTCTTCCGCAGAACGCTGACATAGGACCGACAAAATGGCCGACCGGTGCGGTGTGGAAAAGACGAGCGGCGTGTAACGTTGCGAATCCAGCCCCTGAAGAAGGCGGTCTTGAAGCCGAAAGATTTCTTGTTGAATGTGGTTTATGCCCACCGAAAGAATGGCCGATCGCAGGCTAGCCGCCAAGGCCGCCGCCAAAATCGTCGGCGTCGTGCTGTATTCAAACCGGCGGGCACTGGTGTGCGGCTGCCATGTGTGGTTGAGGTAGTCATCTCCTTGCACCATGGCTTCGGCTCCGACCAGAACATCCCCTAATTTTTGTCGAAATTCCGGTGAAGTGTAAAAAAGGCCTGTGCCCGTGGGCCCAAAAAGCCATTTCCATCCGGAAGCCGCAATGGCCGCGATGTGGTACCGTTCAGGGTCAATGACAAGGCTGCCCAAACTCTGGGCCGCATCCACCACCAAGTCGATGCCGCGTTCTCGGCAATAGGTTCCCAACTCTTCCAGATCGGCCGCATAGCCGCTGGTGAACTGCACATGGCTAATGGCCACGAGCCGCGTGCGCGGCGTCGTCAAACGCTGCACATCTTCTAGGGACCATCCGCATGGAAGGCCCTGTGTGGGTCGGGTGGCCATGGGCCGATTGGGCAACAGGACCAATCGCACGCCCCTGCGTTCCTGCAAACGCCACGGATAGTGATTGGCGGGGTATTCATGAACATAGCTGAGGATTTCATCCCCTTGGCGAAAAGGGTAGCCGTGGGCGATCATGCCCATGGCTTCCGAGGTGTTCTTGACAAAGGCCACGTTGTCGGGATGGGTGAAGAGCAGTTCCGCAGCGGCTCGGCGCAGGTCTTCCACCGTGTGTCGATACGAGGCGAGACCAAAAACACCTCGCTCCATCTGCCCCAAAGCAACCAGGGCGATGGCTTCATGGGCCGGCCTAGGCAAAGGGGAAATGGCGCAATGGGCGAGAAAGACTCCTTCCTTCTTGACGGGGAACAGATCGGCATTCTTGCACATCATGGCACATTGTCCTTTCCATGACTGAACCGTGTAAGTGAAACCGATGCCTCTATGGGTGAAGATCCAAAAAGATTCCACCACGCTACACCTTTTTTGTCTATGTTTGAAATGCCAGAGACCCTTTTTCAGACTTCCTCGGCGCAACGGTTCACCTGACCTCCTTCAAGAGGAGCGCCGCACGGCGCGATAAGGGAGTCGCGGCTCAAGCCGCCCCTGAAAATTAGGTACTCGCACGGGGACTTTGACACCGTTTCATCGCATCTCTTGGTACGCACCCCAGGGTGATGTGGAGGCTTCCGTTGACGTGTCAACGGGGGTTGGTTAGAAGAAGGTCAAAGCCGACGATGTCGACGCGTCAATGCAAAGGAGCGCTCCATGAAAGCTATATTGGATGACATTAAAATGGGTAGCCTGATTCTGGCGCTGCTGGCGGCGATGGTTCTCCCCGGATGCAACCCTGCAGCGCATAACGTGGCGAGGGAAACCGGCGTGGTGGCCGGCCCCCATGCACCGACCATTGACGGCGTCTTCGCCGTCTCATCCATGTGGCTGGGAAAAAACTGGGAAATTTTTGTGGCCGGATCGGATCCGGACGGCGACATGGACTACATCTGGGCGGAGGTCTCCCAGCTTGGCGGCCACATGTGGGATCAGCATCAGCTTCGCCTGACGGGGTCGCAACGCACCCAGTTCAGAGGCGTCATTACCCTGCCCACGCCATCATTTCAGTCGCGAAAGATCTGGGAAACGCTTCGAGTGACCTTGAGGATTCGAGACGCGGCCGGGCACTACAGTGATCCTGTAACGTTGGAAGTGGAATTAGGGAAACCGACGCGGGAAAGTATTCCGGAGTCCTGGCAGGATGCGCGGGAACATTCCCTCGGGGTCATCTTCTTTGACTTCGATATGGACTATGGCGAACACAGTGAGGATTTCAAGCGCTGGTAAGCGTGATAAGGCTCGGCGAAGGGTCTTGGGGCGACCCTTCGCCGAAAGACATTGGCCCGTAGCGCCCCATCTTTACGAGCGTTCTCCGTGGCGGCTCAGCCGGGGAACTTGATGGTCACGGTTTCTTTGGAATCTTCTTTTTTATACTTGACTTTAAGCTCCAGACTACTGTCTCGAATACCAAGGGCCAAGGGGGACGAACCCTTTTCGCCTTCAAGTCCTACGACGCGCTTCAGGATTTCAATCACCTGGCCGCCAACTTCAGCACCCGGTGTGCGCAGGGGCGCTTCTCGGTACTTGGCGCTCACGGCCACGCTGCCGTCGGCATGACGGAAAACCTTAATCTTTTCCGCTCCGGCCGTGACCCCGTGAAGCACGGCCAGAGCCACCCATTTCAAAGCCGCCTCTTCCTTGTCCGGTTCTTCGGAGACCTTCGCCATTTCCATCAGAGGATCCGTCGTGGCGAAGCAATCGCAGAGTTCCTGAACCTTTTGGTGTAAGTTTCTCTTATCCTTCATGGCCTGTCCTCCCTGCTCGAGGTTTATCATACCTTCAAGTTAAGGTTTCTGAGCCGTCCATCAAGGAGGGTAGGCACGCTGAAAGGGGATTGACGAACGTTCGATTTTTCAAGAGCGCGATGGTGTCCATCTGGGGGTGGAAGAAAGCGGTGCCTTGCCGTGTCATTGTCTCCAAGCGTGGGCGTCTCGCCCGCCATGAATGCGGGCCAGGGATTTGCCGGTTCTCGACATGAGGGCTTTCGTGACGGCTCTTATCGACCTTGCCATTTTTCTTAGGCGTATGTCTTGCCGAAAGGGAGCGTGTCGTGTTAGCGGAATCGATAAAGTGCCTGGCGTTTCTCTTGAGGGGATTCTGGAAAAGTCGCTTCAATCAAAGGTTTTTTGGTGATGAAAGGAGTCGCTCATGCCGCGCACGCCGTTGGCAGTGGACAGTCCTTTGGAGTACCTGGCGATTCTCGATGAAAAGGGTGAGGTCGATTCGGCGCTGGAGCCGAATTTGTCCCAAGAACTGCTTTTGAAACTCTATCGGTTCATGGTTCTAGGGCGCCGCTTTGATGAGCGGATGCTCCAGTTGCAGCGCCAGGGACGGCTCGGCACCTTTGCCCCCATCAAGGGCCAGGAAGCGTCCCAGCTGGGCGCGGTGGCTGCCCTGGAGCCTCGCGATTGGATGGTGCCGTGTTTTCGAGAAACAGCGGCGCAACTGTGGCGTGGCACGCCCATGGAAAGCATCCTTTTGTACTTCGGAGGCTTTGATGAAGGAGGGCGCATTCCCGAAGGGCAAAAGGACCTGCCCGTAGCCATTCCCGTGGCTTCGCAGTTGCTCCATGCCGTGGGATTGGCCTGGGCGGCCAAGTACCGAAAGAGTGATGAAGTGGCCATGACCTTTTTTGGCGACGGTGCCACGTCGGAAGGGGATTTTCATGAAGCCCTGAATTTTGCGGCCGTTTACCAGACCCCTACGGTTTTTGTCTGCCAAAACAACCAGTGGGCCATTTCCACTCCTCGATCCAAACAGACCCGTTCCCGCACTTTGGCGCAAAAGGCTCTGGCCTACGAAATGCCGGGCCTTCAGGTGGATGGAAACGACGTGCTGGCCGTGTACACGGCGGCCAAGGAAGCCGTGGATCGCGCCCGAGCCGGCGGTGGTCCTACGTTTATTGAATGCGTGACCTATCGCATGGCCATGCATACCACGGCGGATGATCCCGGCCGATACCGAAGCGATGAAGAAGTGGCGGAGTGGACGCGGAAAGACCCCATTGCCAGGGTCGAAAAATACTTGGCGGCCAAGGGCATGCTCACCCCGCAGGAGATGGAAGCCGTAGCCTCAGAAGCTGATGCGGCGATTCAGGAAGCGATCCAGCGCTATGAGGAAATCGCTAAAACCCTTGGCGATCCTTTGCAAATGTTCGACCACCATTTTGAAGAGATGCCGGTCCACCTGCTGGAACAGCGGGAAGAACTGCGGCGGTTTCTTGAAACGGAAAACGAGGAGGCTCGCCATGCCTAAGATGACCATGGTGCAAGCGCTGAATATGGCTTTGCGTCAAGAGATGGAAAAGGACGACCGAGTTATCGTTTTGGGAGAAGACGTGGGGGTGGACGGGGGTGTGTTTCGGGTGACGGACGGGCTCATCGACCGTTTCGGGCCCGATCGCGTTGTGGACACGCCTTTGGCCGAATCCGCCATTGTGGGCATGTCCATCGGCATGGCGGTCTACGGGCTTCGGCCCGTGTGCGAGATTCAATTTTCCGGATTCAGCTATCTGAACTTTCACCAGATCGAATGCCATGCCTCTCGGCTGCGGCACCGCTCCCAAGGCCGATGGACCGTCCCTATGGTCCTGCGCACACCGTACGGAGGCGGCGTGCGGGCTCTGGAACACCACTCGGAAAGCCGCGAAGTCTTTTACGCACACATGCCGGGCCTCAAAATGGTCATTCCTTCAGGGCCGAGAAACGCGCGAGCGCTGCTCGTTAGTGCCATTCGGGATCCGGATCCTGTGATCTTCTTTGAACCCAAGGCCGTCTACCGGGCTTTTCGGGAGGATGTCCCGGAAGAAGAGGAAACCTTGCCCATCGGAAAATCGCTTTTGGCGCGTGAAGGCCGACACGTGACCCTGATCACGTACGGGGCCATGGTGCGACCCGTGTTGGAGGCCGCCGACCGATTGAGCCAAACAGACGGGATTGAACCGGAAGTCATCGATCTTTTGACCCTGGCACCGCTGGATGACACCCTTTTGGTGGAATCCGCCAAGAAAACGGGGCGCGTGGTCATTGTGCATGAGGCGCCGTGTAGCTACGGTCCCGGTGCCGAACTGGTGGCGCGCTTGGTGGAAAAAGCGTTCTATTTCCTGGAAGCTCCGGTGCGGCGCGTCACCGGATTTGACCTCATCATGCCGCTTTTTGCTCGAGAAAAGGCATACCTGCCAAATGCTGAGCGGATTGTGCGCGCCGTGAAAGAAACCCTTGAGGCGGCGGCTTGAGACGGAGGATCGGTCATGCCAAAAGTTTTTCAATTGCCCGACTTGGGGGAAGGGATTCACGAAGGGGAAATCGTCGAGGTGCTCGTTAAGCCCGGAGAATCCATTCTAGAAGGTCAGCCCCTGCTCATCGTGGAAACGGATAAGGCGAGTGTGGAGATTCCCTCGCCTTTTACGGGCGTGGTGGAAGCCGTGCACGTGCAACCCGGTCAGGTGGTGCGCGTCGGGGATTTCCTGGTGACGGTTTTGGAAAAAGGAGAAGAGGCGGAGACAGCGCCTGTGGGTGTCTCCGCTGAAGGGCGAAGCGGGGGAGAAACCCCGGTGCAGGAACCGGAAGCACGAGACAAACGGGAAGGGCTGCCGGTGGCGGCTTCGCCGGCAACGCGCCGTCTGGCCAGGGAATTGGGCGTGGATCTGCGTCAGGTTCGGGCCAGCGGTCCCGGAGGGCGCGTCACGGCAGACGATGTGCGCCAGGCGGCCCAGGCGATTCACGAACCCAAAGAAGTCCCTTTGAAGCCCGCCGAAGCGGCACCATCGGGGGAAGTCAAACGGCCGAGCCGTCCCGTAGAAGGCGCCCCTGGTTCCGAGCCCGTTGGTTTGGGGCCTGAGGAAGAAGGCGAACGCCGCGTGCCATTGCGATCGGTGCGCCGCGTCATCGCCCGGCGCATGCAAGAATCCTGGGCCAGGGTCCCGCACGTCACCCACCACGAAGGCATCGACATCACGGACCTGGAGCGGCTTCGGCAGGAAGTCAACAGCGAGGCCATCGATGCGGCAAAGCACCTTTCCCTGACGCCCTTTCTTGTCAAGGCGGCCGTGGCGGTCCTGAAGGAGTTTCCCTTTTTCAACGCGCGGCTGGATGAGGATAGGCAGGAAATTGTCGTGCACAAAGCCTTCCACGTGGGTGTGGCTGTGGATTCGCCCCGTGGCCTCGTTGTGCCGGTGCTCAAAAATGCGGACCGAAAAAGCATTGCGGAACTCAACGCTGAGCTCCGCCTTCTCTCAGAAAGGGCTCGATCGGGCGAACTCAACCCCGAGGATGTCTCCGGCGGCACCTTTACGGTGACCAACATCGGTCCTTTGGGCGGTCGAGGCTTTACGCCTCTGATCAATTATCCTCAAGTGGCCATTTTGGGTGCCGGCAGAGCGCGCCTCGAACCCGTCGTGACGGGCACGTTGGAAGACCACACCATCACTGTTCGGCTCATTTTGCCCGTGGTGTTGGCCTTTGACCACCGAGTTGTGGACGGCGCGGACGGCGCCCGCTTTGTCAACCGCCTTAAGGCGCTTCTGGAAAACCCTAAAAAAATGCTCATTGCTCTGTGAGTCTCCTTAGCAAGTCCAGCCCTTGGCATAGGGGGTGAAGGGGGAAAAGGTCATGGTGATGGGGGAATTGAGTCAAGAAACCCAAGTGGTGGTCATCGGCGGCGGGCCCGGAGGCTACGCGGCGGCTTTTCGCGCAGCCGATTTGGGACTGGATGTAACCTTGGTGGAAATGGAACCTCGATGCGGAGGCACCTGCTTGCTTCGCGGTTGCATTCCGTCCAAAGCGCTGCTGCAGACGGCCGAAATCATTTGGGACGCTGAGGAAGCCGTTCGGCGCGGTGTGCATTTTGACAGGCCCAGGATGGACTTGGACAAGCTTCGAGACTGGAAGAACGCCATTGTGGCTAAACTCGCCGTGGGCCTGGATCATCTGGCCAAAAAGCGTGGCGTTCAAATCTTGAACGGCCGAGCGACCTTTGAAGATGCGCACACGCTGCGGCTGGAAGGTTCCGAAGTGAGCCACCTTAAGTTTCGTCACGCAATCATTGCCGTGGGATCCGAACCGATGGGGCTTCCCGGCGTGTCCCCCACCTTGAAAGGGCGCATCATGGATTCCACAGGCGCCCTGAATTTGGAAGAAATTCCCCAGCGACTTCTTGTGGTGGGAGGAGGATACATTGGGCTGGAATTGGGTTGTGCTTACGCCGTCTTCGGCAGCCGCGTCACGCTGGTGCATCGATCCAAAAGAATTCTCGGAGGGGTGGATGAAGATTTAGTACGTCCCTTGATCAAGAGAATCGGCGCTCTTTTTGAGGCCGTGCGATTGGAAACCGACGTGGCGGAACTTCGAGAAGAAGCGGACGGCGTCACAGCTGTTCTGCGAGATCCTGAAGGAACCACACGGGAACGGTTTGATCGCGTCCTCATCGCCATCGGCAGAATCCCACGGAGCCGTTCGATGGGTTTGGAAAAAGCGGGCATCACCGTGGACGATGCGGGATTCATTCCCGTGGATTCCCAATGCCGAACCTCGGTTGCCCATATCTACGCCGTGGGCGATGTGGCGGGCCAGCCCATGCTGGCCCACAAGGCCATGCGAGAAGGCAAGGTGGCGGCCGAAGCCATTGCCGGCATGCCTTCGGCCTACGATGTGCAAGCCATACCGGCCGTGGTCTATACGGACCCTCAGATCGCCTGGGCGGGACTCACTGAAAACGAGGCGCGTCGACAAAACATTGCGGTCAAAATCGCCCGTTTTCCGTGGGGCGCTTCCGGCCGAGCCCTTACCATGGATGCGGCCGACGGCTTGACCAAGATTCTGTTTGATCCCGATTCCGGACGGCTGCTGGGCATGGGCATCGTGGGTCGGGGCGCCGAAACCATGATCGCCGAGGGAGTTCTCGCCATCGAAATGGGGGCTTCGGCCGAAGATGTGGCCCTCACCGTGCACGCCCATCCCACTTTGTCGGAAACCGAAGGCGAGGCCGCCGAAATCTTTCTCGGCAGCGCCACCCACCTCTACGTGCCTCGAGGGGCCCAAGGTAAAGGGGCGCCCCCATTGTGAGCCTGTTCAAGAAAGGGCTTAGGGCTGCATTATGGGGGCCTTTTGGGCCATGATTGCTGGCGGGGTTCCACTTCAGGATAGAGTCAACCTTGCGGCAGCGGCTGAGCACCGCGATGGTTTCAAGGGCATTGTGGGCGGAATCAAGCCTGAGCAGAAGGGGCTCTTGGTCAACACTCTGGCCCGCGCCGGTGATTCTTGCAGAAAGGGGATAAAGTTGTTTTGGCTCTGCTGGCTGCCCTATCGAATCTCCAGGTTGAGACGCCAACCTTCCTCACCCACGTAGGCGGCAATGGGAGCGTAACCAAAATATCCTTGGTCGGTGCAGCCTATTCTCTCTTTTTTGGTACCGGAGTTGTCCAGGCAGAACACATCGATATCCAAAGGGACATAGCCACCGGTCGGCGGGATTATTCTGCCCTTGACCCGCTAGATGAATTCGGTGATGGTCGATGAGAGAATCGACTGTGCCGCTTCCGCGATCTCGTCAAGTCGCCGGCGTGGGTCTCGGCCGAGGGTATGCGTTTCAAGCCCATGGACTCGTGGAAGAAACGATCGTCCCGCATGTCGGTGATGGCCTCGTCATCGCTCTTGCCCAAGGCAAAGAGCCCGATAGAGGTGCGGACCATGTCGATGTTGCTGATGCCTTTTTCAGGTATGGCTCTTTTTAGCTTTCCGCCCAGTTTGGTGAAGCGGTTGCCCCCCAAGCCGACCAGGACCGGCCCGGAATGGGAGGCGTAGAATTCGTCTTCGGATCTTTTAATGATGAATTTGCGGTTTTTGGGGCACCCCTTTAGTGAGTTTTTTAGACGGATGCATATTAAACTATATTTATATAAAAACCAATATGATAAGTTGAAAAATAGAAAATTGTTATTCGAATTTTGTCACTGAAAAAGGTAGATAGTCTTGAAGGGAGGCAAAGGTTAGCCAGACAGACCGGCTACTGTGGTCAGTAAAGACAGGGGCGAAGAATATGAGCGTATCTGCTGACGATCTCAAGGAGCGGCTGGAGCGGCCTGATTTATTCCTAATTTGAGCGATTCTGGAGCAATACAGAGCCGGCGATCGTCTGCCTGACCGTCGAAGAGTCGATTTTGGCGCCCCGATGGCCATCTCTCAGCGACGGGCTGTGCATTTTTTTCTGTGAATGAGCCCTGATGTTTAGTGGATCGTCAAATTGACGCCATTTTGGAGACACCTTTCCACCTGCAGGTCATCTCTTCGGCTTGGCACGTCTCTTACCCCCATCAATATCTGGGCGGCGCCCCGCTTTTGTACCAAAGCCTCTCGAAATGGAGGGCCTCAAAGGTTGGCGCCGTCACTTTCAGCACCACAGGGCGGCCGTGATGCACGATCTTGGCGGCCATGTCCAACACCCTACGGCGCAGCGTGGTGGCATAGCAAACGGGCTCGACCACCGGCGCGCAGACGTCTTGCTTGAAGCTCTCGTAGAGAAAAAAGGCCGCCAGCATCGTGTCGAAGAAGGCGGCATTGGGGGCAAAGCGCTTGAAAGGCAGAGGCCGAAATCCTTCAGCGCTCGATACACCAGCTCCTCACTGCCCCGGCCGTGGTAAGCTGCGATGATCCCTTGCCCTTGAAGCCATGGACCGTATCCAGCCTTGGTGAGCGCTCAATCGATGGCCTGTCCCTATCCCTGGGTTGGTGACCACCACCGTGTCGGGCCGGGTAAAAGGCCGCATCGTCTGGGCATCTTGATACAGCGGACGGCAAAACAGGGCTCGACGAAACGCCTTCCACCGATCGCACCTTGTGCCAAGCTCCAGGTATTGCCAGACCTGGCTCCCTTGCTCGTCGCGGCCCCAGGCGGCCTGGTTCCTCTGGCTTTGGGCCACAAATTCCTTGATCGGCCCATACAACTTGCCGCCACAGATGTCGCCAATGCTCAAATCTTCAAAAGCCTCGAAAAGCTTCTGGTCAAAAAGTTCGCTGTCCATGCGAACGATGATGGCCACCTCGGCTCGATGGGCTTGCGGATTCTGGCCACCATATGGCGCACCATTCGCTCCAGCCTCTCGCCGTTGTGGCCGTGGCCATCTCCGCGACGAAAGACCGCACCGATGATGTGGTTTTGCCACGTCATCTGCAGCGGCTGAAATCCTTTGACACGCTTGGAGGTGGGCTTGACGCCGTGATGTACCCAGGCCTCGTCGTTGTCCATGACCATGGTGTCCATGCCCAAAACCATCAAGATCGGCCCCTTGCAGCTTAAGAAGCCACAAGAACAGCCGCTGTAAAAGATGACGGAACAGGTCAATGCGCGGCCACCAAAAAGAGCAGAAGAACCCTTTGACGGCGTGGGAGGAAACCATGCGACCCGGCTCACACTCGATGGCGGCGGCATAGCCCGCGTCCTTGGCCACGGCGTCGAAGTCGACCAGGTGCCGGCTGGTGCCGTCCATGAAGAAACACAGCAGCTGCTTAAAAATCTCGGGGATCGGCTACCCCTTGCTGCGGCGACGCATGGAGCCAAAGAAAGTATCGATCTGCTGAAAAATCTGGATGCTGCGAAGATAGCGAACAAACAGACTTAAACCGCCGCGGCCTGTGAGCATATCGTGGGTCATCTCAACGCCGTCAATTCTTGCTTTGCTTTTTGTCGCGGTTGTGGCACGCGTCATTGTGATGCTTCTACCTTTTGGGTTGCTGTTGCGCGGTATGGGATGCACCCGATAACGCTACCATGCCACGTAAATAGCCCATGAGGTGGGAATTTTTTTTGCGCTTAAACCGCTTAGTTTAGGTTGGAGAAAAAGCACGTTCCATTCCACCCCATCGAGAGATCGATGAATATCTTGTGAAGAAAATGGGTAAGGATCTCAAGATACCAAAGCCCTAACCACTCAATTTATTCAACGGCCATGAGGCAACGCCGTCGAAAATGACAAGGGGTCTCGGCCCATGCATTTGCGCCAGCTTTGGGCCATCCCTTCGCTCGAGAACGATGTCGGTCAATCTGTGAGCCCAAGGGGATTCGATCCCGCTTGCGCACCTAGAAAAATCGCAGGACAGAGCTCCGTGATCCGTGGCGTGAACATGGGGGAATGGCGGCTTCGCCGGCGCAAGACGGCTCCCGCACACCTTTTAAGCTGACAGCGCTATATCATGTGTGGTATAACGCAAAGTCGTGTGACAGAAATGGCTTTGGAAGGGGGCGAGGGCATGGGGAGCGAGTGATGGAAAAGGCGTGCGGCCATGGTGGGTTTGAGGAAAAAGAGGTGGCCGGCAAAAAAAGCAATAAAAAATGGGTAGGCGGGCGGCTCGAAGCCAAAAGAACGGCTTCATGTTACGAACGGGCAGGAGACGCATGATTGGATCTCTAAGGATCGGGATTTTGGCTGTGGTCTTGGCCTTGAGCGGCGTAGGGCCTGGGGGGACTGCTGACAAAGATGTGTTGCTAATGGCCACCACCACCAGTACGGATGCTACGGGATTTTTGGACGCCTTGGCACCTAAGGTCAGAAAAACCTTGGGGATCGATCTGCGCTGGGTGGCGACGGGTACGGGTAAGGCGCTGGAGTTGGGCAAGCGCTGCGATGTGGACATGGTTTTGGTGCATGCGCCCAGGGCCGAAAAGGATTTTGTCAAGGCGGGCTACGGGATCGACCGGCGCCGTCTGATGTATAACGACTTCGTGCTGGTGGGCCCACCTGGCGATCCGGCGTTCGTCAAAGGGACGAACATTCAGGAAGCCTTGCGCCGCCTTGTCGGCGCCAAGGCCGGTTTTGTGAGCCGAGGTGACGATTCGGGCACTCACATGAAGGAGAGGGAATTGTGGCAGGCCGCCGGCATCGACAACTTTGGCTCCTTGCCGGGTTATGTGGAAACGGGTCAAGGCATGATGGCCACATTGGATGTGGCCGTCCAGCGCCGTGCATATACCTTAACGGACCGGGCCACCCTGGCCAAGTTCCTGGACAACCCGCAACGAGCTGCTTCCCTGGCTATTCTGGTGGAAGGGAGTACAGAGTTGCTGAATCGATACAGCATCATCACCGTGAACCCTGAAAAGTGTCCCAAGGTCAAAACCTCGGCCGCCAAGCGTTTCACCGACTGGATGACGGCCCCCGAAGGGCAGGCGTCCATTGAATCCTTTCGTGTGTCGGGAAAGCCGATCTTTTTTCCGGACGCCGAAGGCCCTCAATAGAGCGAAGCCCTTTGTGCGTTAAGGACACCGGCGAGGTTTCTGTGGACTATTTTTTCGAAGCTTTGTGGAAGGCGCTGCACCTGATTCTGAAAGGGGATGCGGAAACCTATTCGGCCCTTCGCACGACCCTGTTGGTGTCTTCGGTGTCTACGGCCATGAGCCTAGCGGCAGGCATGCCTCTGGGTTTTATTTTGGGCTACGTGTCCTTTCCTGGCCGACGAGCCCTGCGCACCGTGGCGGATACCTTGTTGTCCCTGCCGACCGTGCTCATCGGCCTTCTGGTCTATGGACTCCTGACCCACAAGGGCCCTCTCGGCCACTTTGGCCTGCTTTTCACTGTGCAGGCCATCATTTTGGGTCAGACCCTTTTGGCTATCCCCATCGTGGTCGCCTTGACGGCGTCCGCGGTGGAAGCCCTGGACGCACGCCTTCGCGTGACGCTCTTGTCTCTCGGCGCTGATGGATGCCGTCGTTTCCTGACCAGTCTGCGTGAAGCGCGCTTCGGGGTGCTCACCGCGGCGGTGACCGCCTACGGCCGAGTGCTCACCGAGGTGGGCATTGCCATCATGGTTGGAGGGAACATCAAGGGGCACACACGCACCTTGACCACGGCCATCGCTTTGGAAACCAACAAGGGCGAGTTTGCTTCCGGTGTGGCTTTGGGCCTGATCCTTCTGTTTTTGGCTTTTTGCGTCAACATCGCCCTTCATGGGCTAAGAAAGGGGGCCTGAAGCAGTGGGTATGGAGGCGATGCCGGCAAGAGAGTTCACCCCATCTTCCGGGATGCCCCTTTATGTGCTGGACGGGATTTTACAAGTCTATGGGGGCCGGCCGGTCCTTTCCGTCGATAGATGGTCGGTACCGCAGGGGTGTGTCCTGGGTTTGGTGGGCCCCAATGGAAGCGGCAAGAGCACTCTGCTTCGGCTCTTGGCCTTTGTGGAATCTCCCGCGCAGGGGACTTTGTGGTTCCAAGGATGCTGTGTCTCACGCCGAGAAGCGAGGAACCTTCGCCGTATCGTCACCTTACTTCCTCAGGATCCCTACCTGCTGGATCGTTCGGTGGCCGACAATGTGGCGTACGGTCTTAGGGTACGAGGGGTGCATGGGGGGGATCGGAAGGCACGCGTGCGGGAAGCCTTGCGTTGGGTGGGATTGGATCCCAACCTCTTTGAACTTCGCCGTGTCCAGGCTCTTTCAGGGGGCGAAGCCCGCCGAGTGGCTCTGGCCGCACGGCTTGTTCTGCAGCCTCGCGTGCTGCTTCTGGACGAGCCCACTGCTGAAATTGATGTGGAAAGCGCCCGGCTTGTGCGCCGTGCGGCCCTCAAGGCCCGTTCGGCGTGGGGCACGACGGTCATCATCACCAGCCATGACTGGGGATGGCTTCTGGGCCTGTGCGACCAGGTTTATCACATGCACGCCGGGCACCTTGTGGGGCCAGCTCCCGTGAATTGCTTTGACGGGCCGTGGCGAGTGGACACCGACGGGCGAGTTTGGAAAGACGTGGGCGCAGGCCAGCGGTTGGTCCTACCTGCCCCGGAGTCTCTGACAGCCACAGCCGTTGTGGAGGCGGAGCATGTGCAGATCTTCACCCACCGTCCGGAAGACATCGGCGTGCAGGAGAACCTTTTTCATGGCATTGTGACCGGCCTTGCCGTGTACGGGCACGACGAGCGGCTTTTGGTCACGGTGCGCCTGGCGGAAAGGATTTTGCTGGCTTCCGTTTCCGGGGATCAGCGGAGGGCCCATGGGCTTCAGCCAGGATTGGGCGTTTTCGCGTGGGTTCCCTCCGATCGGTGCCGATGGCTCTGAGAGAAAGGGCTGCAGAGCGCTTTGTGAACATGCCGGGGCCGGCCGTGATGTCACCCTGCGGCGGCGTTTGGGTTAAGAGACTTTGGATCCCGGAGCGGCGGGAGCGTCCGTGGTGATGAGCCGTAAGCCTTTCGGGTCATGGGCGGCCAGAATCATGCCTTGGGATTCCACACCCATCAGTCGCGCGGGCTTGAGGTTGGCGACGAGGATGACGGTTTTTCCCACGAGTTCATCCACGGCGTAGTGTTCGCCGATGCCGGCTACGACCTGCCGCTTTTCCCCGGTATCCACCGTCAGCTGCACGAGTTTCTTGGATTTGGGAATGCGTTGTGCCGCCAGCACCACGCCCACTCGAAGATCCAGGCGCTGAAATTCCTCGATGCCGATCAAGCTGTCCGGGCAACCTGCGGGTGTTTCCGACGTCGCCTTGGGTGGTGAAGACCCCACGGCGGCTGGTTCAGGTTTTTTGGACGAAAGTTTTTCTGTGACGTCATGTTTTTTCGCGTCCACTCGTGGAAAGAGGGCTTGGCCTTTTTCCACGGCCTGTCCCTCGGAAAGGCTTCCCCATGCGGCATCGCGGTCCAGGCGCACATTCAAGGCCGCGCAGGCCACACCCAGGCGCGAAAGCATTTTTTCGGCCGTTTCGGGCATAAAGGGGGCGAGAAGCACGGCCACGGTCTTGTTCACTTCGAGCAGTGTGCGCAGGACCCGTTGGAGGCGACCACGGTGCGCCGCGTTTTTGGCCAGGTTCCAGGGGGCCGTGCGGTCGATGTATTTATTGGCCGCGTTGATGACGTCCCAGATAGCCATGAGGGCTTTGTGAAAAGCCAGCTGAGGAATCTCTTCTTGGTAACGGGTCACGGCCTGTTCCAAAAGATGCCGAAGTTCCATGTCCTCAGGTTGTTCCGGGTCTCCAAAAGGCGGCACCAGACCGCCGAAGTATCGGCTGGTCATGGCCAAAGTGCGGCTGAAAAGATTGCCCAAATCATTGGCTAGATCGGCGTTGAGGCGCTGCACGAGGGCGTCTTCGCTAAAATTGGCATCCAGCCCAAAGACCATTTCTCGAAGCAGAAAATAGCGAAACGCATCCAGCCCGTACGTGGGCGCCAGGTCCAAAGGCCGCACCACCGTGCCACGACTTTTGCTCATTTTGCCTTCGTTGATTTTCCAATACCCGTGGACATTGAGATGCCGATAGGGTTCGATGCCGGCGGCTTTGAGCATGATGGGCCAGTAGATGCCGTGCGGTTTCAAAATGTCTTTGGCGATAAGGTGTTGGGCGACGGGCCAGAACTTTTTAAAAAGGTGGCCGTCGGGATAGCCTAAGCCCGACACGTAATTGATCAGAGCGTCGAACCACACGTAAGTGACGAACCGTTCGTCAAAGGGCAACGGAATTCCCCAGCTCAGGCGCTCTCGAGGCCTCGAGATGCACAAGTCTTCCAAGGGCTCTCGCAAGAAGGCCAACACTTCGTTTTTGTAGCGTTCTGGTCGAATGAAGTCCGGGTTCTTTTCGATATGTTCGATGAGCCACTCCTGATAGGCGCTCATGCGAAAAAAGTAGTTGGCCTCTTCCCGTTCCACGGGTGGCGTGTCGTGGTCGGGGCATTTGCCGTCCACCAATTCCCGGTCGGTGATGAAGCGTTCACAGCCCACGCAATAACGTCCTCGATACGTGTCAAAATAAATATCGCCCTTCTCGTAGACTTTCTGAAGGATGAGTTGCACGACGCGCCCATGGCGCGGTTCCGTGGTGCGAATGAAATCGTCGTGGCTGATGTTGAGCCGGGGCCACGTTTCTCGAAACATGGCGCTGATGCGATCGGCATAGCTTTTGGGATCCGTGCCGGCAGCTTCGGCCGCCTGAACGATTTTGTCCCCGTGCTCGTCGGTTCCCGTGAGGAAGTAGGTCTCAAAGCCCATGAGGCGGTAAAAGCGGTTGAGCACATCGGCGACGATGGTCGTGTACGCGTGGCCGATATGAGGTTCTGCGTTGACGTAGTAGATGGGTGTCGTGATGTAAAAACGTTGATCCATGTCTTAGAATCCTTCTCTTTACTTGTCGTTGCCCTCTTTCATGTCGGTGGCCTCTGGGGGTTTCTGATCCCCGGGCGGCGGGATTTCACCGTGGCGACGGCATGGGGGTAGACTGTGGGTTTCATCCGGTAAAGGCCCGTAAGAGATCTCGAGTTCTTCTCCGCTTTCCAGCAGCACGGTGATGGTGCGGTCCCAGACGTTTTGACGGATCACTTTGCCTCGACCCTTGGGCGTGTCCACCTTCTTGCCCAGCTTGGGCATTCCTTGCTTGTATTGCCGATAGACTTCGTATTCATACTGCAGGCAGCACATGAGCCGGCCGCAAGCCCCGGAAATCTTTCCTGGATTGAGGCTCAGGTTCTGTTCCTTGGCCATCTTGATGGATACGGGATGAAAGGAGCGCAAAAATGTGGCGCAGCACAAAGGCCTTCCGCATGTGCCTAGACCCCCGACCATCTTGGCTTGGTTGCGCACGCCGATTTGTCGCAGTTCCACGCGGGTGCGAAACCGCCGAACCAGGGCCTTGACCAGTTCTCGAAAATCCACGCGCGTCTCCGCCGTAAAGTAAAAAATGATCTTAGATCGGTCGAAAAAGCATTCCACATCCACGAGGTTCATGGGCAAATTCAGTTCCTGAATGCGTTCCAAACAAAACCTTTCCGCCTCCTCTTCATAGCGCATGTTGTCAAAGTGCTTTTCGATTTCCTCGGGATTGGCCGGGCGTTCAATGGGTTTGATGTCCTTGGGATGCACGTCCGGGTTTTTGACAAACGGCCCCTCCATCACTTCCCCCAGGCCGATTCCTTGCTCGGTGTGCACCACCACGTAATCCCCTTTGCGAACGTTCCATGGTCCCGGGTCAAAATAATAGATTTTTCCTCCCTCTCGGAAACGGATACCGATAACCCTTTCCACCTTGTCCATAGATCACATCCTTAATCTTCAAGCACACGGCTTCCAGCAAGAGCTGTTTGGCCGCGTGAGCTCGAAGGTGCTGAGCGGCTGTTTCCAAGACCTCGAGTACGTGCAGCAGGTTTGCCACAGGAAGTTGATTCCACGGTGTGCGATGCTTTGGGGCACCTGCGGCACCCGGTCCCTTTGCAGACGATGCCACGGTGTTCCACAAAATCTCGCGCACAGCGAACTTAATACATTCTAGGTCTTGTTCCAAGTTTTCCGTTTCTTTGGCCCATTGGGCCACCTCCTGAAAAAACTCGATCATGGAACACCGAAGCAGTTTGTCCAGACGATCCATGACGGTTTCCATGCGTTCCAAAAGGTGTTCTTGAGCCCAGGTGCGGGCTCTGTCCAGGCTTCCGAAACTCAATTGGGCAAGCCGAGCGGCGGCTTGGGGATTGAGGGACAATTGGTTCTGCAGCACGGCCGCCACGTTTTGAGGATCCAGAGGGCGGCATCGAAGATGGCAGCAGCGGGAGACGATGGTGGGCATGAGGCTGTAGGGTTCCGGCGCCAGAAGGAGGAAAAGGTTTGACGCGGGAGGTTCTTCCAGAATCTTGAGCAAAGCATTGGAGGCTTCTTCCGTGAGATCCTGGCAGTCTTCGAGAATCATCACACGCCTTTTCCCTTCGTAAGGGTGGACGCGGCAGCGTTCCTTCAGGTCTCGAATTTGACCCAGCTTGATGGAGGCTCCATCCTTGGCGATGAGCAGCACATCGGGGTGTACTCCGCGGGCAATCTTGGTGCAGGAAAGGCACTGTCCGCAGGCCATGGCCGAAGCGCCGCCATGCATGACGGATTCCTTTGTGCGGGGCGAGAGGCAGTTGACGGCCTTGGCGCATTCCAAGGCCAAGGCTTTTTTGCCGATGCCGGGTATGCCCGTGAGCAGCACGGCATGGGGCAGTCTACCTTCGTGCATCATGCGCAAAAGCATGCGCTGGGCCTGAGGTTGTGCGGTCAAGCCTTCTGGACTGAACATGGCTCACATTCCACCTCGGCCGCCTGATAGCCCTGAGGTCCATGTGGCTTCAAGGACGGCCGTGACGTCCTGGAAAACCTTTGCCAGGGGCTGTGTGGCGTCGATGACCACGAAACGCTGCGGGTACTGTCGGGCCAGGTCCAGATAACCTTGGCGCACCTTTTCCATGAACGGCCTGGCTTCCTGTTCCAATCGATCGCGAGACGTGGCGCGTTTGGCCACGCGATGCCAAGCCACCGCCACGTCACAGTCCAGGAGCACGGTTAGGTGCGGAAACAAGGGGCCGAGCACCAGGTCTTGAAGGTCTTTCACGCGATCGGCGCCGAGCTCTCGGCCCCAGCCTTGGTACGCCACGGTGGCATCCCGAAAGCGGTCGGCAAGGACCCAGATTCCCTGTTCCAAACAGGGCACGATGATGTCTCGGACCTGCTGCGCCTGACTCGCCACATAGAGACACACTTCCGCCCATGGATCCATGGGGGCAAGGCCGGGGTCCAAAAGCAGCTCGCGGATTCTTTCCCCCAACTTTGTGCCACCCGGTTCTCGAATGAGCCGCACCGAGTGGCCCCGTTCTTCGATCCAGCGGCGCACATGAGGCAAAATCGTGGTCTTGCCTGATCCATCCAGGCCTTCCACACTGAGAAAGACGCCCAGGGCGAAAGATTCATGCATCGTCATGGCTTAGGCCTTTTGCCAAGCCCTCGGGCCACAGGGGCAGCTGAACTTTTTCGCGCCCGGCACTGTTCTGGGAAAGGGCCGAACCCGTTTCCATCAGGGAAGCCTCGGTTCGAGACCCTTTGTAGAAGTACCTTCCGTAAAGTTGTTGGTAGGCCGTCCATGCGGATTCGGGATCGTCGCTCTTGGACAGAATTTCATCCACACTGTTCATGCGTGCGTCCAGGTCATCGGCAAGATGCAAGGCCAGAGCTTCTCGCGTCATGGGCTTTTGTACAGCGCCGTATTCGGTTTCTCCGTGGTGGCTGAGGATCAAGTGCTTGAGCACCATGGCGGTTTCTTCAGGAAAACCCTTGCAGACCATGAGCTTGGCATTGAGGATTTCCACTCCCAGGACCATGTGACCCACCAATCGGCCCACATCCGAATAATCGATGACGAGATCATAGGTGTACTCATAAATTTTGCCGATGTCATGAAGGAAAGCGCCCAAAAGCAGCAGATCCCGGTCCAGGCGCGGGTACACATCGGCAATGAGGCTCGCGAGTCGCATGACGCCGACGGTATGTTCCAAAAGGCCGCCGAGATAGGCGTGATGGACGGATTTGGCCCCCGGGGCTTTGCGAAAGCGTTGCATGAGGGGCTTGTCGGCTAAAAAAGACTGTACCAGTTCTCGGTGAGGTTTCCGTGTCAACCCTTGAAGCAGTCCGGAGAACTCCCGCCACATTTCTTTCACGTCCCGGGGGCAGACGGGAAGAAAATCCGAAGGATTTACCTCCTTTTCAGGCACCGCCTGCACGGTCTGCACGTGAATCTGCAGTTCGTCTCGAAACAGTTCGCTGCGTCCTTGAATGCGAAGCACCCGGTGCCCTGCCAGACTTTGCGCGGTTTCTGCTGCGTTTTCCCATAAGCGAGCGGTGACGGAACCGGTTTTGTCGCGAAGCTTCAGGGTCAGAAACGGCTTGCCGTTCTTGGTTGTGCGCAGCTGCTTTTCTTCCACGGCAAAGATGCCGACCACGTCTTGGTTCGGACCGATGTCCGCAACGCACTGCATCGGCGAAGTCTTTTTCGTTTGAAAAACGTCCTTGGCCATGAACCCTGTGCCTTTTTCACGAAACCCCGCCGTGCCCGGCGGGGTAAGAGGTGAATTGTTTCATTCCTTTAAGCAGACCCTCACAGCCATACTACAGGAACACCATGTTTTTTCAAAGCCGCTGTGCATGTTGTGGGAATCGCACCTTGCCAGGGAAGCGCAAACGCCCTAGGATGAAATGAAAAAAAGAGAAAGGGGCAAGCATGGACGCCATCGCGCAATTGGGATCCCTTTTGGGGCTTTCGTTCATTTGCGGTGTGAATCTTTACGCCACGGTGGCCGTGGTGGGCTTGTGCCTGAAACATGGACTTGTGCACGGCCTGCCCGTGGAACTGTCGGTGCTGGCCAATGATGCCGTGATCTTTGTGGCGGTTGTGCTCTACGTCGTGGAATTCGTCATCGACAAGATTCCGGGCATGGATACCCTTTGGGATGCCCTGCACACGGTGATTCGTCCTTTAGGCGGGGCGCTCCTTGCTGTCCTTCAGGTGGGAGAAGGCTCACCGGCCTTGGAAGTCATTGCGTTCATGATTGGGGCAAGCCTGGCGTCGGCGGCCCATCTCACCAAGGTGGGCACGCGGCTTCTGGTGCAGGCAAGCCCCGAGCCCTTTTCCAATACGGTGCTCAGTGTGGGGGAGGACCTCTTTGCCATAGGCTACGCCTACATGTCCCTGAGCCATCCACGTTGGACCTTTTTTCTGACCCTTCTTCTGGTGGCGGGGGTCCTACTGGTGCTTCCCATGCTGTGTCGCGTCCTCTTCATGGGTGTCAGGGCTTTGGGCCATCGCATCGGGTCGGCTTTCGGCGCTCGATTGCCCCTCAATCCTCCAAAGGACCTTCCCCTATGGGTGCAGGTGGCCTTTGAGACGGTGCGCCAGGACGGCGAAGAAATACTCTGGGCGTCACGAGCCTATGCGCTGCGGGTTCCCGGCGTCCCTCGCTACGCCTCCGTGCACATGATTCTTTCCAATCGTGCCGCCACGCTCTTTTACCAAAAGTTTTTCAGAAAACGGCACCTGAGACTGCTCAAGGACCACGTGACGCGCACGAGTATATCGTCGGGAAAATTTCTTTCCGCTTGCTTCTTTCATCAAGCCGGCTCCTCGTGGGGCGTGGCCGTGTACCGTAATTTGGCACAGACCCTGCCATCTTCATGGGTCATGTCCAAGGAACCTTGATAACAAACTGTTCCCTATCACCGTCGACGAGAAATCTCATGGCCGTCAACGACTCGATGCACGCGGACCTTTCGCCCACCTTGTTATGGCAGACTTTGCGCCTTCCGGGTTTTACCGAAGAGGGGCTCGGGCTTTCCGAAGAGGTTCAGGCTCTTGTTCGGGAACGCAATGTGCTTCACTACAAGGAAAAGACACCGCTCGTGTGGGTCTTTTTTATGGGAGGGACGGGGACCGGCAAGTCCACGGTCTTTAATGCGGTGTGCGGAGCGGTTTTGAGCGCCGTCGGGGCGGAAAGGCCCAAGACGGCAGGCGCCGTTGGTTTTGTCCATGATCAAGTTGCGCTGGAATCCGATTTCCCCTTTCCTGAATTTCGCTTCATCTCGCATCAGTTGGATGCGTCTCGAACTTTACCGCCGTTGTTGGGCGAGCCGGGAGTGATTCACCTGTGGGTTCACCAGCGCCCAGAATGGGCGTCCGTCGTCCTGATGGACACGCCCGACGTGGACAGTGTGGAAATTGCCAATCGAAATCTTGTGGAGACCCTCTGGCGCTTGGCGGATGTGGTTGTTTTTGTGATGAGCCAGGAAAAGTACGCCGACGATGTGCCCTCCAAGTTTCTTAAGAAAGTGATGGCGGAAGGGACAGACGTTCTTGTGGTGTGCAATAAAATGGGCGGGGAATTCCGTGAAGAAGACGTGAGCGACATTCTGGAGCGAGAAACCTCGGTGCCAGAGGGAGCTCTGTGGCTCTTGCCTTGGGTTTCTTCCAATCCTGTGGAGGCCCTGCAACAGGAAGCCGCATTTCAGGCTTTTGTGCGAGCTCTGCAAGAGACGATGAGGGCCCTGCAGACCCCGCAAAGGCGCACTTCTTGGATGGCGCAAAGGAAAGAGGCTTTAAGGCGCCGCCTGGAAAGGGTATTGGACGTCATTTCCAAGGAACATCTTCAGGCACAGCGATGGAAAGAAAAACTGCGCCACTATGCGGAAGACGCCGTGGCCGAGATCGTCGATGATCAGCATCGACGCTTTTCTTCAGAGACTCGATCTTATCTTCAAGCTGAAATTCGCGCTCTGTTTTCCCGTTATGATGTGTTGGCAGGCCCGAGGCGTTGGCTTTCGCGGTGGGTCACGGCTCCGCTGCGCTTTCTGGGGCTCATGTCTTTCGAACCCTATCCGGACCGTGCCGAAGCCTTGCAGCGGATCAGGAATCGCATGGATCTCAGCGGTATTCAAAGCGCCGTGCAACGTTACGGGCGAAGGGTTCTGGAAGAGACGGTACCCAATCGGCCCGAAAGCCCCATGCACCAGGCCGTCATTCAACCGGGTGTGCTCATGACCCCCGAGGAAATCAGCCAGCATGTCTATCACGAACAGGAACAGCTCATTCAGTGGCTGGAAACGGTTTTTCTGGACCTGGCTCGAGACATTCCCAAAGGGAAAAAATGGGGCATCTATTCCACGTCGGTTCTTTGGGGCCTTTTGATACTAAGCCTGGAAGTGGCGGTGGGGGGCGGTCTTTCGGTGGTGGACGCCGTCATCGATGCGGCCATTGCGCCTTTTGTGACCAAGGGAGCGGTGGAACTCTTCGCCTATTCGGAAATTCAAAAAATCGCGCGACAGCTTTCGGAAAAATACCGAGCGAGCCTCCTTTCGGTGGTGGAGGCGCAGCGGCGCCGCTTGGAAGCGTGCCTGGAACTTCTGATGCCTTCAGCCGACGCCGTGGATACTCTTCGCCACTGGGCTCGTGAAATCGCCGTATGAAAGGCAGCGCCTCGTCGTGGGCTGGCAGGCCGTGTGAGTCGGCGCCGGCCCGTCGCGCCCGCCATAGAACGCTCGATGGCGCCCCATGTTTAAATTGAAAACGATCCGGGACATCTCTCTTTCCGGGACCGCGCGCCTCTGGCTCGCACAAGAACCGCGTGGAAGGCCCTACCTTCTAGAGAAAATGCCCACTTCAACAGCCTGACAAGGCCCGTGACATGAAGCGTGCGTCGCCATAAAAAGACAATCCAAAGTCGAGAGGGGAACTTCTGTGTCGAGCGTTGAAGACCTTCGCCGTCGAGTTCACGATCTTCAGTCCGTGCTGGCGTCGGCATCCTTGATGCCCATTGTGGACGAAGAGCGCCGAGACCTGCGGCGTCGCCTGCAAGATGTTCAACAAAAACTAGAGAGCGTGGAAGACCAATTCCTGCTCATGGGACTAGTGGGCGGCACGGGAGTCGGCAAGTCCACCCTCATGAACGCCTTGGCTCAAAAACCCATCGCTTCCGTCAGTCACAGAAGGCCGCACACGGATCGAGTCCTGGTCTACCGGCATGCGGACTGTTTGCTTCCGCGTTCTCTCAAGCTCATCGACGAGCTTGTGCACGAAATCGTTCACCAGGCGGACGCCGCTCGGCAGGTCATTATGGCCGACCTTCCCGATTTCGACAGCCTTGTTCAAGAGCATCGGCAGCGGGTTGTGGCGTTCATGGAACACATGGATTTGGTGTTGTGGGTGACGACGCCGGAAAAATATGCCGACGGTCGGTTTTACGAAATGCTGCGCGAAGCCCCCAAGTCGCGGCAAAATTTTGCTTTCGTTTTGAACAAGGCGGACCTTTTGTTTTCCGGATCAAGCCGTTCCATCGACTCGGAAGATTTCCACAAAGTCGTTCACTCCATGGGCCGACTTCTTGAGGAAAACGGCGTGGACGATCCCGTGCTCTATGTGATTTCTGCCCAGGAAGTTCTTGATGGGGCGCCCCTTTCTGTCTGGAATCAATTTCCTTTTCTTCGCCGCTGGGTGTTTCAGAAGCGCGACGCCAAGGAAATTCGAGCCATCAAGGAAGCCAACCTGGATGTGGAGTTTCAGGCTGTGTTTCTTCGAATTCGTGAAGGAATGGAGCAACTGGAGCGGGCCGTGCGTTTCCTGAATCTTCTCGAAGCCGACCTCTTGCATCAGGACCGCCTCGGTCAGACAGTGTCCTGGGGACGAACGGTGTTGGGTGAAGTGTCTGTTTTGGAAAGCCTGACCCACAGCCTGCAGAAGGTCAGCGATCTTCAAGGCCCAGCTGCGCTGTTTGGCTGGATGGTCCGCTTGATTTCCAGAGTGTCGGACGCTTCCCAGAGCATGACCACCCTGAGCCGCCATGTGGCCACAGCCCTTCACGAACGTTTTCAAAAGCAGATGACATCGTTTAAGGATCACAGCGTCGCCTTGGCGTATCAAGAAGGGCTGGTGGATCCGCTGCGAACAGAACTCTTGGAAAGACTGCATGGATCCTGGCCACAGATTTCCCTGGCCGAGGCGGTGCGGGAAGCCATAGAGATTGCGGTGGTCCAGGCTCAAAGGCGCACGAAGGGCTTCATGCAGTGGCGCCAGAGGCTGTGGAGCTCTTGGATCACAGCTTTGTTGCTGTTGGCGTTGGGAGGGCAGGATGCGTGGCGGGCTGCCCTGGCCCATCCCGGGGCGGCGCAGATCGTGGCCTTGGTGGCCGCCATGGTGGAAAAACTTTTCAGCGGCCAGGGGCTCGCCGCACTCGGCACATGGACTTTTCTGCAATTTTTGGTGGGAGCTCGATTTTATCGAGAATACAAGAAATCCTTGCAGCGGCACAGCGAAACGATTATAGACTCGCTGCAGTCGGCTCTGGAACAGGTTCTTCGTGAGGCGCTGGAAGCCCACGCCGCCGTGGTCCGCCGGTGCCGAGAAGACCTGGAAGAAGAAATGGCCGTGATGGCCCGTTTGGGCGGAGACGAGGCTTCAGCTGAGATGCCCGTGACGCCCGGGGCTTTCGCGGATCGATGACATAGAAAGGATCGGTTTCCGTGCCACTCAAGATCCTTATCTTAGCCACGATTTTTGTACTTCCCTTGGTGCCCACCTTTTGGGCCATTCAGGAAATTCCCAGGCGCCGATTTCGCAGCCGACGGCGCAAAATGGTCTGGTTTGCCGTGGTGGCCACCGTGCCGTGCCTTGGAGCCATTCTGTATTGGATTTTGGAAAGGCGTCATACGACACCGATGATGCCTGCGTGAAGGAGGACATCCCGCTCATGCTTACCGTTTTTCGTAAACATGCCGGCAGTTGGCTCATCAAGGTCGCCCTTTTTGCCGTCATTGTGGTTTTCATTTTCTGGGGCGGATACTCATATAAATCCACAAAGGCCAGCCGTTTGGCGAGGGTCGGGGATGTCTACGTCACTTACGCCGACTACAACCAGGCCTACGATCAACTGCTGAACATGTATCGGCGCCAGTTTGGCAACCAGCTGACTCCGGAGCTGCTGGAACGCGTGAACCTGAAACAGCAGGCTCTGGATCGTCTCATCGACCGTATCCTCATCATGCAAGCGGCGCACGAGCTGGGCTTGAGTGCCGGTCCGGAAGACATTCAAGCGGAAGTGCTTTCCATACCCGCCTTTCAGGTGGACGGGCGGTTCGACAGGCAGCGCTACCTGGCTGTTCTGCAGCACAATCGAATGACACCGCAGGCCTTTGAACAACAACTGGCTCAGGATTTGACCCTGCGGCGCGTGGAAGCCTTTATCAAAGGGCAAGCTCTCGTGACCGACGCGGAAGTGGCCGCGGATCTTCAGTATCGGTTCAGCACGGTGCAGGTGGCCTATGCCCAGTTTGACCCTAAGAGCTTTCTGGACAAGGTGACGGTGGATGAGGCGCAGGTGGCGGCCTTTTTCGAAAAGAACGCCGACCGTTACAAGGAACCGGAAAAGCGCCTTTTGGCGTATGTCCCCTTTGTGCTGGACGATGAGATGGCAGGCGTTTTCGTAGAGGACGACGAAATTCTTACCTATTACCAAGACCATCGAGACACGTTCCATCAGGAAAAGCAGGTCAGAGCGCGCCACATTCTGTTTCGGGTTGACGCCGAGGCTTCCGAAAGCGAAGTAAAAAAGGTGGAAACCGCGGCCCGTGAAGTCTTGAAAAAGGCGCGTCGAGGCGAAGACTTCGCCGCCTTAGCCAAGGCCTATTCGCAAGATGGGTCGGCTCAGGCTGGAGGCGACCTGGGATGGTTTACCAAGGATCAGATGATACCAAACTTTGCCGAAGCGGCTTTTGCCTTGAACCCCGGGGAAGTGAGCGATCTGGTGCGTACGCCCTATGGCTTTCACATCATCAAAGTGGAAGAAGTGCGTCCTGAAGAAACGGTGCCTCTGGAAAAAGCCAAGGCCCAGATCGAACTGAACCTCAAGCGGGAAAAAGCTCGGGATGTGGCCTACAACAAGGCTAGAGAATTTGCCGATGCCGCCTACGCCGAGGGCGACCTCGTCAAGACGGCCGAACGCATGAATCGATCCGTGGAGGTTTCCGACAAAGCTTTGGCGTCCACCGATCTTCTTCCTAAGCTGGGTCGTGTCCCCGATGTCATGAAGGCCGTGTTCAGCCTTGATGAAGGAGAAGTGTCCGACCCTTTGGAATGGGCCAACGGCTTTGTGGTCGTTCAGGTTAAGTCGGTTCAGGCGCCGCGAGTGCCTCCTTTGGAATCGGTGGAAAACCGCGTCGAGCAAGACCTGAAGATGGAACAAGCTCGAGAGGAAGCGGAGAAGGCAGCCCAAGCTCTTCTGGACCAAGCGCGCACTCTGGGCGCCTTGGACAAGGCGGCGTCTTCGGCGGGGGTGACCGTGCAGGTCAGTGGCTGGTTTTCTCTCATGGAACCCGACGAAAAGCTCAAACTGTGGGGCGAGGCCGCCGAGGAGGTTTTTCAACTTCAGAAACCCGGCGACATGCCGCAGGCTCCCTTGGCGCATCAGGGAACATTTCTGGTCTGCCAACTTCTCGGCCGCCAGGACCCGGCTCCGGAAACACTGGAAAAGGAACGGGAAAACGCTCGCGCACGCCTCACCCAGATGAAACAAACTCAGCTGTGGCAGGCGTGGCTTTCCAAACAGAGGACCATTGCCAAGGTGGAAATTCTTCAGCAACTGTAACGTGAAAATGCATCACGCGAGTTTTTCTCCCTGGAAACATGCCCGAGGGGGCGTGGTGGCGGTCGGGGATTTCCTTTCCCCGGCGCTTTCGCTCAGTGTGTGTGGCTTGAAGAGAGAGCGGCAGTTTAGTGCCGGCCGAAAATGATGGATCCCCGTTGACGCGTGGATAAGGAATTCATGCGGGGGATGGTGAGTGTCAAAGGGATGGTGAGTGTGACGGGGCGGGAGACGGGACGTTTGCAGAGCGCGAGAGATTCATTTCAAGACAAGGTGCTGGAAGGGCCACGTTCTCCTAGGAGCATTGTTTGAACGAGAACAAAGCGACCTTGGAAGCCCCAGACCTCTTGGCCGCTCTTGATGCCGGCGGGAACGCGGGCGGCGAAATGGCCATGTGGTCGAGAAGGTTTTTCAGGAGTGCCCACGCTTTAGGGCTCCAAAGAGGGGCGTGGTTCCGAATGGTCTTTGAATCCTGAATGTGCGGTCCCTCCGTGATCTCGTCGCTGCAATGGCGAAGCAGCCGTTCCACACCCTCTTCTGTGGATTCCAAAGGAAACAGTCGTCCCACGAGCCGGTCTTCGTGAACGAAGGCCTGGCTTCCATAAGCCGCGCTTCGCGCCACATGGAGGGCGCCTTGGGGCACGGCGAAGGTGTCGCCGTGCCAATGAAAGGCATCAGAGGATGCCCGAAAGTCCTGAAAGAGCCCCGAAGCGCGAAATCCCTCCATCCTCTGCACGGGATACCATGCAATTTCTCTAAAGGGCCCGCGCGGCGCACGGGTGATCCCATAGCGTCGGCCAAGAATTGGTCCCCCAGGCAGATGCCGAGAATTTTTTGCCGGCCTAATGGCGTCTTTTCTGAAACGCCTTTTCGCGTTCAGCCACGGGTAGGGCTTATCTTGTTAAAGTTCATGGGGCCGCCCATGACGACAAGCTCATCCAACACGTCAGGTGCCGGCAGCGGATTGTCTGCGTAGAGCCGGCTTTGGCGGAGGATGTGGCGGCGACGGCGGGCCCACGAAGGCGATGTGCCCTGGACCCTTAAGGGGTACGTGGGTCAGCACGTGAAGCCTCACCATGGACGACTCGTGATTTGTCCGGTGATGTGCCAAGGTGGGCGCCAATGCCGAAGCGGGTTTTCCTCCGATAGGGCGAAGGCAGCGAACGGGGAACGGGTGTCGCCGCCTCGCCGGCGTCGAGACGTGAACACCTTGTCGGCTTCCATGGAAAGCGGAGACAAGGCATTCACACCCAGCTCGATCGTTCATACCGTCGCCTGAAGGGCTCGGTCCAGATCCTTAAGAAGGTCTTCCGTGTCTTCGATGCCCACCGAGAGGCGGATGAGGTTGTCTCGAATGCCCATCTTTTCTCTTTGGTTCGGCGGGACGGAGGCGTGGGACGTTTCCACGGGAAAACAGGCCAGAGATTCCACCCCACCGAGGCTTACGGCCGGCTTGAACAGAGTGAATCTTTCCATCACGCGGTGCGCGGTTTCGGCGTTTCCTTTGGGTTCAAAGGAAAGCATCCCCCCGAAACCTCGCATCTGGCGGGCTGCGATGGCATGTTTCGGGTGGTCTGTAAGTCCGGGATAATAGACCCGTGCCACACGAGAATCCTGAGCGAGATAGGAAGCCACGGCCATAGCGTTCTGGTTGTGTCGAGCCATGCGCAACGCCAAAGTCTTGAGACCCCTTTCCAAAAGAAAGCAATCGTAGGGGCTCAAACTGGGGCCATAGAGCGAAATCACGGGCGCAATGGTTTCCATGAGTGTGGAGCGACAGGCCAGGGCGCCGCAGCACAAATCACTGTGTCCGTTCAAATACTTGGTGCCGCTGTGCACGACGATGTCGATGCCGAGGTCCAGGGGGTTTTGGTTGATGGGTGTGGCGAAGGTGTTGTCCACCACCGTGAGCACTCCTCGGGCCTGGGCCATTCGAGCCAGAGCTTCCAGATCCAGGATTTTCATCAGCGGATTGGAAGGAGTTTCCACGTAAATGAGGCGCGTTTTGGGGCGTAGGGCCGCCTCGAATTCTTCAATGCGATGGGAATCCACCCAGGAGACGTCGATGCCTCGGCGCGGCAGGTCTCTTTGGGCCAACCCGAGCGTGCCTCCGTATAGGTCACTCTGAAGGACGACGTGATCGCCGGTCTGACAAAAGGCGAGGAATATGCTGCTGATGGCGGCCATGCCGGAAGAGACCACGATGCCGGCCTGAGCGTTTTCCAAGGCGGCGATCTTTTGGGCCACCGCCACCTGGCCGGGAATGTTCTGGTATCGCGGGTACACCACACGGCCCGTGGGCCCGGGGACTTGAAATGCAGACGACGCAAAAATAGGTGTGTTGACCCCGCCCGCCATGGTGTCTTCAAAGGTCCCCGCGTGAACACATCGTGTGGACAATCCCCAATTGGACGATTCTTTTGCCATAGTCCTTGGTCCTTTCTTTGGCTTTGAGAAAATCAGGCGTCCACTCGTGCCGCTACGGCCAAGGCCGTGGCCACCACATGGTCGACGTTGAAGCCGAAGTGTTTCATGAGAACAGATCCCGGCGCCGAGGCTCCAAACCGGTCGATGCCGATGACGGCACCCTGAGTTCCCACCCAGCGATGCCAGCCCATGGTGGATCCGGCTTCCACGGCGCACCGGGCTCGAATGTCGGGAGGCAGCACGGCGTTGCGGTACGATTCTTCTTGCCGTTCAAAGATCTCCCAAGACGGCATGGAAACCACCCGGGTGGGGATTCCCTTTTCCTGTTCCAGAACTTTTTGCGCTTCCAGAGCCAAGTGGACTTCCGATCCTGTGGCGATAAGGATCAGCCGCGCAGGCTCGGCGCTTTCCGACACCACGTAGGCCCCTTTGGCCACGCCGTCAAGAATTCTGCCCCGATCCATGTTCAGGACCGGCACGTTTTGCCGCGTCAAGGCCAAGGCCACAGGACCCTCGGCTTCCAGGGCGATCTTCCAAGCCGCCGCCGTTTCGTTGGCGTCGGCGGGGCGAAGCACCGTGAGATCGGGAATGGCTCGAAGCGATGCCAAATGCTCCACGGGCTGGTGTGTGGGACCGTCTTCACCGACCCCGATGCTGTCGTGTGTGAAAATGTAGATCACTTTGGTTTTCATGATCGCAGCCAAGCGAATGGCGGGGCGCATGTAGTCTGCGAACACGAGAAAGGTGCCCCCGTAAGGGCGAAGGCCACCGTGCAGGGCCATGCCGTTAAGAATGGCTCCCATGGCATGTTCCCTGACCCCGAAGTGCAGATTGCGGTCGCCGCCCTGAGTCAAAAAGGTCTTGTTGGACGGTGCGAGATCCGCGGATCCACCCAAAAGATTGGTGATGACTTGGGCCAGTGCATTGAGGACCGTGCCGGAGGCGTTACGGGTGGCGATAGGCCCCTTGGAAGGATCGAAAACCGGAAGGGCTTTTTCCCATCCTTCGGGAAGGGTTCCGGTGAGGTATTGATTCAGAAGAGCGGCATCCTCGGGATACGCTTCGGCGTACCGGGCCAGCAGGGCATGCCATTGTTCTTCACGATGCTGCCCTTCGGTCACCGCCCGGCCCATGCTCTGGCGCACCTCCTCCGGGACGTGAAACGAAGCCTCCACAGGCCACCCGTAGCTTTCTTTCGTTTTTCGCAACGCCTCGGGGCCCAGAGGTTCTCCGTGGCAGGCAGGGTTGTTTTCTTTCGGGCTGCCGTAGCCGATGAGGGTGCGCACCGCGATGAGTGAAGGCCGATCGGCCGTCTTTTTGGCCCGTTCAATGGCCGCGTCAATGGCTTCCAGGTTGTTACCGTCGGTGACCCGTTCCGTATGCCAGCCGTAAGCGTGAAAACGCGCCAGCACGTCTTCCGTGAAGGCCAGTGCTGTGTCCCCTTCGATGGTGATGTGGTTGTCGTCGTAGAGGTAAATGAGCTTGCCCAATTTCCAATGGCCGGCCAAGGAGGCCGCTTCGGAGGCCACACCTTCCATTAGGTCGCCGTCAGAAACGAGCCCAAAGGTGTAGTGGTCAATCACGGGAAACCCAGGCCGGTTAAACCGTTCGGCGAGCCACTTTTCCGCCAGGGCCATGCCCACGCCCATGGCAAAGCCTTGTCCTAGAGGGCCCGTGGTGCATTCAACACCTGGAGTGAGACCGTATTCGGGGTGCCCGGGCGTTTTGCTTTTCCATTGGCGAAAGTTTTGGAGTTCTTCCATGCTGAGGTCATAGCCCGTGAGATGCAACATCGCGTAGAGCAGAGCCGAGCCGTGACCTGCGGACAAGATGAAGCGATCTCGGTTGACCCACAACGGATGGGAAGGATTATGCCGAAAGTGGCGGCGCCACAAGACATAGGCCATGGGGGCAGCCCCCAGAGGCAAACCAGGATGACCTGACTTGGCCCGTTCCACCATATCCACCGCCAGTAGCCGAATCGTCGTCACACACCGTTCATCCATCGTGTCCGCCTGCATCATTCACTCCTTGTCACCACAAATTAAAAGTCATTCCAAACCCTCATGATTCACAGCGCCACTCCCGCGCACTCGTGCCTCACCTGCACAACGATGTCAAGTCACCATATCGACAGGTGTTTGAAGATCTGCGTCCAGGAAAGCTTGTCCGAGCCTCGTATTGGATTCTGCCGAAGTGCCGTGAAGCGGGATACGGTTCGGCCGCGTGTGCCGCTTCTTTAAGAACCGTTCACAAACAAACTTTTCGGTTGCAAAGAAAAAAGCCAATTGCCACAAGACTTGCCGTGCCCGTCCTGCTCTGAATGGAGATCGTGATCAAGACTTCGAGACAATGTGGGCTTGAATGGACGGCCGTCTTTATTAAGGTCTTGACTTTCAAAGGCGTATGAACGAATAAGAAGCGCCGGCAAGTGGGATCTCAAGCCTGAAAGCGCAACGACAACCAGGGGAGGATGGATGATGAGTGAGTCGGATGGCAGTCACAGTTGCCGACCCACAACCCGTCACCTGATGCACAAACCATCGAACGATTCCCCAACGCAACCCAGAGGGTGTGTTGCGGCCTATGACCTAATCGGTGTACTGCGCAGGCAATTCTAGCCCACCGGTTCACCTTCGGCCGCGCCCCCGATGGGCTGCGGTGAAGAAGGAGGTGAACCATGCTGCAAAAAAATCCGCTTTCCCTTCACGAGCTGAGGGAAAAGATCTCAGCCCGGGATTCCAAGGCCCTTCGAGTTTTTTGCAAACAAGAGCACCCGGCAGCCGTTGCCGATGCTGTTGCCGCCCTTTCGGCGGATGAATTTTGGGCGGTGCTGCGGCATGCGGAGCCACCGCAGCGTGCGGAGATCTTCAGCCACCTGGATGAGGACCTGCAGGTGGAAGCGGTTAGAACGCTGCCGCGCGATGAACTCGCCCGGCTTTTGGCCGACATGTCTGCGGACGATCGCGCGGACCTCTTCAAAAGGCTGCCGGAAAACATGCGGGAAGCCGTTCTTCCCGCGCTGGCTCACGCGGAACGGGAAGATATTCGGCGCTTGGCGGCCTATCGCGAAGGGACCGCCGGCGCGGTGATGACCTCCGACTACGCCGCCTTGCCGCCGCACATGACGGCATCCGAAGCCATCGAGCATCTAAGAGAAATTGCCCCGGACAAGGAAACCATCTATTACGCTTATGTGGTCGATGAGCGTCGTAAACTTCTAGGTTTCGTATCGTTACGAGAGCTTATTGTGGCCCCGCGGCACGCCCTCGTCGGGGACATAATGCATCGGGAAGTCGTTTTTGCCCGCGTGGACGACGACCAGGAAGATGCGGCTCGAAAAATACAGAAGTACGATCTCATCGCCCTGCCGGTGATCAACGGCGATGACGCCTTGGTGGGCATCATCACGCACGACGATGCCATGGACATCATCACGCAGGAGCACACCGAAGATATGGAAAAACTCATGGCGATTGCCGGAAGCCATGAAGTCGGTGTGTACCTCAAGACCCCTTCCTGGGTGCATTTCAGGAATCGAGCCTACTGGATCATCGGCTTGGCAGCTTTGGGTTTGGTCTCCGGCATCATTATTCATAGCTTTGAAACGGCTCTCGCTCAGATGCTCATCCTCGCCCTGTACATGCCCATGGTGGCTGACACGGGGGGCAATGTGGGCAGCCAGTCGGCCACAGTGGTTGTGCGTGCCCTGGCCTTGCGGGAAATCTCTCCAAAAGACGCGCTCAGGGTGTTTTTGAAAGAATTCCAAATCGCTTTCCTCCTTGCTCTGGCCCTGGGTGTGCTTTCGTGGGGAAAAGTCATGTTCCTGTCTCAGGGCTCGGACATTCCTTCGGGATATAACCTGGTCCAAATCGGAGCCGTGATCGCCCTTGCTCTGAGTTTGCAAGTGGTGACGGCGGCCGTTATTGGAGCCATGCTGCCATTGGCTGCCGCAAAGATGCAATGGGATCCCGCCGTCGTGGCCAGTCCCGCCTTAACAACCGTTGTGGACATTACCGGTTTGCTGATCTATTTCGGCACGGCCAAGCTGTTGCTGGGTCTTTAAGGGCGAATTGCCTCTCCGTGGCTGGCCGGATCATGCTCTGTGAACCAAAAACCTTATGCTGAACTCGGCCACAATGGGGGCTGGGGCGATGGCGCCTTGACAATATTTCCTGGGCTAAGGCATAAGCGATTTCACATCGCATTCTGTGAACCATCTTGGTGATCCCGTGCCAAAGTCGATCATGCGGAAAGCGGTGCTCGCCCCAAACCATCATTGACCTGGGCGCCGCTTCCGCACCATAAACCCGTGGGGGCGTTCTTTGAGAAGCTTCCTTTGACCCACATCCCGTTTATTTGGAGTGCGCGCCATGGTGGCGAAGCTTCGGCGGTCTGTTCGGCTATGGGTAGGGTACCTCGCTTTTGTGACGAGCTTCTTGTGGACTCTGGCGGCTCTGCCGGTCTTCATGCCCGGAGTGCAGGCCGCCGACCGGCAGCCTTTGCGCGTCGCCCTGGACGACAATTACCCTCCGTACATTTTTCGAGATGCCGAAGGTCGACTTCGAGGCATTTTGGTGGATCGGTGGGCCCTATGGGAAAAAGCCACCGGACGCTCCGTGCAGCTTCTGGCCATGGACTGGGCGAAGGCTCAGGAAGTGTTTCGCCAAGGCCAAGCTGATCTCCTCGATACGGTGTTCCTTACACCGCAGCGGGCCGAAGTTTGGGCGTTCGGAAAAGCTTATGCCGAAATCCCCGTGAGCGTCTATTACCACGAAACTATCTCGGGCCTTGCGGATGTTCACGCCCTCAAGGGATTTGCCGTCGCCGTGAAAAAAGGGGATGCATGCATTGAAGTTTTGCGGGCGAAAGGCATCACGAACGTGATCCTTTACCCCAGCTACGAAGCCATTGTGCGGGACGCCGCGGCGGGCACGGTCAAGATTTTTTGCATGGATGAGCCGCCGGCCAATTACTTCCTGGCCAAATACGGTGCCCACGGGTCTTTTAAAAAAGGCTTCACCCTCTATAGCGGGTGGCTTCATCGGGCCGTGCTCCAAGGGCGTGAAGATGTGCTCCACGCCGTGGAACAGGGCTTTGCGTCCTTGGATCCGGAAGCGCTCCAGAAGATCGATCGACGGTGGATGGGGATTCCCTTGGCATCGCGAATTCCGTGGCGCACGATCGTCTGGGTCTTGGGCTCGGTGGGTGTTGTGGTTATGGCGGCCTTTGGATGGATTGTGCTGCTCAGGACTCAAGTGCGCCGAAGAACGCAGGAAATCCAAAGGCTTTTGAGCGAAAGCCGAAAGCGACAAGAAGTTCTTCGAATCACTTTTGAAAGCATGGCCGAAGGGGTCATCATCACGGACAAGGAAGGCTTCATTCAGGATATGAACCCCATGGCGGAAGAACTTACGGGATGGAAGGCCGAAGAAGCCCGAGGCCGTCCCTGTGCCGAAGTGTTTCGCATTGTCAATGAAAAGACGCGCGTTCCCGTGCCGGATCCTGTGGCCAAGGTCCTGGAACAAGGGGTGACCGTCGGTTTGGCCAACCACACAGTGCTCATGGCTCGCAACGGTACGGAACGGCCCATTGCCGACAGTGCGGCGCCCATGGTGGATCTTGCAGGGCAGATTCTGGGTTGTGTGCTGGTCTTTCGGGACCAGACGGAAGAGCGCCGCACGCTGCAGCTGCTCCATGAAGCCCTGGAAAAACATCAATTGGCCCTTGAGGCGGCGTCCATGAGTTCTTGGGACTGGCATGTGTCGAAAAGACGGATCGTGCGAGATGCGGCATGGGCCGAACGCCGAGGACTGGATGCGAAGCGCGTTTGGGAGGACGAAAAGGCATGGTCGGAAACCGTGCATCCCGAAGACCGCCCCCGCGTGCTGTCCTGCCTTCGGGAACACCTTGAGGGCAAAACGCCGTATTTTGAAGCGACCTATCGTGTGCGCACCAATGAAGGTGGCTATGTGTGGATTTTAGATCGCGGCAAGGTCATCGAGCGCGATGATGCCGGAAAGCCTCTGCGCATGATCGGCATCGAGACGGATATCACCGCGCAAAAAACCATGGAAGCCCGATTGCGGGTTCTAACGCAGGCGGTGGAACAAAGCCCTCTATCCATTGTCATTACAGATCCCTCGGCACATATCGAATATGTCAACGAGCAGTTCTGCCGCCTCACAGGCTACACGCCTCAGGAGGTCATGGGGCAGAACCCGAGAATTTTGCAGTCCGGAAAGACGCCCCGCGAAACTTACGACGCTTTGTGGACGGCACTCAAGCAAGGGCAAGTGTGGCGGGGTGTTTTTTGTAATAAGAAAAAGGACGGCACCTTGTTTTGGGAAGAAGCCACAATTTGTCCCATAGTGGACGAAGCCGGACGCATCAGCCATTACTTGGGTCTGAAGCAGGACATCACGACCACAAGGCAATTGGAAGACCAGTTGTCTCAAGCACAAAAACTGGAATCCATCGGACGCCTGGCCGGCGGCGTGGCCCACGATTTCAACAACGCGCTGCAGATCATCATGGGGTACGCCGAAGTGGCCCTGGGGTTGGTGCGTTCCGAGGATCGCGTGCACCGAATGCTCAACGAAATCTACAAGGCCGCGCAGCGTTCCGCCGGCGTGGTGCGACAACTGCTCACCTTTGCCCGCAAGGAAGTGATTCGCCCCGTGCCCCTGAACCTCAACGAGCACCTTGCGGAAACCCACCGCATGCTCCAAAGGCTTATCGGGGAAGAAATCTTTTTGGAACTGCGCCCCGGGCGAAACCTTTGGCCGGTGCTCTTGGACCCTTCCCAAGTGGATCAGATGGTGGCCAACCTGGTGATCAATGGTCGAGACGCCATTCAAGGCACGGGCATGATCACCCTGGAGACCGAAAACGTTGTTCTGGATGGAACTCGAAAGGCGGGTCCCGTTCACATTCCTAAAGGCCAGTATGTGCGACTGACGGTTTCGGACACCGGCTGCGGCATGGATGCCCAGACCCTGGAGCGCATCTTTGAACCTTTTTTCACCACCAAGGAAGTGGGCAAAGGGACGGGGTTGGGATTGTCCACGGTCTACGGCATCGTTAAACAAAACCATGGTTGGATCGACGTGGAGAGCATTCCGGGCCGAGGCACACGCTTTGATCTCTTTTTCCCACGCCTGATTGTCGATGACGAGGGGCACCGCGCGGAATCGGGGCCATCGCCGGAAGAGGAGTTGCAAGGAGCAGGAGAGACGGTGCTTTTGGTGGAGGACGAACCCGCCGTCTTGGAATTAGCCCAGTCGGTTCTGGAAAACGGGGGCTACCGGGTCCATGCGTTTTCAGAGCCCCAAGCGGCCCTGCAATGGGCGGAAAAGACGTCCGATCCCGTGCATCTGCTCCTAACGGATGTGATCATGCCCCAAATGAGCGGTCGGGAATTGTGGGATCAACTGAAAACGTGGCATCCCGAGGCGGCCTGTCTGTTCATGTCCGGATACACAGCGGATATTCTCGTGCATCGCGGTGTCGGGGGCGAGGACTCCTTTTTCATTTCCAAGCCCTTCACGGCCCAAGCGCTTTTGTGGAAGGTTCGCGAGGTGCTTGGTGCCGAACCAAACCACAGATCAACCCCATCCCCCAAAAAGTGACATGCAATGAAACCTTAGGAGTTCTCGCCACATCGGCTTGACTCTGTGAGAAGGGCTGCTTTATAACCCCAAGGGATTTCGGCCGTGCAGCACACTTACCCGTCGCGTTGTCTTTTGTGCGGAATCCTGGAGGGACGTGAGCCGTACCACGGCCGACATCAAGTGAAGTATCCTTTTGAATCTCGAGTGGACAGGGAGAAAGACCATGAACTCCAACGGCACGAGCACCCCCCTGATCGGATCGGTCCTGGTGGTAGGCGGTGGAATTGCGGGCATGCAATCGGCGCTGGATTTGGCGGAAATGGGTTATTACGTGTATTTGGTGGAAAAGGAGGCGTCCATTGGGGGTGTGATGGCCCAGTTGGACAAGACCTTTCCCACCAACGATTGCGCCATGTGAATCATCTCGCCCAAACTGGTCGAGGTCGGCCGGCATTTGAATATTGAAATTTTGACGTTGAGTGAAGTGGAAGCCCTGGAGGGGGAGCCCGGGAATTTTCGGGTGAAAATACGGCAGAAGCCGCGTTTCATTGATGTGGACAAATGCACGGGCTGCGGGGAATGCGCTCGGGTGTGTCCTGTGGGCTTGAAAAACGAGTATGACATGGGTTTGAGCGAGCGGCGGGCGGCGTACCGCCGGTACGCTCAAGCGGTACCTGGGGCTTTTGCCATTGAAAAGCGCGGAACGTCTCCGTGCAAAGCCACCTGTCCGGCGCACATTTCGGTTCAGGGCTACGTGGCTCTGGCGGCCCAGGGCCGGTATCGCGAGGCTTTGGAACTCATCAAGAAGGACAATCCGCTTCCGGCCATTTGCGGCCGGGTGTGCCACCATCCTTGTGAGACGGCGTGTCGGCGAGGCACGGTGGATGAGCCGGTGGCCATTGATTTTATCAAGCGCTACATCGCCGATTTGGATCTCAAAGCCGAAACCCGGTTTGTGCCGGACATTAAGGTGAAGCGGGACGAAAAGGTGGCCATTATTGGATCCGGCCCTGCGGGGTTGACCTGCGCCTATTACCTGGCTCAGGAAGGCTATGGGGTGACGGTGTTTGAAAAGCTGCCGGTTCTCGGGGGCATGCTGACGGTGGGCATTCCGTCCTACCGGCTGCCTCGGGAGATCGTTGAAGCGGAAATCCAGGTCATTCGCGAGATGGGGGTGGAATTTAAAACCGGCGTGGAGATCGGCAAGGATATCACCATCGGGCAGCTGCGCGAGCAGGGCTACAAGGCGTTTTTTATCGGCATTGGAGCGCATGAGTGCAAGAAGCTGGGCATCGAGGGTGAGGATCTGGAAGGGGTGATTCCGGGCGTGCGGTTCCTGCGGGACGTGAACCTGGGGGAACGCATCTATTTGGGCGACCGCGTGGCGGTTGTGGGTGGCGGGAACGTGGCCATGGACTGTGTGCGCACGGCTTTGCGCACGGGATCCACGAAGCCCTTTATTGTTTATCGACGAAGCGTAGCGGAGATGCCGGCCAATGAGGAAGAGATCGAGGAGTGCCGCGAGGAAGGCATCGAGATTCTCACCCTCACCAATCCCGTGCGGATCCTTGGGGAAGACGGCAAGGTCAAGGGCATCGAATGTGTCAAGATGGCCCTTGGAGAACCGGATGCCAGCGGAAGGCGCCGACCTGTAGCGATTCCGGGATCCAACTTTATTCTGGAAGTGGATGCGGTGATTGCGGCCATCGGCCAGGAGACGGACTGGGCGTGTCTGACGCCGGAATGTGCCTGCTCGCTCAGTGACTGGCGAACCCTCAAGGTGGATCCGGTGACCTTGCAGTCGGACGATCCGGACATTTTTGCCGGAGGCGATGCGGTGACGGGGCCGCGCACGGTCATTGAAGCCATTGCGGCGGGGAAAGAGGCGGCCATTTCCATTGATCGGTTTTTGCGCGGTGAGGATTTGAAGAAGGGGCGCGAAAAGCGCTGGGAAGCGGTGCAGGATGTGCCGACGGAAGGCTACGATCGCATGCCTCGAGAGCGCATGCCGCGGCTGAGTCCCGAGGAGCGGCGGGGCAATTTCAACGAAGTGCAGTTGGGTTTCAGCGAAGAGCAGGTGCGCCGCGAAGCGCAACGGTGCCTGAACTGCGGCGTTTGTTCGGAATGTTACCGCTGCGTGGACGCCTGTTTGGCCAACGCCGTGGTGCATGAGGACCAAGAAAGGGTTCGAGAGCTTCAGGTGGGGGCGGTGATTTTGGCGCCCGGTTTTGAACCGTTTGATCCCAGCCTCTATGACACGTACGGCTATAAGCGGCTGGCCAACGTGATGACGGCCATGGAATTCGAGCGGCTTCTTTCGGCCTCGGGTCCCACCATGGGCCATGTGGTGAGGCCGTCGGACCACAAGGAACCCAAAAAGATCGCGTGGCTGCAGTGCGTTGGATCCCGAGACATTCACCACTGCGACCATGCGTACTGTTCGGCCGTCTGCTGCATGTACGCCATCAAGGAAGCGGTCATCGCCAAGGAGCATGTGGGCAAAGATCTGGAGGCGGCCATTTTTTACATGGACATGCGCACGCACGGCAAAGACTTTGAGAGGTACTACAACCGAGCTATGGAAGAGCACGGGGTGCGCTTCATTCGCTCCCGTGTCCACAGCTTGGAAGAAGTGCCGGGCAGTGGCGGGGACGTGGAAGTCCGTTACGTCACGGAAGACGGCCGGGTGGTCTCAGAAGTCTTTGATCTGGTGGTGTTGTCCGTGGGGCTGCAGACGCCCGCGCACGCCAAGACTTTGGCCGACCGGCTGAACGTTCGACTCAACGAGGATCTTTTCGCCGAACACTCTTCCTTTGACCCCGTGGCCGGTTCCCGACCCGGTGTCTTTGTGTGCGGGGCTTTTCAAGGCCCCAAAGACATACCCCAATCGGTCATGGAGGCCAGTGCGGCGGCGGCGGCCGCGGGAAGGCTTTTGGGAGCGGTGCGCGGCACGCTGGTCAAGGAAAAGGAAATTCCAGCTCAACGCGACGTCTACGGAGAACCTCCTCGCATCGGCGTCTTTGTATGCCATTGCGGCATCAACATTGCCGGCGTGGTGGATGTGAAGGCCGTGGCCGAATACGCCAAGTCCCTGCCGTATGTCGAGTACGTCGCAGACAACCTCTACACGTGTTCGCAGGACACGCAGGAAGTCATGAAAAAGGTCATTCGCGAACACCAGTTGAACCGCATTGTGGTGGCGGCCTGCACGCCCAGGACACATGAGCCGTTGTTTCAGGAAACCATGGCCGATGCCGGGTTGAACAAGTATTTGTTTGAAATGGCTAACATTCGCAACCACGATTCATGGGTGCACAGCATGGATCCGGCTCTGGCCACGGAAAAGGCCAAAGATCTGGTGCGCATGGCCGTGGCCAAGGTGGCCCTTTTGGAGCCGCTGTCGGAGCCAGAACTGTCCGTCACACGGCGCGCTTTGGTGCTCGGGGGCGGCGTTTCAGGAATGACGGCGGCCTTGAGTTTGGCCGATCAGGGCTACCCCGTGGATCTGGTGGAAAGTGGAGCGCAGCTGGGTGGTCAGGCTCTGAATCTGAACCACACGTGGCGCGGCGAAGACATTCAGAAACATGTCGCGCAGCTGCAGCAACGCGTTCTCCAACACCCCAACATCACGGTCCATCTGCAGGCGCGGCTGACCCACGTGGACGGTTTTGTGGGCAACTTTAAATCGGTGATCCAAAATGGCGCGGAACCCGTCACGGTGGAACACGGCGTGGCGGTCATCGCCACGGGCGGTCGGGAATTCAAGCCCGACGAGTATTTATACGGACAGGATTCAAGGGTGCTCACCCACCTGGAACTGGATCAAAAGCTGCGCGCGCAGGATCCGGCGATTGAAAAGGCTCAGTCTGTGGTCTTCATTCAATGTGTGGGCAGCCGGGAGCCCCAGAGGCCCTATTGCAGTCGCGTGTGCTGCACCCACACCATCCAGAGCGCCTTGGAAATCAAGAAGCGCAACCCCGACGCGGAGGTCTACGTCCTGTATCGGGACATTCGAACCTACGGGGAGCGGGAGCGCCTCTATCAGGAGGCACGGCGAGCGGGGGTTCTGTTCATTCGGTACTCTTTGGAGGACAAACCCAAGGTGGTGCAGGCCGACGGCCGTCTGACCGTTACGGTCACCGACCACATTTTGCGACGCCCCGTGGTGTTGCCGGCCGATGTGGTCACCTTGGCCACGGCCATCGTGCCCAACGCCGATGAGGCTCTGGCCCAGCTCTTTAAAGTGCCCATGAACGAAGACGGCTTTCTCATTGAAGCCCACGCCAAGCTGCGCCCGGTGGATTTCGCCACGGACGGCGTGTTCCTCTGCGGCCTCGCTCATTATCCGAAGCCATTGGAGGAAAGCATTGCGCAAGCCCAGGCCGCGGCGGCGCGAGCGGCAACCCTTTTGGCCCGGGACCGGATTCACTTTCCGGGAACGGTAGCTCGAACCAATCCGTTCTTGTGCAGTGCGTGCGGCACCTGTGTGGCCATTTGTCCTTATTCGGCGCCTCGGTTCAATGAGCGCGGCGTGGCGGAGATCAATCCGGCCCTCTGTAAAGGATGCGGCTTGTGTGTGGCGTCGTGCCGCTCCGGAGCTATTCAGCTTCAAGGGTTCGATGATGCGCAAATCCTGACCATGATCGACAGCCTCTAAAAGACCATGCTGGGAGCGAAAGCGATGAATTCCTGGGAACCCAAAATCATAGCATTTCTGTGTAACTGGTGCTCCTACGGCGCGGCGGATCTGGCCGGTGTCAGCCGGTTGCCGTATCCTGCGAACATTCGAGTGATTCGCGTGCCGTGCAGCGGCCGCATCAATCCCAAATTTATTCTGGCCGCGCTGCGCCACGGTGCCGATGGTGTGTGGGTGTCCGGTTGCCATCCGGGCGATTGCCACTACATCGAAGGCAACTATTATGCGCGGCGCAAGTTCGCTTTGCTCAAGAACTTCCTGGAATACACGGGCATTGAACCGGGACGCCTTCACTTTTCGTGGATTTCTTCGGCAGAGGCGTCCAAGTTTGCGGAGACGGCTCGAGAGGTGGTGGAAGCCGTGCGGTCCGTGGGTCCGGCCAGGCATTTTATCAAGACAAAACCGATGTGGGATGATGTCGAGGCGCCGGTGAATGCGGCCTGTCAAGCTGAGGTGGGATAGATGGAGGCGTATACGAAGAAGATTCGAGAGGCGGCCCAACGGCTTCTTGCGGAGAAAAAAGTGGACGGTGTGATCGGCTTCCGTCAAGGCACGATCCCCATGATGAGCGAGCCCGTTTTCATTCGCCACGTTGACCAGGTCAACCAACTGGTGTGGAACAGCTTTTGCGGCGTCAATCTCGCCAATTACCTGGTCAAGCGCAAAGACCGTGTGGCCGTGGTGGCCAAGGGATGTGACAGTCGAAATATCGTCTTACAAATCCAAGAAAATCAATTCCAAAGACAGCAGATCTATATCCTGGGCGCACCGTGCCACGGCATGGTGGATCGGCGCAAGGTGTGGGCTTTTCTGCAAGGGCGGGAGCCTGTGCAGGTGACGGAAAACGGCTCCCAACTGCAGGTGTCGGGCAAAGGTTTTGACGAGGTGTTGCCTCGGCAGGAATTTCTTCAGGAAAATTGCCGCATCTGCACGCATCGCAACCCCGTCCTTTACGATGAACTTCTCGGGGAGGAAGTGCCGGAACAGAGCGATGTGGACCGCTATGAGGACGTGCGCCGCGTGGAGGCCATGACTCCCGAAGAGCGATGGCGCCACTTTGAAGATCTTCTGGCGCCGTGCATTCGCTGCTATGCGTGCCGCAATGCCTGCCCCATGTGTTACTGCCCCACCTGTTTCGTGGACGAATCCCGGCCTCAATGGGTGGGCAAGACCCTGGACGCCACGGACACTCGCACGTTTCATCTGCTGCGCGCGTTTCACCTGGCCGGACGATGCACGGACTGCGGCGCCTGCGAAAGGGCCTGCCCCATGAATATACCGGTTCGCCAATTGACCAAGAAGCTGGAAAAGGATGTGAAGGCCCTGTATGGCTATGAGGCCGGCCTGGTTGTGGAAGGGCGGCCGCCGTTGGATACTTACAGACCGGACGACCCGCAGGACTTTATCAAATGATCCAGACGCGAAGCCGCATCAGCCGAGAACCAACGCGACAGAGGATGAATCCATGCTGACAATCTACGTGCCCAAGGAAAAAATGCCCCTTGTCATCGGCCGCATCATGGACAGGGCTCAAGTCTTTGCGCCGGTCAAGGAAGGTGACGCTCATCGGTTTCGGCTCGTGAACCGTCCCCACCACGTGGATCTGACCTATCAAAACACGCGGCTTTCTCCCAAGGAATTGATGCATCCTCCGGCGGAAGCCATGTTTGCGTACACCCTGAAAAAGGGGGACCCCAAGGAAGGGATTTTGGAAGAGATTCCCAAAGCCTTGGGGCCTCGCGTGGTGTGGGGTATTCGCCCCTGCGACGCCAAGGCCTTTCAATTGGTGGATGTCAATTTCATCACCGATCAGTACGTGGATCCGTGGTGGCAGAAACGCCGTCAGTCCACTGTTCTCGTGGGCTTGGGCTGCCATGAACCCTGCAGCACCTGCTTTTGCACATCCGTGGGATTGGGGCCTTTTGACCGCAGCGCTCTGGACGTGCTCATGACCGAGTGTGCCGACGGCTATCTCGTGGAAGCTGTGACCGAAGCTGGCCAAGCCCTGTTGGCCGACGTGCCGGATGGGGAGCCGGCTTCCGAGGATCACGTCTCTCAAGCACGCAGCATCGCCGAAAAAGCCGAAAAGAGCCTTCCCCGGCTCTTTCTTACCGATCCCCTGCGGGACAAAGCCACCAACGAGTTATTTAATGCAGCCTTTTGGGAGGAAGTGCAGTTTGCATGCATCAACTGCGGCACCTGCACCTTTTTGTGCCCCACGTGTTGGTGCTTTGACATCCAAGACGAGGTGCATCGTGATGAAGGCGTGCGGGTGCGCCTGTGGGATTCATGCATGTTCCCCCTGTTCACTTTGCACGGATCTGGCCATAACCCGAGAAACCAAAAGCTGCAGCGAGTACGCCAGCGTTTTATGCACAAATTTAAGTACTATGTGGACAAATACGGCAATGGGCCGGCCTGTGTCGGCTGTGGCCGATGTGTTCAATACTGCCCCGTGAACATCGACATTCGACGGGTGGCGAGTATGATGACGGCGTCCTGCGTGTGCCCGACCACCTAGGAGCCTGCTAGGAAAGGTGCCATGGGGATGTGGCACATGCGGCGAACCCACTCCCGCTGTGCGGCGCTCCCACAAAAAGGAAGTCGAAAAGCCCGGGAAAGAGCCAATCGCGGACATGCCCGTCAGGACCATGAGACCTGCTGCCCGGGTGGATTGATCGGAGGACCAAGGTGAAGAATCCCTATCTGCCCTATCCTGTGAAAATTCAAGAGATCATCACGGAAACTCAAGATCGGAACCTGAAAACCTTTAAGCTGGCGTTTCTCAATCCGGAGGATGCGGCGTCTTTTGACTATAGACCCGGACAATTCGCCGAACTGTCTGTGGCGGGTCAAGGGGAAGTGCCCATCGGCATCGCGTCGTCTCCCACCGAAAAGGGCTTACTCATGTTCACCGTCAACCGCGTGGGCCGCGTGACGAGTTACTTGCACAACATGAAACCGGGCGATGTTATGGGCGTGCGCGGTCCTTTGGGCAATTGGTATCCGTGGGACGAGATGAAAGGTCAAAACGTGGTCATCATCGGCGGCGGTTTCGCTTTCACCACCTTGCGTTCATCCATCGTGTGGATGCTGGACCCTGCCCATCGCGGAGACTATGGTGAGATCACGGTGGTCTACGGAGCCCGCAACCCCGGCATGCTGCTCTACAAGGACGAGCTGGTGGCCTGGGAGAAGCGCGACGACATTACCATGCATTTGACGGTGGACGCCACGGACGATCCCCAGTGGAAATACAACGTGGGGTTCGTGCCGGCCGTGACCAAGGAAAAGGCGCCTAGCGCGGACAACGCCTACGCCATCGTCTGCGGCCCGCCCATCATGATCAAATTCACGCTGCCCGTATTGGCCGATTTGGGATTTCCACCGGATCGCATTTTCACCAGTCTAGAAATGCGCATGAAGTGTGGCATCGGCATGTGCGGTCGCTGCAATATTGGCACGGAATACGTGTGTAAAGACGGCCCCGTGTTTTCCATGGAAAAACTGGCCTCCTTGCCCAACGAATACTAGCCGAGCCTCACAGGCGGCCTTGGGGAAAAATTACTTTTAAGCGCGCTGGTCTTGTGTTAGATATAGATGGAAACGATGAAACGGGAACCGAGTCAGGGGAGAGAACGATGGAGCCGTTGCTGTTGACGAAACGAGAAAGGCGCAAGCTGGCGAGCCAATATGCCGAGCTGTGCCTGACGTGCGGCACCTGTGCCGGCGGGTGTCCCGTCACAGGGGTGGACGGCCTGGATGTGCGCAAGGTGGTGCGTTTAGCCGTTCTAGGCCTGGACCAGGAGGTGGTGGATTCCAAGTTTCCGTGGGTCTGCACCTTGTGTGGTCGGTGTGAGCATGCGTGTCCCATGAACATTGATTTGTTGAAGCTGTTGCGGTCTGCCCGTGCCATGCGTGAACGGGACAAAGTGCCGGGCGTGTTGCACAAAGGTGTGGAGATGTGCCTTAAGACCGGCAACAACGTGGGGATTCCCGAGGAAGATTTCCGGTATCTTCTGGAAGACTTGGCTGCCGAACTGGCCGAGGAGCTGCCCGGTTTTGAAGTGCCCATTGACAAGAAGGGGGCTAAATATCTGTTCACCATCAATTCCAAGGAGCCCTTTGCGGAACCCGAAGACATGATGTTCTGGTGGCGCATTCTTTACGCCGCCAATGAATCATGGACGGTGGCGTCCAAAAACTGGGAAGGGGTCAACTGGGGCTTATTTACGGGCGACGATGCGGCCATGAAGGAAATCGTCGGGCGCATCGTGCAAAACTACAAGGAACTCGAGTGCGAGTACCTGGTCTTACCTGAATGAGGGCACGCCTATTATGCGACCAGGCTTGGTCTGCAAATGTGGTTTGCCGATGAAGGCGTGAAGTTTGTCAGCGTTCATGATCTCCTGAAGCAGTACCTGGAAGAAGGCCGCATCAAGGTAGATAAGTCCATTCACCATGAACTGACCACTTACCATGACCCCTGCAACTATGGGCGTAAAAGCGAGCGGGCCTTCGGGCATGGCTATTACGAAGAACCTCGGTGGGTGGTGCAACAGTGCTGTGAAAATTTCGTGGAGATGTACCCGAATCGGGCCAACAATTTTTGTTGTGGCGCAGGCGGCGGGGCCTGGGCGTCTCCGTACGTGGAAGAGCGCATCTTTTATGGTCGTGTAAAGGCCAAGCAGATTAAAGACACCGGAGCCAAGTTGCTCATCGCCCCCTGTCACAACTGCCGCGACCAGATCATGAAGAGTTTGCGCAAAGAGTATGATTTCATGGACGTGGAAGTGAAATACCTGTGGGAATTGGTGGCGGATTCGCTCATCATTGAGCCTCGAGAGGAGGCGCAAGAGCGAGAATAACTTCCCACAGAGTGTGTGCTTATCGAGCCCCGGAAACTTTGTTTTCCGGGGCTTTTTCTTTGCCTGCAGGTTCTATAACCTCTAAAATCATTGAAACGAAGCGTGCAGGGACAAAACAAGAGGCGAGTGAAACAGGAGCGTCGCCATGGGCAAGAAAAAGGAATCGAAAAAAGGACTGAAGCTTTCCGAGAACGAAAAAGCGGAACTGAGTTTTTTTATGGACCGGCTTCGCATGCAGGACCCACAGGGACCAAGCCTGGAGAATTGTCTGAGAAGCCTGAAACAGGCTTTGGCCCGGCGCGAAGTCTTGGCGGCAGCCCTGTTGGAAGCCTTGAGTCTGGAAGGCAGCCCGGTGTGTTTTCGCGCCTTTTGTGAACTGCAGGGCATCGTTCGGGACAAGCGCCTGGCAAGAATCGTGCGCCAAGCTGCCTATCGATTTCGCCAAAAGGGTTTTGTGCAACCTGAGCCTTTGACGTTGGCCGAAAAATCGACCCCGGTAGTGCTCATCAAGGCCGAAGAGGTGATAAACGAGAGCTTCATGGTTGTCGGCGTCAAAGAGGGCTTATTTCACTACGGCGCCTTTGTGCATGCCAGGGACGAGAGGCAGCCCTACGGAGTCTCGCTGCTGCTGGGCGCCGGGCTGGTTTTTCATGACCTTGTTGTGGTTCCCATGTCTCGAAAGAGTTTTCGAAAGTTGCTGCGCCAGGCCGCCGAACAAATGGAAAGCCGAATCCATGAGATTCCTCTGGGCCACTTGGCGCGTCTGTTGGAAACTATGGCCGAATTGGGCCGCTTACCCAACGAGAAGAGGGTTCATGTGGCCAAGGCACGAAAGCTCCTACAACCTCACGCTCTGCAAGATGCACGCCCCCTATTCGTGCAGCTGTGGGAAGAAAAGGGACGGACACCCTTGAGAAACATCGAGATGCACGATCTTGTGGATTTTCTCACTCAAAACGTGTCCATCATTCCCTACGAGTCCCTTTTCCCCGATTCGCTAGCTCTTGAAGCGGTGGTGCACACTTTGCGGACGCTTCAGGACAGCGTCATTGAAGTGTCAGAGCATCTCAAGCGCGAGCGCGTGCTGGAAGCTCTGCGCTCGGCCACCCGGCGCCTTCTGCCTTTGACGGCGTGTCGCCTTCTTGCCAAGCATTGGGAGGAACTGGCTCTATGGTGGCTCATGGACAGCAATGAGCCTAACGAGGCCGAAAAAATCTTCTCTTTGGCCGAGCATGTGCGCACCGTCGAGGATTCGGGATTGAGCCCGATCCTGAACCGAGTCGTGGAAATGGCCTGTGCTGTTTTCCATAAGTTCATCACCAATGATCTGGAATCCGATTTTCGACGCCTCCACGAGGTGACCATAGCGCCTGAGGAAGAACTGGTGCAGACATCGGCGGGCCTTTATGTGCCTCGCCTTGTTTTGGAGTGATGCAAAAGGAGGGGGCCCATGAAGCGGTGGAGCTTTCAGGTGAAGACATCGGCGCGCAGTGACGCGGTGGACGTGACGGCCCTGGTGGCCGAAAAGGTTCGAGAAAGCGGCATAGAGGACGGCATCTGCTGCGTCTACGTCCCTCATACCACGGCGGGCGTGACCATCAACGAAGGGGCGGATCCGGCGGTCATGGAGGATGTGCTCCGCACGTTGGACCGCCTGATTCCATGGAAAGCCGACTACAAGCATATGGAAGGCAATGCGGCGGCCCACATTAAGACGACGCTCACAGGGTCCAGCGTGACCGTGCTTGTGGAGCGGGGACGACTTCTTCTCGGCACATGGCAAAGAATTTTTCTGTGCGACTACGACGGGCCAAGGACGCGAACGGTCCAGGTGGTCATGCAGGCATCCCGTCTCACCTCGTGAGAGGCCTTAACACAAAAGGACGCTCGAAAGAAAAAAAAAAATATTACTTATCAAGTTGTTGTCGGCATGGCCCGCAAGGTCGCTGCCCCGGACGCGAACTGCGAGGGCCTTCTTTCGTGGAGTTTTTGAATAAGCCGCCCGGGCGGCAAAGCGTACAGTTGAAGCGGCGCACGCCGTAAGAGCGCATCGCGCTGTGCGACCTGCGCCAAAAGAGATCAGCGCACGGTCGCCTGAGCATCTGTCTTGAACGGAATCGTTGATGTGGCGCTGAAGCTGGCGCCATGATGATCAGGGAGGTTTCATGGAACGCTTGGATGCCATTTTTTCTCCGAAATCCGTGGCCGTTGTGGGCGCATCGACCGTGCCCGGAAAGGTCGGTCATGATCTTTTTGCCAATATTTTACGCGGCGGCTACACGGGAATCCTCTATCCCGTCAACCCTGCGGCACGCTCGGTGCTGAGCGTCAAGGCCTATCCCACCTTGAAGGACATTCCCGATCCGGTGGAGCTGGCCATTTTGGTGGTGCCGCCCAAAGCGGCGCTGGCTGTGGTGGATGAGGCAGCACAAAAGGGGGTCAAGGCTGTTGTCATTGTGTCCGCAGGTTTTCGAGAGGTCGGGCCAGAGGGGCGGGCCATTGAAGAAAGCATTGCGGCGCGGTGCCGTGAGGCGGGCATGCGCCTTGTGGGGCCCAATTGTCTCGGGGTCATCAATCCACATCCTTCGGTGCGCATGAACGCCAGTTTCTCCAACCGTATGCCGGCCCCGGGCCATATTTCCTTTATTTCTCAAAGTGGTGCCTTGTGTACGTCGGTTCTGGACTTTGCCGCGGAACGGGATTTCGGGTTTTCCAAGTTCATTTCCATCGGCAACAAGGCCGATGTGGACGAATTGGATCTCCTGCGCTACCTGCACCAGGATGAAGACACGCAGGTCATCATGATTTACCTGGAAGAGCTGCGCCGAGGTCCGGAATTCATTCAGGAGGTCAAAGAAATCACGTCAGGGGATCGGCCGACCCCAGTTCTGGTCATCAAATCGGGCCGCACGGTGGCCGGAGCTCAAGCTGCCGCCTCACACACGGGATCCCTGGCCGGGTCGGAAGCCGTCTACGAGGCTATTTTCAAGCAGGCAGGAATCCTTCGCGTGGATTCCATCGAAGAATTGTTTAATTTTGCCGGAGCCTTTGCCAGAAAAAAAACGCCCTTGGGCAACAAGGTGGCCATTGTGACCAATGCCGGCGGTCCGGGCATTGTGGCCACCGACATGACGATTTCATCCGGCTTGGAATTGGCTAGGTTCCGCGAAGAAACCGTAGAAGCTCTGCAAAGCCATCTGCCCGCCACGGCCAATTTACACAACCCCGTGGATGTCATCGGGGACGCCACCCAAGACCGATACGAGAAAGCTCTAGAAGCCGTCATCAAAGACCAAGGGGTGGACGGCGCCTTGGTAATTCTGACCCCTCAGTCCATGACCAACGCTTTGGAAACCGCCAAGGCCATTGTGAAGATCGACCAGCGGACTCAAAAACCCATTCTGTGTTGTTTCATGGGCATCTTTGACGTCTCGGCCGGCGTCAAGGTCCTTCAGGAACACGGCCTTCCCGTGTATCGGTTTCCCGAGCATGCCGCCAAGGCTTTTGGCGCGCTGTACCGTTACTCCAGTTGGCTAAATCGGCAAAAACTTGCCCAGTTTTCCTTGCAGCACGACAAGGAAAAGGCACGGCTGATCATTGAAGCCGCGCTACAGCAGAACCGAATGGCGTTGACTGAATGGGAAGGGGCCGAGTTGGTGCGCTGTTACGGCTTTCAGACCCTGCCGTCCTTTGTGGCGTCAACACGGGAAGAGGCCGTAGATTACGCCGCCAGCCTCACCTTTCCGGTGGCGATGAAAATCGTCTCGCCGCAGATTCTGCACAAAAGCGACGCCAAAGGCGTCCGCCTCAACCTGGCCTCGCCCCGAGAGGTCGCAGAAGCCTTTGACACCATTGTGGCCAACGCCAAGGCCTATAACCCTGAGGCGGAGATTCTGGGAGTTTTGGTGCAGAAGATGGCTCCATCCGGAGATGAGGTCATTTTGGGCATGACCCGATACCCCGTCTTTGGGCCGCTACTCATGTTCGGCCTTGGGGGCATTTTTGTGGAAGTGTTCAAGGATGTGGAGTTTCGCATGGCCCCCATCGGCCGCAATGAAGCGCGGCGCATGATTCGAGGCATTCGAGGCTACGACCTCTTGAAGGGGGTGCGCGGGCGCCCCGAGGCAGACACAGGAGTTTTGGAGCGCTATCTCGTCAGCCTTTCCAATTTGGTTTTGGATCATCCCGAAATCAAGGAATTGGACATGAACCCGGTCCTGGTTCATCCAAAGGGTTCGGGAGCCACGGTGGCCGACGTTCGAGTCATCCTGGAACCCGTGAAAGGGCTGTGAAAAAAAGGGGCAACAGTTGACGATGCTCAAGGGGACGCTTAAAGTTACACGCAAAACAAGGCTCCATGGTGGATCACGGCAATCCGTGACGAGTTCGTTGACCCCATGACCTCACGAAGGAGAATGCTTATGCAAGAAAGACCCGGCGCCGTCACCATGAAAGGCTCCCCCTTGACCCTCGTGGGGCCCGTCATATCCGTAGGAGATACGGCTCCTGATTTCGAAGCCCTCAACAATGATCTTCAACCCGTGCGCCTCTCCCAGTTCAAGGGAAAGACGGTCATCTTGTCTTCCGTGCCATCCCTGGATACGCCGGTATGCGATATGGAAACCCGGCGTTTTAATCAGGAAGCGGAAAAGTTGGGTGAAGACGTTGTCGTGCTGACCGTCAGCATGGACCTGCCCTTTGCCCAAAAGCGCTGGTGCGGTGCGGCGGGTGTGACGCGGGTCCTCACGCTTTCTGATCATCGAAACGCTTCCTTTGGGCAGGCTTACGGTGTACTCATCAAGGAATTACGCCTTCTGGCGCGAGCCGTCTTTGTGGTTGGAAAAGACGGCGTCATCAAGCACGTTCAATTGGTTAAAGAGACGAGCGAAGAACCCGACTACGATGCGGTCCTGAAGGCCGTCAAGGCGTGACGGCGTGGGGGACCTTCTGGGTGAAGACAAGCATGCTGCGCTGCGGCGAAAACTGAAAAGTTTTGGCGATGCGTCATGGTGTGCCGAGGTGATGCCGTGCAGCGGCGAGCTTTCGGCACGCCATGTCTGACCACGGGGCGTGCCTGTTCCAGCCGCGCAAGAAAACTCATGAATCAACCCACACAAGGAGGAATGAACCAATGGCGGAAAGACGACAAGTGTACAAGTGCGACGTCTGTGGAAACATCGTGGAAGTGCTTTGGGGAGGCCAGGGCGAATTAGTCTGCTGCGGCCAGCCCATGGTCCTGCAAAAGGAAGGCGTTGTGGACGCAGCCAAAGAAAAGCATGTGCCGGTGGTGGAAAAGACGGCCGACGGCTACAAGGTCAAGGTGGGCAGCGTGGCCCATCCCATGGAAGAAAAACACTACATTCAATGGATCGAGCTTGTTGCCGATGATATTTCCTACTTTCACTTCCTGAAGCCCGGGGACGCTCCCGAAGCCACTTTTTGTGTGCAGGCGCAAAATGTCTACGCGCGCGAGTACTGCAACCTTCACGGTCTGTGGAAGGGGTAAGAGGGTATGTTGAGTGAAAAGATGGCCACAGCATTGAACGACCAGATCAACGCTGAACTGTATTCCTCGTACCTGTACTTGGCCATGGCGGCTTATTGTCGTGAGGTGGGCCTCAACGGCTGTGCCCGCTGGATGGAAGCTCAGGCCCTGGAAGAGTTGTCTCATGCGGTGAAATTCTACGACTTTGTCACCGAACGTGGCGGACGAGTGCTCTTGAGGGCCGTCGAAGCGCCGCCGAGCCGTTGGGATTCTCCTTTGGCCATGTTTGAACACGTCGCCGAGCACGAGAACAAGGTCACGGGCCTCATTCATCAGCTGGTGGATCTGGCCATTGCGGAAAGAGATCATGCCACCAACAATTTTCTGCAGTGGTTCGTTTCCGAGCAGGTGGAAGAGGAGGCCAGTGTCGGTGAGATCGTCCAGCAAATGAAGCTCATGGGCGAAGCCCAGGGCGGCCTTTTCATGCTGGACAAAGAGCTGGGCCAAAGGGTTTTTACCCTGCCTCCGGGAACGACCTTGGTGGCCCCCGCCGTCAAATAGGGGTGCAGCGCCCTAAATTCACGGCCGGGCAGCGCTCGAAACCTCCATGAAAAAGCCGGCAGAAAGGCCGAGGAGCTTTTCTGCCGGCGTGCTACCGGATTGTGCGGCCATCAGCTTGGGTGTAGGAAAGCCTGCAGGTTGCCGACGAATGGGCGCAGGGTTCGACAAAACAGGTGAAGCGGCATCCTGGGGCATCTGAGGGCCACAAACCGTCCACCACAAGGGATTCAAGGAGAAAAACCGATGGAACCGGCAGGAACCTCGCTGGTCAATCTTCTGTGCAAGGCCTTGGAACTTAAGGGAAAAAAAGAAAAGCTATACCAGGAGGCCATGGCGTCCTGTGAAGACGCTGTAGGGCGGGAGACGTTTCGTATCCTGTACGAAGCGGAGCAGGAACACGAAAAGGCCTTGTCGCGAATCAACGAAGAGCTGCAGGCAGGAAAGGACTGGACGGCTGCGTGTCGGTATGAGCCTTCAGAGCAGAACCTCTTTCAGCGCCTAGCCCATAGGATCTCCTTGGATCACGACAAGCTGCCCGAGGCGTGTACGGACGAAATCAAGGCTCTGGATGCCGGCATTCAACTGGAAGAGGCGTGCATTCGACTGTTTGAAGAAGAGATGCAGCAGCTGACGGATCCCTTCCAGAAGGAGTTCCTGAGGCGCCTGTCGGCCGAGGAGCGAGAACATCATAGAGTGCTTCAGGATTTGCGATTCTATTACACGGATCCTCAGGGATGGTTTATGGAAAAGAGCCGAGCGCGCTTGGACGGTGCCGGAGCCGTCACGTAGGCAGAGGGCTGTCCCTTGGGGGTTGCCGGCCACCACGCTGAATTCACCAGCATGAGCGCACACGTCTATGCCTGCCTGCGAAAAGCGGGAGATGAAATCCCGCGAGGGGTGTTTGCCCGCGCCCTCAAAAACGTAGAGGCGGAAGGGACCGCAAATCTTAGGCTTTTGGAATCTCGCATCGAGCCGTGCGGCATTCCCCCAGAGAAAATGGCTTGATGAAGGAGCGGCGCAAGCCGCGACACGGCGAGTGTGGGAGCCTCACCTGCTGTCGGCGTGGTGCCCGCTGCACCACAGTGTGGCGGCGATCCGGGTTTTCTCGGCGTCTCAAACCCGCCCGTGGACGACGCTTTAATGGGAAATAGCCTGATTGTGGAAAACCTTTGGGACACCTTTCATGCCCGCTCCTCGGTGGCTCAGGCCCTGGCGGCGACCCTTTTTACCTGGTTCATGACGGCTCTTGGGGCTTCTGCCGTTTTCTGGCGCCGGTCTTTTTCCCAGAGGTTTCTGGATGCCATGCTGGGTTATGCGGCAGGGGTCATGATGGCCGCCAGTTATTGGTCTCTTTTGGAGCCGGCGTTGAAGCTTTCGCAAGAGGCGTCCCTGCCGTGGATGCCCGCCGCCGCGGGTTTTTTAGCGGGAGGCCTTTTCCTTCGCGGGATCGATGCGGTGTTGCCCCATGTGCACTTGGGTTTTCCAACGACCGAAGCCGAGGGTTGGCCTACGCGATGGCGGCGCAGCATTTTGCTGGTTTTGGCCATCACGATCCATAACATTCCGGAAGGCCTAGCCGTGGGCGTGGCGTTCGGGGCCGCGTCCGCCCATATTCCTGAAGCGACCGTTTCGGGCGCCGTAGCTTTGGCTTTGGGCATCGGGTTGCAGAATCTACCGGAAGGCACGGCGGTTTCCGTTCCCCTTCGGCGCGAAGGTCTAGGGCGTTTGCAGAGTTTCTGGTACGGGCAATTGTCCGGGGCGGTGGAACCGGTGGCGGCGGTGTTTGGAGCCGCCATGGCGGCCACTTTCCTGGCGTTGCTTCCCTATGCCTTAAGTTTTGCTGCGGGGGCCATGATCTATGTGGTGGTGGAAGAAGTGATCCCGGAAGCGCAAAGGGGTGGTCACACGGATGTGGTCACCATGGCGTGCTTGCTGGGTTTTGTCTCCATGATGATCCTCGATGTGGCTTTGGGATGAGCGAGGAGGTGCCGAGGTGAAGAAAGGTCGCCCCTTTGTTCTATTCATAGTTCTCGGCGCGCTGTTTTACGGCGAGGGATTGCCGGGACGGCTTCATGCCGCGCCGCACAGCGCCGAAACCCAAGACTGTTTGTCATGTCACATCCAAGCCACGCCGGGCATTGTTTCCGACTGGCAACAAAGCCGCCACGCGCAAGTGACGCCTGCCGAGGCCATGGCCGTAGAGCCCCTTTCTCGCAAAGTGAGTGCCTCGGAAGTGCCGCAGGGTCTCAAAAGTCACAGTGTGGGGTGTGCCGAATGCCATACCGTGCGCGCCGAAGCGCACAAGGACACCGTGGAGCACAACGGCTACAGCATGTACGTGGTGGTGAGCCCGGAGGATTGCCGCACCTGCCATCAGGAAGAAGCGGTGCAGTATCAGCGCAACCTCATGGCCCATGCCCACGACAACCTGATGAAAAATCCTTTGTATGGTCAATTGATTCAAGCCATCAACGGCCTTCAGACTCTTGAGGGAACGTCCCTTCAAACCCTGCCCCCCATGGCTCATACCAATGAGGACTCGTGCCTCAATTGCCACGGCACAGATGTTCGAGTTCAGGGCACTGTTTCCCGGGACACGGACTTCGACACGATGGATTTTGTCGTGCTTTCCGGCTGGCCCAATGTGGGGGTCGGTCGCCGAAATCCCGATGGATCCAACGGTTCGTGTGCGTCCTGCCATGCACGCCATAGCTTTTCCATTGAAGTGGCTCGAAAGCCGGAAACATGCAGCCAGTGCCACAAGGGGCCCGATGTTCCCGCCTACAAGATCTACAGTGTGAGCAAGCACGGCAACCTTTACGGTGCGCTCAAAGGGCAATGGAATTTTTCCAACGTGCCGTGGGTGGTGGGCAAGGATATGAAGGCGCCGACTTGTGCCACGTGCCATGTGAGTTTGCTGGTGGATGAGGCCAAGAACGTGGTGGCCAAACGTTCCCATGCCATGAACGATCGGCTTCCTTGGCGCATATTCGGCCTCATCTATGCCCATCCCCATCCTCGAGAAGCCCGGGTGCACACCATCAAAAATGCCAAAGGCCTGGCCTTGCCCACGGAACTAGACGGCTCCTGGGTGTCCCGTGCCCTCATCGATGCGGACGAACAGGACAGGCGGCGCGCCACCATGCAGGCGGTGTGTTCTGCTTGTCATGGAACCCAATGGGTTCACGGGCATTGGCAACGTTTTGAAAAAACCATTGAAGAAACCAACCGCATGACCAAAACGGCCACGGACATCATGGTTCAGTCGTGGAAAGAGAAGCGCTCCAGAGGCCTTCCGGACAATCCCTTTGACGAACCTCTGGAAAAGAGATGGGTGGAACAATGGTTCTTTTTCGCCAATTCCATTCGCTTTTCATCAGCCATGATGGGGGCTGACTATAGTGTGTTTGACAATGGGCGTTGGTTCCAATCCAAGGGGCTTCGGGAGATGGAGTGGCTTGAGCGCATGGGGTCGCTCCAGTCGACCAGGAGGTGAATGCATGAGGCGGCTTAAGACTTTTCCTGCGAAACTTTTTGTTCTTCTCCTTTTTGGAGCGTGCCTGGCATGGGCGGGGTGGGCTCATGCCGAATCGGGTTTGCCCGATGTGGGCGGCACCTTCCCCTCCATCGCACTGGAAGCGCCCAAGGATCCGGCCATGCGGGACTATCTTGGTCTCGGCGAAGCCCAAACCTTTACCGTGGACCAAGTGGATGCCGATCTGGTGGTGGTGGAAATCTTCAGCATGTATTGCCCGTACTGTCAAAGGGAAGCGCCGGTGGTGAACGCCTTTTACGAACTGGCTCAGAAAAAAAACCGGCCGGGCAAGACCGTGAAGATTCTCGGCATCGGGGCGGGCAACACGGCGTTTGAAGTGGATGTTTTTGCCAAGAAATATAAAGTGCCTTTTCCCCTGATTGCCGATGGAGACTACAGCGTGCACAAAACCTTGGGACAGGTGCGCACTCCGTATTTCATCGCCGTCCGGAGAGGACCCGACGGCAAGCGCTCCGTCGTGTATTCTCAAGCGGGCAGTATTGGATCGCCTGAAGATTTTTACCGCCGGCTCATGGGGCCTTAAGGTTTGCCGGCCCGAAAAGAATGTGGCCAAGCCGTCGAGGCATTCTTCAAAGAGCCGGGGTTGAGGGAAGCAAATATGGACAGAAGCTGGATGTGGCGCCTTGGTGGTGCTCTGATCATGGCCATGGTGGTCCTGAGCTCGGTGTGGACGCCCCCGGCCCATGGAATTTCCGAAGCCTTTCAGGGAAAGATTTACACACCTGGGCCGTTGAAGCCCGTGGATTCCACACTCAAGGTGCGTGTGGGTGATGTGGCTCCCGACTTCACGTTGCCCTCCATTTCGGGTGAAAAAGTGCAGTTATCTCAGTTTCGCGGGCAAAAACATGTGGTGCTTTCCTTCGTGCCCGCGGCGTGGACGCCGGTCTGTTCTGATCAGTGGCCGGGCTACAATATCGCCAAAGAGCTTTTTGAAGCGCACGACGCGGTGGTTTTAGGTATCAGTGTGGATAATCTTCCCACACTCTTTGCTTGGACGCAGGAGATGGGCGGGTTGTGGTTTCCGGTCCTTTCGGATTTCTGGCCTCACGGAGAGGTGGCATCTCGGTATGGCGTCCTACGTTCCGATGGCGTTTCGGAACGGGCCACCTTCATCATCGACAAGGAGGGCGTGATTCGTTACATTGATATTCATGACATCAATGAGAGGCCTTCATTGGAAAGCATTCTGAAGGAGCTGCAAAAGCTTCCATCACCGTGACAGCCTGTTCGAGGAGCTCGGAGCGGAGGTGCGGCGTGCGCCGCGCCATGCCGGCCACGTGCCTTGTTCAGCCGAGACGAGGGAGGAAGCGAGGATGGACAAAAGGGTCGCTTTGTGTGCCTTTCGAGGCGAAATCATGTGCTTCGTGCACGTGCTGCTCAATGCTTTGGATTTTGCCCAAAGGGGCTACGAAACAGCCGTGGTGGTGGAAGGAGCGGCCGTGCAGGTGATTCCCCAAATCGCTGCCCCCGATCACGCCATGCATGGGCTGTATAGGCAGGTCAAAACCGCCGGCTTGATCCACGGTGTGTGTCGGGCTTGTTCCGTGCAATTTGGTGTCCTCGATGCCGTGGAAAAGGAAGGTTTAAAGGTGCTCGCGGACATGAAAGGTCACGCGAGTCTGGCCAGGTATGTGGACCAAGGGTTTCAGATCATCACATTCTAACAAAGGAGGATCCGCCATGACGAAGAAAAGATACACGGTTCGAGGCCAATGTCCCCAGTGTGCTTGTGGCGACGTGACGTTTTTGGGTCCGGAAAAGCTGAGGGATAAGTATATCGGCCCGGAAGAAGAAATGGAGATCCTTTGCCCCACGTGCGGAACCAAACACAAGGGTACCGTGGTCCATGTGGAAGATGTGGAGGAGTCCAACTGAGCGGAAAGGAGCATGGTCGTGTCCAAAGCCCTCGTGCTTTATACCACACGGACGAACCAAACCAAGGGCATCGGGGAACTCATCGCTGAAGGGCTGCGCGAGGCCGGAGTGGATGTCACGATCATGGCGGTGCAGGCCTTTGAACAGGCTCACGAGAGCCCTGAAGCCTTTGATGCCCTTGTTTTGGGATCGGCCACGTATCACGGTGAGATGATGCAGCCGATGAAGACCTTTCTTTTCAAGTTGGAGCAATACGACCTGAAGGGAAAGGTTGGCGGAGCCTTTGGTTCCTTTGGGTGGAGCGGGGAGGCGCCGGGGCGGATCTTTGAAACCATGAAAAACATCTACCAGATGGACATGGTGAGCGGTCCCTTGAAGCTGAAATCCGGAGCTATGAGCGGCGCTGTGTCGATGGCGAAACGCTACGCTCAGGAAATCGCTCGCAAACTTCAGAGCGGCGCTTAACCAACACGGCGGCCTTGCCCTCCTCGACGCATAGGGCACCGCGCCGAAGTGCCAGCCCGCCTACCGGCGAGAGGGCCTCGTTGAAGAGATGGTTTGGCAACGCGAAGCAGACAACGGTTATGAAAGGAAGAGCCCACGACGACGCCGAGGCATTGTCTGGGATTTGAACAGTTCAAGGATTTGCGTTCCTTTGTGTGCAAGTGTGATGGGTGCAGTGCGGAAAAGGAAATCTTTTCCGACAAATTCGACAAGAAGCATGTGTGCGCTCAATGCGGACAACCCATCGATTTTACCAAATTCACCGCGTATGCGGGCGGTCAAGACGAGACGCCTCGATAAGGATACGGCATGCCCAATAGGCTGGTCGGGGAAAAGAGCCCCTATCTTTTGCAGCACGCCCACAACCCCGTGGACTGGCATCCATGGGGGGAAGAGGCTTTTGCCAAGGCGCGGCGTGAGGACAAACCCGTTTTTTTGAGCATCGGGTATGCCACATGCCACTGGTGCCATGTGATGGCCCATGAGTCCTTTGAAGACCCCGAGGTGGCCCGTTACCTCAATGAGCATTTTGTGGCCGTTAAGGTGGACCGTGAGGAACGTCCGGACATCGACGGCGTCTACATGAGCGTCTGTCAGGTGATCGCCGGGCATGGCGGATGGCCGCTGTCCGTGTTTTTGACGCCGGAAAAGGTGCCCTTTTTTGCCGGCACCTACTTTCCCAAGACGGCGCGCCTGGGGATGCCTGGATTTCTGGATTTGTTGCAGGAGGTGCATCGGCTGTGGCGCGAGGAACGACCCAAGCTGATGACCACCGGGTACAAGATCGTGGAAGTGCTTCAGCAAGCTTCCCAAGGTCCGGAATCTTTTTTGGAGGAAAGCGATCTGGAGCAGGGCTTTAGCCAGCTTCGAGGAGCCTTTGACCCGCGGTGGGGCGGCTTTGGGGACGCGCCCAAGTTCCCCACGCCCCATCAGTTGACCTTTTTACTGCGCTACCATGCTCGCACCGAAAATCCGGCGGCTCTGGGCATGGTGGAAGAGACCCTTATGGCCATGCGCCAAGGCGGCCTTTTCGATCAGTTGGCCTACGGGTTTCACCGCTATTCCGTGGATGCACGATGGCTCGTGCCCCACTTTGAAAAGATGCTCTACGATCAAGCCCTTTTGGCCATGGCCTACTTGGAAACCTATCAGGTGACGGGCAAGGCCTTTTATGCTCACGTGGCCGGGGAAATCTTCGCCTATGTTTTGCGGGACATGACCGACGCGGAAGGAGGATTTTATTCCGCGGAAGATGCCGACACCGAGGGCGAAGAAGGGCTGTTTTACACATGGACGCCGGAAGAGATACGCGCCGTGCTGCCGGAAGATCAGGCGCGGTGGGCCTGTGAATACTTCGGTGTCACGGCCAAAGGTAATTTTGAAAAAGGCCGCAGCGTGTTGCATCTGGCCGAAATGCCGGAAACGCTCGCTTCACGAGCCGGCTTGAGCGTGCCCGCCTTTGTGGACCTCATGGAAAACGCTCGGCAGGCCCTTTTCAACCACCGCAAGACTCGGCCGGCCCCTCTTAAGGACGACAAAATTCTCACGGCGTGGAACGGCCTCATGGCTGCCGCCCTGGCCCTGGGATATCGAGTTCTGGGGGAGGCACAATACCTCATGGCGGCGACCAAGGCGGTGCAGTTTGTCTGGAACACGCTTCGAGACCCTCAGGGCCGCCTGTACCGCCGGTTTCGCCACGGCCACGTGGCCCATCACGGCTTTTTGGACGACTATGCATTTCTTGCATGGGCTTTGCTAGAACTTTACGAAGCCTCTTTCGACCCGCAGTTCCTGCAAAAGGCCGTGGATGTGCACGAGCTCATGCTGGCCCTGTTCTGGAATTCAGAAAGAGGCGGTTTGGATTACACGGCCAAGGATGCGGAGGAGCTCATCATCAAGGAACGCCAAGTGTACGACGGAGCCTTGCCCTCGGGCAATTCCACAGCTCTGAACACCTTGGCCCGTCTTGGCCAAATCACCGGCGAGGCGCGTTGGGAAAAGGCGGCCGACGGCATTGTGCGCGCCTTTGCCCATGAAGTCAAAAAATACCCTCGAGCTTACACGCATTTTCTCAACGGCTTTGATCGCCTCTTGGGTCCGGGGTGCGAAGTGGTGCTGGTGGGAACGGGCCCAAGCCTGGAAAACGAGGCCATGGTGCGGTGCGTGCGTGAAGGGTTTCGGCCTCGAACGGCCCTTGTCGTCAAACACTTGGACGAAACGCGGCGCGCCCTCCTCGAAAAGCTGGCCCCCTTTGTGGTGCCCATGCAACCTGTGGAAGGCCGGACGACGGCCTATGTGTGCCGAGCCAGGCAGTGTGCGGCGCCGACCACCGACGTGGAACACCTGCGCACCCTCTTGAACGAGGTGCGTTGAAAAAAGATGAGGTGAAAAAGAGAAAGAAGCTGACAGGGCTTGAAGGAGAGAGGTCATGAGCGCCAATCAAGCGGTCATCAAGGTGTTCGAATATGCGCTGAATCAGGAAGAGACGGGAAAAATGTTTTTCCAAACAGCGCTGCAGCGCCTCGGTATCGGGGCGGCGGTCAGTGCTTTCAAGAGGCTGATCGCCGAGGAAGAAAAACACATCGCCTTCATCAGCCGCATTTTGGACGAGCTGCACCAAGGCAAGGAAGTGGATCCCGGGCAACTTCAGGATTTGGTCTTGGAGCCTACGGATTACTTCGATGAAAGGGCCAAGAAGGAGTTCATGGAGCAGTGTGTGCAAGGGTCCATGGTTCCCGATGTCACCGTGTTCAATACCGCATGGCTTATCGAAAAGGACCTCAGCGAGTTTTACGCTTCCATGGCTTCCAAGGCTCAAGGCAAGGTCAAAGACGCTCTGTCGATGCTGTCCCGGTGGGAAAGGCAGCACGAAATGTTCTTCAGGCAGTTTCGAGATAAACTCAGTGAAGCCTACGCGCAGATGCCGTGGGGAGGCTGAGATCTCAGGGAATCGGCCAAAGCCATGAGGAGTGTGATTGTGGGCGGCGGCGTTGCGTATCATGAACGGACGGCGTACCGGCGCGGTGCCTTGGGTGGAGGGTTTTTGGACTGGAATGCCCGTCCGAAGGTCTTTAAGACATACCACGGGCTTCCCGAGGTGCCTCTGTCTTGGGACATCGAGGGATCTTCCAAGCCTTTTTTTCAGGTGCTCTTTGATCCGATTCCGGAGAGAACGGGCCATCTGGATTTCAAGACCCTGAGCCGCGTCTTACGCCTAAGTTACGGCATCACGGCCCAAAGTGGCACGGGTGCCGACGCCTTTTATTTTCGGTCCGTGCCTTCGGCGGGAGCCCTTTATCCATGCGAGCTTTACGCAGCCGTTCAGGGTGTGCGGGAGCTGGACGACGGCCTTTACCACTACGATCTGGCGCGAAGCCGCCTGGTGCGATTGCGTTCCGGGTCTTTTTTGGCTTCGAAAGCCTTGCCGACGGCCGCCTTTTTCATCACGACGATGTTCTTTCGCAGTGCATGGAAGTACCGGGACCGCGCCTATCGGTACTGCCTGCTGGATGCCGGGCATCTTGTGGAAAACGCCCTCTTGGTCCTTCGATCGGAAGGCTTCAAGGCTTGCGTGTACGACCGCTTCAACGACGCGAAACTAAATGCCTTTCTGGGAGTGGATACGGAAAGGGAAGCTTGCGTGGCGGTGATTGGGTTGCCTTCGAAAGCTTGGGCAGGGGAAGCGGCGGAGCCCTTAAACAGTGCCCGGGAGTTTTCGCTCATGGACGAATTGCGGTCCTGGGACCCGGTGCAGCCTGAAGCGTGTCGCCTCAGTCCAGTTGATGCGGTGCCGCACGCCATTCTGGAGGCGCATCGTACGACAGAAGGGGGGGCACCTTTGCGTGGCGCCGGGGAAAAAGGTGCGGGCGAAGAGGCAAAGGACTTTGTAAAGGAAGTAAGGAAAATTCCTCGTCCCGAGGTGCTGCCCGAAGGTCTTTCCTTTGCGGAATGCGTATGGCGACGCCGCTCTCATCGCAACTATGTGTCCGCCCGCGTGACCAAAGAGAATTGGCAGACCTTGTGGCACAGCCTGCGACTGGACGGCGCTCTGAGCTCTTGCGTGCAAGTAATCATAGCGTGCGGTGAAACCGACGGATTGCCGCCGGGTGTTTATGCCTGGAATGTCGTCGAGGAAGTGGCGCAGGAAATTTCCGGAGAAGATATTCGTAGGTCGTCGGCACGAGCGTGCCTGGATCAGGGATGGCTCAAGCAGGCTCTGTTTCATGTGATCTTCCATGTCTTCTGGACAAGTGTACATGAACGCTTTGGGCCGCGAGGTTACCGGTCGGCCATGCTGGACGCCGGTCGTCTGGGACAGCGGGTGTATTTGGCCTCCACGGCGCTTGGGTTGGGGTGCTGTGGGATCGGCGCGTACTATGACGAAGAACTGCGCAGCCTTTTTCACCTTGGATCGGGCTGCGATGTGGTCTATCTCACGGCTTCGGGGCCTGTCAAAAAGCTGAGGAGTTGAACGGACGTGGATCGTTTTGAATATTCCGTGACGAGACATTCGGCAGAAGCGTTTCGCGAAACCGCCTATTTTTGTACGGATCAGGGAACGTGCACCCTAGAAGATGTGCCTGTGGATCAGGCGGCCATTTTGGAAAACCTGTTGAACGAACGTGGCAAGCAGGGATGGGAACTGGTGCAGGTGGTTTTTGGTAGAAACGGCTTGCTGGCTTTTTGGAAAAGACGCGTTCCGGATGATGCCGTGCCCTGACCGGTGCGTTCACAAGGAAGGGCATATTGATCTTTGGTCATTCGAACAAAATGACAAGAAAGGATCGGCATGCAGGAGACGTTGCACATCAAGGGCATGTCTTGTGGCCACTGCGTCAAGGCCGTAGAAAAGGCTCTCAAAGAAATTCCGGGCATTCAGCACGTTCAGGTGGATTTGGCCACGGGCACGGCGACGGTGGAAACCGCCAGCGCTTTGGATAGGCAGGCGGTTCGCCAAAAAATCGAAAAAGCGGGCTATGAGCTCGTCTGACAATGTCCGAATCCAAGACCCAGAAGGCCATGAGGACTCTGGAGTCGTCCCGCGAGCCGGTGCCAAGACGATTGTCTCCATTGGGGGTATGAGCTGTGCCGCCTGTGTGCGGCGTGTGGAGAATGTGCTCAGAGACCTTCCAGGGGTGTCGGACGTGGCGGTGAACCTGGCGACGGGCAAAGCCGTCCTCATGCATGAAGACGGCATCCTGGACGCCAAGGCCATCGACCGGGTTCTGTCTGAGGCGGGCTATGAGTTCCTTGGCGTTGTGGACGAAGGGCGGCGGCACGATCCTCTCGAGGCACGGCGCCGCCAAGAAACGGCGGATTTGAAGCACCGCGTGGTGGTGGGCTGTGTGCTGTCGGCCCTTGTCATGATCCTTTCCATGGGATCCCATGTGCCCGGAGTGGATCGTATTCCCCCCTCCATGCTTCAAGGGCTTCTCATTCTTTTGACGACGCCGGCGGTCTTTTGGGTGGGCAGCCGGTTCTTTGAAGGCGCGTGGAAGGCCCTGCGCCAAAAGACCTCAGATATGAATACGCTCGTGGCCGTGGGAGCCCTGTCCGCCTATGGGTATTCCGTGGCCGCCGTCGCGGCACCCTCTTTCTTTGCTCGATCGGGCCTGCACCCTCACCTGTATTTCGATGGGGCCGCCATGATTGTGGCCCTGGTGCTGTTGGGGCGATACTTGGAAGCGCGGGCTCGCGGCAAGACGTCCATGGCCATTCAAAGGCTTATGGAACTGCGACCCACCACGGCCTGCGTGCTGCGCAACGGCGTCGAAAAGGTGGTTCCCGTGGAGGTGGTGGAACCGGGAGATCTGCTTCGCATTCGGCCAGGAGAACGTCTTCCCGTGGACGGCGAGGTGGTGGACGGGACCTCGGCGGTGGATGAATCCATGCTCACCGGAGAAAGCCTTCCCGTGGACAAGATGCCCGGAGCTCGCGTCTTTGCCGGCACGGTCAATGGCTTTGGGGCCCTGGTGGTGCGGGCGACACGCGTGGGATCCGACACCTCCTTGGCCCGCATCATCCGTCTGGTGGAAGAAGCCCAAGGCTCTAAGGCCCCCATTCAAAGGCTGGCCGACCGCGTGGCGGCCGTCTTTGTGCCTCTGGTCATCGGCATCGCCGTGGTCACCTTCGGGGTGTGGGCCTTTGTGGTACCGGGATTGGATTGGGGCCGAGCGGTCCTCACCTTCGTTTCAGTGCTCATCATCGCTTGCCCTTGTGCCATGGGATTGGCCACACCCACCGCGGTCATGGTGGGGACGGGCTTGGGAGCTGAAGCGGGCATTCTCATCAAGAGCGGCGAGACCCTGGAAAAAGCCCACAAGGTGAATGCGGTTTTTTTTGACAAAACAGGCACGCTCACTTTGGGCCACCCCGTGGTCACGGACGTGAAGGCGGTCCCGGGAATGTCTCCTCGAGACGTGCTCCAGCTGGCCGCATCTTTGGAAGCGGCATCCGAGCATCCTCTGGGGCGGGCCATTGTGGAGCATGCTCGCGCTGAAGGGGTGTCCTTGGACGCGGTTCAAGGCTTTGAAGCCTTCTCGGGGCTTGGAGCCAGGGGCCGAGTGGGCGGGGTGGTGGTGATGGTGGGCAATGGGCGCCTCTTGCATGAATGGAACGTGGATGTGCAGGCCCTGGAAACGCCCGCCAAGGCGTGGGTTCAGGAAGGCAAGACGGTGGTCTATGTGGCGCGGGGTACTGCGGCCGTCGGCATGGTGGCTTTGCGGGACAACCCCAGAGCCCATGCTCGAGAGGCGGTGGAGGCGCTCAAGGGCCTGGGGGTACGCGTGGGCTTGATCACAGGAGACAACGCCGCCACCGCCCGCGCAGTGGCCTCTCTTGTGGGTATTGATCATGTGGTGGCCGAAGTGCTTCCCGAGCATAAAGCGGACGTGGTGCGTGAGGCGCAACGGCACGGCCATGTGACGGCCATGGTCGGGGACGGCATCAACGATGCGCCGGCCTTGGCCGCCGCCGATGTGGGGGTGGCCATGGGCAGCGGAACTGATGTGGCGGTGGAAGCCGGTGACATTGCCCTCATGCGTCCTGATCTGCGCCTGGTGGCCGAAGCCATGGTCTTGTCCCGTTTAACCCTGAAAACCATTCGCCAAAATCTCTTTTGGGCTTTCTTCTACAACTGTGCCGGCATTCCCGTGGCCGCCGGAGTGCTCTATCCGGTTTTCGGCCTCATGTTGAACCCCATGGTGGCCGCGGCGGCCATGGCCTTCAGTTCGGTCTCCGTGGTGAGCAACGCTTTGCGCTTGCGCCGCGTGTGGCAAAAACGCCGCCCGAGCGTTGCAATGCCGGACACATGATTTATATTGCAAACGACCTTATCGTCATGATGTAAGTGCAGTGCGTTGCGTAAGAGAAGCTGGACTTCATTGAGAACCATGCCAAGAGAGGAGGATTCGATGGACCGTTATGTGTGTCAGATCTGTGGTTATGTGTACGACCCTGAGAAAGGCGATCCCGATAACGGTGTGGCTCCCGGCACTCCGTTTGAGAAACTTCCCGATGATTGGACTTGCCCCGTGTGCGGCGCCGCCAAAAGTGACTTTGCCAAGGAATAGCCCTCCTCAAAGGGCGTTGTGAGGAGAAACTTCATGATCTTTGGATTCAATGCGGCGGAAGTGTTTCAAATTGCCGTGGAAATCGAAGAAAACGGCAAGGCCTTTTATGAAAAGGTTGCGGCCAAGATTGACGATCCTGATGTACAGGCCATCTTCAGAGACTTGGCCCAGCAGGAAGTGGAACACCAGAGAAAGTTTCAGGAACTCAAGGCGCAGTTGCCGCCCCAAGCCGCTCAATCGACCGTGTATGACCCCAACAACGAAATGGCCCATTACCTCAAGATGATGGCCGACGGCCATGTGTTTCGCACGAGCGAAAGCGTGGACGCCAAGATCGCCACGATCCAGGACGCCGTGGACGCCTTGCGCATGGCCATGGAATTTGAAAAGGATTCCGTGATCTTTTTCCTCAGCATGCAGGATGCCACCGAGGAAGAAAAAGGGCGCCAGTTCATCGGCTTGCTGGTCAAGGAAGAACAGGAACATTTGCGGCGCCTGGCGGTGCAACTGAAAAAAATGACCCATTAGCCGCTTCTTCGAATGGGAAACACGTGGGAGCGGCGCGAGCCGCGAGAGCTCATGGCGTCGTGTTTCGCTCCCACAGAATGCACCCCTGCTGACATCGGGCTTCGATGGCGAACGTTGGGGCGTGAAAATGGCGCCCCAGCCAAACGACCGGATTCGAAAGGGATCCGGTTTTTTTGGGCTTTGGGCCATGAGGGTTTACCCATGAGACGACCCGGACAATTGGGACAAGGAGCTTATCAAAAAGATGCGCCGTCCTGTGGTGGATTTGAGCGACTGTGTGGACTGTGACGGTTGCGTGAGCGTGTGCCCTCAGGTGTTTGCGCGCAGTGAGGCGGGCTACATTGAAGTGCGGGAGTGCGCTATGTATCCCGACGCCTTGGTGGAGGAAGCCATCATGATGTGCCCGTCCCACTGCATTTTTTGGGAAGACGACGAGGAGACGACCGAGTGATCGAAAAAGAGCCTTCGAGGCGGGTGGGCAAGAGGCAGATTGAGAGCCTTTTGGCTTCCCCGGATTTTTCAAAAAATCTGGAGGTTTGGCGCTCCTTTTCACCTCGGCGGGTCATCAATCCGCTCCTGTCCTTTTTGTGTTCCACCGATGAGATGCTGCGATGGCATGCCGTGACGGCCGCAGGCTTTATCACGGCGACCCTGGCGGAAGACGACCTGGAATCGGCCCGCGTGATTGTTCGTCGGTTTCTGTGGCTGCTCAACGACGAATCGGGGGGGATCGGATGGGGCATTCCGGAAGCCATGGGAGAGGCCCTGGCCCGCAGCCCTGGGTTGGCTCAAGAATATGGTCGGCTCGTGCTGTCCTTTGTGAGGCAAGACGAAAACTACCTGGAGCATGAACCCCTGCTGGCGGGCGCTCTGTGGGCCTTGGCGCGCTTGGTTCAAGCCCACCCAAAGCTTCTTTCAGCAAGCGCTCAAGACTTCGTCGTGTACGCTCGGCACCCCCGTGCCCTGTTTCGCGCTTTGGCGCTGTGGGGGTTGCGTGCCGTGGGAAATGCATCCTGCCTTGGGGTTGTGGCATCTTTTACTGGGGATGCGGCTCCGGTGCGCCTTTACCGCCATGAAACCCTGGAGGACACCTCCGTAGCTGATGTGGCTCGGGAAGCTCTTGCGGCCATTCGCGCTCGAGAAAACCTCACGAACTCTCCATGGGCAGGCGAATGATAAAGGTCGTGCCGCGGCCTTCTTCGGTTTCAAACAGCAATTGGCCCTTGTGTTTTTCCACCACCACGTGATGAGAGATGGCCAGTCCCTGGCCGGTGCCTCTGCCCACTTCCTTGGTGGTGAAAAAGGGGTCGAAGATACGGTGCCGAATCTTTTCGGGAATACCGGTACCGGTATCGGCAACGCGAATTTCACACCAATCGTCCACCACCCGCGTGGCCACCGTGATGGTGCCCTTGGTGTCGGGTTGATCCTTCACGGCGTCTTTGACGGCATGGGCGGCATTGACCACAATGTTGAGAAACACCTGGTTCATTTCTCCGGGAATGCAGGGCACCAGAGGAAGATTGGGGTCCAGCTCGGCGACGAGGTCCGCCACGTACTTCCACTCGTTGCGGGCCACCGTCAGCGTGTTTTCCAAGGCCCGATTGATATCCGTCGGGACCTTTTCTTCTCGGTCGGGATGAGAGAATTCCTTCATGGCCAGGACGATTTTGGCCACCCGCTGGACCCCTTCCAGCGTCTGTTCAATGGCCCGTGGAATTTCCGTTAGCAGGTAGTCCAAATCAATGGTCTCGGCGGCTTCTTCCACCTCGCGAACCAGATTCGCCAAGTCCTCCGCCTGGCGCGCGCGCTGCACCAGTTCCTGATATTTTTCCAGCAACCTAGAAAGGTCTCGAAAGGCATCTTCAAGAAACCGCGTGTTGTCTCCGATGAACTGCACGGGCGTGTTGATTTCATGGGCGATGCCTGCCGCCAGCTGGCCGATGGATTCCAGCTTTTGGGCCTGGGCCAACTGCGCCTCCAGAAGTTTTCTTTGCGTGATTTCGGCGCCCATGATGAGGAGCCCCAGCTCAGTGTCATGGTCCAAGCGCATGGGGTTAATGGTGAAGCCGAGAAAACCCGGCTGACCATCGGGACGCGTGAATCGAACGTCCTCCACGCGATGGATCCTCTTCTTTCGGCGGCAGGATTCTACGGCCAACTGCACCCGTTCCCATTGCCACTCAAGGGGCAGGTCTTCCAATTTTTTGCCCAGAACTTCGGTGCTGAGCAATCCAAAGACGCTTTCGGCCATGGTGTTCCATCGGGTGATGCGCCCTTGCGGATCCAGCCCGATGAGTATGGAAGAGATGGCCGAGACGAGCTGTTCCAGTTCCCAGTGGGCTCGGCGCACTTCCTGCTCGGCTTCCTTGAGGGCGGTGATGTCGTGGGAGACGGAAATGCAGCCCGCCAAGGACCCGTCGCTGTTGTACAAGGGGGCGCTCGTGATGTGGAAATAGCCTCCCAGGTGTTCATTGTAGACTTCCCGTTCCAGAGGAAAGTTCAAAGACTCGGCGTTGTCCCACGGGCACTGCGGGCATTTTTCCAATCGCCCGTAAATAATGTCGTAACAGGAGCGACCGATGATGTCCTCGCGAGGGATTCCCACTCGGTTGGCGAGAGCCGCATTGACTTTAAGAATGCGCCTATTCTTGTCCGACACCTGGATCAGAGCCGGAACAGCATCAAAAGTGCGTTCCCATTCTTCCTTGGCTTGCTCTAGAGCTTCTCGAACTTTCTTCTGCTCCGTGATGTCAAAAAACACTCCGGAGACGTGATCCAAATTGCTTTCGGGGCTGAGAATGACGCGGCCTCGATCCTGAATCCAGCGAATCTGACCATGGGCATCCACGATGCGGTATTCTCGAATGAAGGTCCCGTCACGGGCCATGGCTTTCTTGAGAGGTTCTGACAACGTCGGAAGATCCTCCGGCACAATGCACTCGCTCCATCGCTTTTGTCCCGAAAGAAAGACCTCAGGCTCATAGCCTGTGACATCTCGCACCTTTTCCGAGACAAAAGCCACCGACCAGTCCGTGAAGCCCGTGTAGACGACACAGGGAAGATTCGTGACCAAAGCGGCATAGTCCTGTTGCTGTCGATGGAGTTCTCGAGTCCTCTGTTCCGCGAGCCGCTCGAGATCTTCACGATACCGGCGGTTGGCCATCTGCACTTCCCGTTGCTTCAAGGCGCAGGCCACGTGAATTCGCAAGGACGTCATATCAAAGGGTTTGACGACATAGCCGTAAATTCCCAAGTCCAGAGCTTTTTGAGTCAAGGCCGGGTCATCCAGGGCCGATAGAATGAGCGTTCCCGTATCCGGATAGGTTTCAACCACATGGGCGATCAAATCGAGCCCGTTTTCGCCGGGCATGATCACATCGGAAATGACCAAGTCGAAATCCTGGGCCTTTAAGAGGGCCCTGGCCGCGGCGGCGTTGGGCGCGGTCTCACACTGATAGCCGAAACTCTTCAAGGCGCCTTGAACCAGTTCGCGAATGGCGGCTTCATCGTCCACAACGAGGATGCGTGCCATGGAATGTGCCTTCCTTTAAAGGGTTTCATGGACAGTTCGAGAGGCCTGTGTACTTGTTCTATCGGCACGATCGAAGGGCGACTTGAAATAAAGAAAGGTATTCGGCGTCAATGGCCCAAATTCTGCTCGCCTCTCTTGAGGGCGTCCCATCAGATGGGAGGCTTGTTTCGCGCAGACGAGTGCACCGTGTGTTGCCAGGCATGGCTGACGGCGGGACCCCAAAAGGGCCGGTGGCCGCCTTAGCGTTTGACCGTGCCAAGGAAAACGGCCGAAACCACACGCACGGGTGTCAAGTTGAGTTTTCTCCCAGAATCTGATCCATGACCCGCTCGATGCACCCCTCCACAAAAGCTTCTCGTTGTGGTATGCCCCGGGCGTCCTCCAAGGAAAAAGACAAGCTGGTGGGGCTGTGTACGGAGAGCAATTCGAGGCCCGTTTCCAGAGCGTTGCGCACCCAAAGACGAAAAGCTTTCATGGCCGTCGCGCGGCGATCTTTTAGATCTTGGACGGTAAAGGAAGTGGAAAGGCCGGCCCACTGCGCGTCTTCAGCAATGGCGGCCACCAGGTCGGGATCCAGACGAGGGCGCCGAACGGGAAGGCACCGGGCGATGATGTCCACGTAGACGGTGAAGGGATCGCCGGCGCATCGGTCCGGACGGCACACCAGACACTGATCGGTGTCGTGGGCGATGGAGGCGTTTTCGGCGAACCGATTCTCTTTGGCGATTCGTTGAAAGTGGCAAATGGTCGCTTCAAAGGCTTGTGTGTCTTTTCTGTCCATGACCCCTTTCCTCACGAGGAAAAATCGCTACAATGCCGATTTGTCCAGAAAGACCATGAGAGATGCCGTGCCAGCTTATGTTCACGCATTCCATACAGGGGCTCTGCAGCGCACGGCGGCGTCCCTTAAAGAACAGCTCAGGATGTGTGATCTGTGCCCGCGCCGCTGTGGTGTAGACCGCCTATCGGGCCGCCTGGGCTTTTGTCGCACCGATGCGCGCCTCAAAGTGGCCGCCGTCAGTGTCCATCCCTGGGAAGAACCGCCCATTGCCGGCACCCGCGGCTCGGGCACTATCTTCTTTTCCGGCTGCACGCTCCAATGTCTTTTTTGTCAAAATTATCCCATCAGTCAAATGGGTGTGGGCCGAGTGATGGACGCCGAGACGCTGGCCGAAAAGATGCTTGGGCTGCAGCGGCGAGGCGTCCACAACATCAACCTCGTCACGCCGACTCATCAGGTGCCGCAGTTTCTCGAGGCTTTGGTCATTGCGACCCAAAAGGGTTTAAGCATTCCGTTGGTCTACAATTCCAGCGGCTATGAAAGGGTGGCCCTTCTTCGAGCCTTGGACGGCATTGTGGACATCTACCTTCCCGATATCAAGTTTGCGTCTCAGAAGGCGGCGGCCTGGTGCTGCGGCCGAGCCGACTACGTGGTGCAAAATCGGCGCGCTCTTTTGGCCATGTGGCGTCAGGTGGGGCCATTGCAGTGTGATGAGGACGGTGTGGCCGTCCGTGGGCTTCTGGTTCGCCATTTGGTGTTGCCCGAAGATCTGTCTGGCACGAGCCAATGCCTGGGGTTTCTGCGCCGAGCTCTGGGCAAGGGTGTGTGGGTGAGCCTCATGGACCAGTACTTTCCCGCCCACAAAGCACTGAAGAAACCGCCTCTGGACCGAAAACCCACGACCGAAGAAATTCACAGGGCTTTTAAGACCGCCTGGAAACTGGGATTGCGTCTCGGATTCACGCAAGAAACCTGCCCGTGCGGCGCCTAAAGACCCTGTCCGGACGCTGGGCCAAGCGCTTGCCCACGGTCAGGCCTTGTGGGACCGGTGCGCGCCGCGGCCCCTGATCGCCCCTTGCGGTCATCCCACAGAATATGTCGCCACAGGATAGACTCGACGCGCTCTCGTGGACAATCGTCTAGGAAGAGATGCGCTCGGCCAGATGTGCAGCCAAAAGGGCGCACTGTTCCAGGTCCTGGGCTGTGCCCGCCCCCTTGACCTCCACGACCGGAGGCACCACCTCCAAGGATAACCTTTGGGCAAAGGCTTCCAGTGCCTTTCTGGCGCCACCGGCCCAGGCATAGCTTGTGACAAAACCCAAAAGGCGATTCTTGAGAAGCTTGTTTTCCAGCAAGGCCAGCAGGGATTCCATGGGAGGAAAGAGGCCTGTGTTGTAGGTGGGACAGGCCAAGATCAATCCCTTGCAGGTCCACAGATCGGCCACCACGTGGGAGGCATGGCTGCGCGCGATGTCGTGCACCACAGGCGCGAGACCGCGCTCGGTCAAGGCCCGAGCCGCCACTTCCACAAGCCGGTACGTGTTGCCATACATGGACCCGTAGATGACGGCGACGGTGGGGTCGCATTCCTGAGCGCTCCAGCGCGCATACAGCTCCACGGGCAGTGAAGGATTCCGGCGCCACACGGTACCATGGGTCGGAGCCACCACGCGCAGGGGCACGGGCCGCAGTTTCTCAATGGCCTTGATCACCATCTGGCCGTAGCGGGCGACGATGTTTGTGAAATAGCGAAGCATTTCCCTTTGCATCAGCTCCAGGTTCACTTCGTCGTCAAAGAGGCCTCGATCCACGGCACCAAACCCGCCAAAGGCATCTCCGGAAAAGAGCACCCCCGTGGTGGCATCAAAGGTCATCATGGTCTCCGGCCAGTGGACCATGGGCGTGAGATGAAACTGCAGCCTGTGCGTGCCCAAGTCCAGCTCGTCCCCGTCGCCCACTTCAAGGCAGGCGCTGTCGGCCCCGTAAAAGGCGCGGAGCATCTCCAAGGTCTTCTTGTTACCCACCAGGGTCATGTGGGGAAAGACGGATCGAAGAATATCAATGGCTCCCGTATGATCCGGTTCCATGTGGTTGATGATCAGGTAGTCCAAAGATTTGTGCGCAGGCAACAGGGCGCGAATTTTGCCCAGATGATCGGCGAGAAAATGGCCTTTTACGGCATCGATCAAGGCGATCTTGTTATCCACCACCAGATAGGCGTTGTAAGAGACGCCGTATGGCAGGGGCCAGAGGGCTTCAAAGAGATCGGTTTCATGGTCATTGACGCCGACCCAGTAGGTGTCGCGAGCGACGGCGGGCAATCCAATCATGGGGGCTCCTTTCCATTCCGGTGCGCTACATTTTGCCGATATGCATGCTCCTCACAATGATGCTGGCCCTTAACTTTCGAAGATTAGCACATGCGTGCCTGTGAAAAAAGCACTAGGCAGGGCTCTATAAAGGGACTGGGTAAAAAAAGGTTGCGCGTCGTCCCGTCTTTGATCTTTGCGGAATTTATTTTCGGCATTCACGTTGCTAATCCCCTCAAGAACGCTTAAGTTTTAAAAGTTAAGTTCCGATCTCAAGGTTGAAGCGGCTTCTCCCGCTCCCATACCGATTGTTGGAAAGGATCTCGCCATGCGCCTGGTCACGGGAATCATTGCGGCAATGCTTGTGTTGAGCAGCGGGCTGAGCGCCGGCCACGCCATGCAGACCGCCACGGACCTTGTGGAAAGGGCCCGCAAGGATACCATCATGTACCGTCGAGCGGCTTTGTACACGGAAGCTTTGGCTTTGGATGCCGGCTTAGTGGAAGCCCTCAGGGAACGCGGTACCATCTATTATTATCAGGGAAAGCTCGACGAGGCCGAAGCGGACCTCACGGCCTATATGGAAAAGGGCGGGCGGGACGTTCGAGGCCTGCTTTTTCGTGCTCTGGTTTTCATGAAACGGCAGCAATGGGAAAAAGCCCTGGCCGATCTCCAGGGAGCCGACGCGTGGGACGAAAAACGCAGCGATGGGCTTAGCTACCGTGCCGAAGTTTTCTACGAACTGGGCCGTGTTGCGGAAGCGGAAAGGGATGTGGCCGCGGTGCTCAGCCTCCATGACGACTCGACGGCCATGGCCCGCGCGCTTCTGGTGCGCGGCAGAATCGAAGCCGACCGCGGCAACTCGCTGGCGGCTCGGGAAGCCTATCGGCAGGCGGCCAGCGTGGATCCCACTGTGGGACTTCTCGGCACCTGGGCCAGTGTCTTCAGCCCGGAACAGGTGAGCCGCATCGGCTTTTGGGCTCTGCTCGTGTTGCCGGCCCTGCTCATCTTTCGCATCGCCCTTCCCAAACCCGTGCGACGCAACCGACGGCCTTAGTGATCGACCTTTTCGCTCTTAAGTCCTGGCGAGGGTGAATCGGCGCACGAGGCACCGCGCGCCGATCTGGTCAGGGCACCGCGAAGCGCCTCAAATCATCATATCGCCTCGGGTTCCATCCAGCGCGTGTTTCCGATTAACGAAACAGCACAGCTTCCTTAAGGCCTCTCAAGAAGTGTCGTCCACCGTTACCTCGTACCCTTGTCCTGCATGAAGACCTTGCGGAGGAATCCGGAGCTCTTCTGAAACAGGCCCACAGCCCGCGAGCGGACCTGGCAGGGGGTTGGCATGCACGATGCTCCTTTTGGCGAACGAGAAGCAAGACGGTCTCCGGGGACGTACCCCACGCCGTCCTTTCGCCATGGCGGCCGGGTTCGGGAAACTTCACGACATGTTTCAAATGTGAAACGGGTATTGTGAAACTGTTTCATGGTCGCAACAGCCGCTCGGCTTTTCCGCGCCGGCCCGTGCCTAAGGTCCAGAACCTTACCGATGGAAAGGAGGGAAAGCCATGAAGACCGTTGCCACAGGCCGTTTTCGAGAAAAGCTCAAGAGAGGCCTTTTGGTCATGGGGCTCAAGAGCAATCTGTTGCGCAACGCCACCTTGAAACAGGTGGAAAAGGCTCTCTACGATTACCTGGTTGTGGAAAACCCCGAATGTCGGCCCCGCCAGGTGCAGCGGCTGCGTTTTCAGGCCATGAAAAATCTTCTTCACGCCGGAGCCCGCGGCGCCCGGCGCGGCTTTATTGCCGACAAGCCTCTCGAGAGCCTGGCGGACACCTTTGTGGACAAGTTCGTTTTGGCCGACACGGAAAAGATTCGGGCCTTTGCCGCCTTTTACGGGTTCGATCCGCCGAGTTTCCTTGTGGTCAGCCCCACCGAAAATTGCAATCTGCGCTGCCTGGGCTGTTACGCGGGGGACCGCTCTCATCGTGCGGCCTCTTTGGAGGCGGCCGTTTTTCGACGGCTCCTTCGCGAGAAAACCGAGGCATGGGGATCGCATTTCACGGTCATTTCGGGGGGCGAACCGTTTCTCTATCGCAGTGCCGGCTGGGATCTTCTGGATGTGATCGCCGAAAACGCCGACAATTACTTTCTCGTGTTCACCAACGGGACCCTGATCGGCGAAGCCCTGGCGGAACGCATGGCCGAGCTGGGCAACGTGACGCCCGCCATTTCCGTGGAAGGTTTTGAAGAAGACACGGACGCTCGGCGGGGTTCGGGAACCCATCAAAGAATCTTGCATGCCATGAAGTGCCTGCGGCAGGCGGGGGTCCCCTTCGGCATTTCGGTGACGGCCACCCGTGACAATGCCGAACGGATCCTTTCGGACCGGTTTCTCGACTTTTACTTTGAAGAGCATGGTGCCGCCTACGGTTGGATCTTTCAATACATGCCCATCGGCCGCGATGCTTCCTTTGATCGGCTGGTGACGCCTGAACAGAGGCTGTGGATGCTGGAGCGAGAGCTTCAAGTCCTTGAGAAAAAAGGTTACTTTTATGTGGATTTCTGGAACGGCGGGGTCCTTTCTTTGGGATGCATCGCAGCGGGCCGTGCCGGTGGGTACCTCCATGTGGATTGGCACGGAAACATTGCCCCGTGCGTCTTCTTTCCGTACCACGTGGACAACGTCTACGATCTTTACGCTCGAGGCCGCACGCTGTCGGATGCCTTGAAATCGCCCTTGTTTGTCCACATTCGGCGCTGGCAGGCGGAATACGGATACAATCAGCCTCCCGAACGCGTGCGCAATCTCTTTCTGCCGTGCCCCATTCGGGATCATTACGCCGAGGCCCGCGCCATCATCGGGGCCACCGAAGCGCGGCCCATCAACGCGGAAGCTGGCCGTTCCGCCGAGGATGTGGAATACATGAGGTGCTTCATGGAATACGACCGCCGCCTGGAAGAGCTTTTGGATCCAGTGTGGGAGCGCGAGGTCAGGCTTGATGAAACGGGCTGAAGCGGTATCGCGGAATCCGCCGGCCGGTGAGACAAGCGAGGGGTTTTGGGAAGCGGCCTTTGTGGCATTCTGGAGGCGCACGATTCGGGAGGGCGTTGTGCGCGGCCCCTCTCGTGCCGTGGCCTTGGGTGCGAGCGGGGGCCTGGACAGTGCGGTGTGCGCCGCCCTCTGTGCGACCTCTGGAGTGCCCACGCTGGCGGTGCAGATGATCGATCGGCGGGTCCTGGGGGAAAACTACAATCTGCATCTTTACGAACGCTTAGGGGTTGAACTCATCCCTGTGGACATTACGGGCGTAGTGGGAGAGCGGGAAAAGCCTCTGCGGCTCCCGCCCTATTGGACGACACAGTTCGGGCTGCAGATCCTCACTCGACTGGCTCCGCGACCTTTGCTCTGGGCCTTGGTCCTTCGGATGAAGAGGTCGCCGACTCCCCCCCTGGTGGGGCGTCATTACGAGCGGCTTCTGACGGCCCACAGGGTCCGAAAGGCGGTGCTGGAGACCATCGCCGCCAAACGCGGGGCGGCCATCGTGGTGTGCGCCAACCGCACCGAGTTGGAACTCGGTTATTTTGTGGAAGGCGGCATTGACGATGTGACCATAGGGCGATGGGCTCCTTTGGCCGGGCTCTACAAATTTCAAGTGCGCCGTTTGGCCGCCTTTCTTGGACTCCCGCCGGCGGTCCTTGCGCAAAGACCTTCCCCGGGCTTTGGGGGCGTTGGAGATGAACATTTTCTTGGCCCGTACGAACTGGTGGATCTGGTTTTGCTGGGTTTTGGACGAGGGCTGTCGGACGCTGCGGTTCTTCAGGTCATGTCCCATTACGTGCGAAGCCTGCACAAGCGCTACTCAAGGCGGCTAAGGCCCTATCTCTGCCCGGGCTACGTGCGATACCTGCGATGCCTTTGGGAGATGAGGCTTAGGAAAGGTGGGGCGCAACAAGGAGGAGATGGGGCATGAACGTCCAAGACGTAGGTTCCGCGCTCAACAGGGGGCTGGCAATTCTCGATCAGATTCAAAGAGAATACCCCAAAGGGGAGTTCGATCGGGAGATGCTTCACGGCGACATGGACTTTCGTTACCGCAGAATTCACGAGCTGCGGCGGCTTTTGGATGCCTTGCCGACGGAAGTGCGCCGCTTTGCCACGTTCGCGCACGCGCTCCCTTACGAAAAGGCCATGGTGGTGCGGGTGTTGCGCCTGCTTCAGGAAGACCCGGCAGTTTTCCGCGGTGCGTCGGCCAAGGACCCGCAGGCCTTAAAGGCTGTCGCCGAGGAGGTGGCCCAGAAAATTGCCGGTCAGCTCTCTGAAGTTGTCCAGATAATCAGCCGCATGCGATTGGCAGGGATTTTGACCGCAACGTGGGAGATTTCGGAGCCATATCGGCCTGTGGTGGCGGCTTACGTGAGCGGGGCAGAATCTGCGGAAGGCTCACGGCTTGATGATGGGGGTGCGTGCCGTGAGTCGGCCTGAGAAAACGCTCCTTGACGGCAACGGCGCCGCTCCGGCCGTGGGCTGGTTGTGCTCGGCAACTCCTGAGGAACTCCTCTTGGCGGCCGGTTTTAGGCCTGTGAGGCTCTATGGGTTTGAAGCGCGCGGAGAAGAATCCGAGGCGGTTCTGCCGACCACCTTTTGCGCCTATGTCCACGGGGTGCTTCAAGCCGCCCTGAGCGGCGCTTTTCGGCATATGGCGGCCGTCGTGGTGGTGAACTCCTGCGATGCCATGAGGCGCCTTGCGGATGTGTGGGAGCGTCACATCAAGGCCCCGCCTGTGTATCGGCTCGATTTTCCCTTTGTCGGCGGTCCGGCGGCGGAAAGCTACTGGGTGGCAGTCCTGAAAAAACTGGCGGCCTTTTTAAAGGCCCTTTCAGGGAGGGCCATGACGGAGGCGGACCTTCGCCAGGCGGTGGCGATCCTGAACGAGACACGGCTCAGGGTGCGAACGCTGGATGGGTTGCGGGCTGCGCTGAATCGCGGGATATCCGGAACCGATTACATGCAATGGCTGGTCAAGGCTTTCGTGGAAGACAAGAGGGGTTTTCTTGCCGAAAGCGCCGCGCTGTGCACCCTCGCAGAAACTTTCAAAGACGGCATCGGGATGAATGTGCGTGTGGTGCTGGGCGGATGCGCGGGGGATGCGCGGCTTCTCGTGCGACGGGTGGAAGCGTGCGGGACCCAGGTTGTGGCCGACGCCCTGTGTACGGGAACACGCCATTTCGATACACTCGTTCGGGAAGACGCCGATCCGCTGCGGGCCGTGGCGCGCCGGTATCTCCACCGAGCGCCCTGTGCCCGGCGCGTGGACGCCATGGGTTTTGTGGATTACATCTTGCGTCTGGTTCGAGAAACGAAAGCGGACGGGGTGATTTTTCCGACCTTGAAGTTTTGCGACATGGTGCGGTGGCGACTCCCGCGCCTGGCCGCCGTGATGGCGCAGGAGAGAATCCCGTTTTTGCACGTGGAACGGGATGGATCGGCGGCTTCATGGGGGCAGATGGAAACCCGGGTGCAGGCCTTTGTGGAAATGGTCGGCAAGAGACGGGATCCGCCGATGGCGGGGAGGAAGGATAGGCATGCGGGACTTTGAGCGTTTGATGTTGCCGCTCATGGCCAGAGGTTTGCTCACCGTTGAAAAACTGAGAGCCATGACCCGAAGGTCGGCTCTCGATGCTTTGCACCATGAAATCCTGCGCTTTTTGGCCGCGTTGTATGCGAAGAGGAAACCCACGGTGCTGGCGGGCTTTTTCTTTCCCGTGGAACTGCTCCACGGCCACGGCATGACGCCCATGTTCGGCGAATTCCTGGCTTCGGCTTTGGCTTCCACGGGCCTTGAAAAAAGCGCTCTCACGGCAGTGGATGGGGAAGGCTTCCCCGTGGAAAGCTGCACATTTCACCGTGCCGCCATGGCCGCTTTCCTCAAAGGGTATCTGCCCTCTGTGGATGCGGTGGCGGCGACGACCCATCTGTGCGACACCCAGTGCAAGGCCTTGGAAGAACTGGCCGCACGCCTGGATATTCCCTTCATCGTCCTCGATGTTCCTCAGGAAGATACGCCGGAGGCTCGCACCTATTTGGCGCAGCAGATCGAGCACGCGGACAGTGTTCTGTCGACGCTGAGCGGGAAAAGACCGAGCCGCACTGACTGGGAGCGCGTTTTTGGCTACAGTAACGAAGCCCGGGCCGCGATGGTCCGGCTGAATAAGCTTCGAGCCGCAGCGCCTGCCGGCGTGTGCGGCAAGGACGTGAGCACGGCCTTGATTCAGGCGCAGCTCATGACCGGCCTGCCGCAGACGCCTCGGCTCTTGAAGCGCCTTGCGGAAGAGATTCGTTGGGTGTCGACCTCCGTGGATTCCGCCCATGGCGCCTTCCGCCTCGTTTGGCTCCTCACCTTTCCCTATTTCAAGGGAAATTTCGTCCCCTTCATGGAACGGACACTGAACCTGTGGCCCGTGCTGGATGAGATCACCCACGTGTTTTGGGATCCTTTGGATCCGCAGCGTCCCTACGAGAGCCTGGCGGTCAAGCTGCTTCAGAACCCCGGGCTGGGACCCGTGGACAGGCGGGTGGAGATGGTGGAGCGCATGGTGCGGGAGGCGAAACCCGACGGGGTGGTCCATTTTTCCCATTGGGGATGCCGTCAGGGCCAGGGCGGGGTGCGGGCTGTGGCGGAACTGTTGGAAAGGCTCAACGTTCCTTTTCTGGATCTTGACGGGGATTGCATCGACAGCCGCAGCTATGCGGAAGGGCCGACGCGGACGCGATTGGAGGGTTTCGTGGAGCTTTTAAGAACGCGTGCGGGAACACATCGAAAAACGAGCGCCTCGCGAGACGGGCTTTTTGCCGGAATCGACATCGGGTCCATGACGGCCAAAGCCGTGGTGGTGGACTCGCAAGGGGACATGGTGGCGCACATCATGAGCGCCACCGGGGCGAGTGCCCGTCGGGCGGCGGCCTCCCTGGATCGGTTCCTTCGTGAGGTTTCCCAACGATACGGGCCTGTGCGTCGATGCGTGGCGACGGGCTACGGCCGCAAAGTGGTGGATTTTGCCGACGAGCAGGTGACCGAAATCACGTGCCATGCGCGCGGCATGTGGCACCTGTTTCCCGAGGTGCGCACCATCATCGATATCGGCGGACAGGACACCAAAGCCATTGCGGTCAACGACCGGGGCGAGGTGGAAAATTTTCTCATGAACGACAAGTGCGCCGCGGGAACGGGGCGTTTTTTGGAACTCATGGCTCGAGCCCTGGAGATGGACATCGAGGATTTGAGCGCCCTGGGTGCCAGGGCGTCTCGGGCCGTGCCCATCAGTTCGGTCTGTTCCGTTTTTGCCGAAAGCGAGGTGGTCTCCCACATTGCGGAGGGGCATCCGGTGGAGGCCATCTGTCGGGGCATTTGCGAGAGCGTGGCAGAACGCACCGCGGCCTTGCTGAAAAAGGTCGGGCGGCGTCCCGTGGTCGCCATGACCGGGGGAGTGGCGAAAAACGTCGGGGTTGTGAAGGCCTTGGAGCGGCGTCTCGCAGGGCGCATTGCGACGGCCCCGGAGCCTCAGATCATCGGTGCCCTGGGAGCCGCCCTTCTGGCCCGGGACAGCGCCTGAAAAATGGCAACGTTTTGAAGCATTTCAAGGAAGGAAAGAGAGCGAGAGGTTATGAACGGCAGGCACGAAGAAGGTTTCCGCCCCGGGACAACGTCCGTGTGTGGTTTGACCGACGACGGGCACACCTGCTGTTTGATCATGAACAGCATCGGCGATGGGCTTTTCATGGTCGGCCGGGATCGGCGCATTGAAGGCTTCTTCAACCATGCCGCGGAACGCCTCACGGGGTTTCGTATCCAAGAGGCCCTGGGACGGACCTGTTATGACGTGTTACGCTCCGACCTGTGCCAGACCCAGTGCCCTCTGGACCTCGTTTTTCAGACCGGTGAAGGGGTTCGGGATCGCCCCGCGCGGATCGTCACTCGAGATCACCGGGAAGTGCCCGTGTGCATTTCGGTCTCCCCCATCAAGGATGATCAGGGGCGGGTGGTTGCGGCGGTGGAAGTGGTTCGGGATTGCAGTGTGGAGGAGGACCTCCGCAAGGTGCTACACGATTCTTACCATTTCGGCGAAGTGGTCAGCAAAAACCCGCTCATGCAGGAAATTCTTGAGCTTCTGCCCGTCGTGGCCGAAAGCCCCAGCACGGTGTTGATCCAGGGGGAAAGCGGTACGGGCAAGAGCATGCTGGCCCGCATCATCCACCAGCTTAGCCCCCGCCGCGACGGTCCCTTCGTGAAACTCAATTGTGGAACGATCCCAGACCCTCTCTTGGAATCGGAGCTCTTCGGGTATCGCAAGGGCGCGTTTACCGATGCGAAGAAAGACAAACCGGGACGTTTGCAAAGCGCTGAGGGCGGCACCCTTTTTCTTGACGAAGTGCAGTGCATGTCCGGTGCACTTCAGGTCAAGCTTCTACGGTTCTTGGAAGAACGGGTTTTTGTTCCTTTGGGCACCACAGAACCCGAGTCCGCCGATGTGCGCATTGTGGCGGCCAGTAATGTGGATTTGGAGCGCAAGGTTGAAGATGGCACCTTTCGAGCTGATCTCTTTTACCGGTTGAACGTGATCGGTATTCGGTTGCCTACGCTGGCGGAACGACGGGAAGACATCCCCTTGCTGGCTCGCCACATGCTGAAAAAGTACAACGCCGTGTGCGGGAAAAACATTCGTGAAATTTCGGAGCACGCTTTGAGTCTTTTGATGAACTATGACTTTCCGGGGAACGTCAGGGAGTTGGAAAACATCATCGAACACGCCTGCGTTCTGTGTTCCGGTCCCATCATCGAGGTGAAACACCTGCCCATGGATGTGGTGGGCAAGGTCCGAACCCGCCGCCGGGAAAACCCTGACGCCTCCCCTTTGGCCTCGTCCGAAGAACGCACCATCCGCTGGGTGCTGCGCAAGGTCGACGGCAACCGCGTGGAAGCGGCTCGAGAGCTGGGTATCAGCCGCGCGACGCTATGGCGCAAGATGAAACGTTACGGCATTTCTTAACCGGAGGTCTCCATGCCCGAGACGACCTCGCCTTTCGAACAGGGCTTCATCAAGGTGGCCATTCCCCGCTTCGGGCCCAATGTCGCGCCCCACTTCGCCACGGCGCCGGAAATCCTTTTGTGCGTCTTTCACAAAGGCCGCGTGCGCCTGCGAATACCTCTCGACATGGCAAAACAGACGGTGCAACAAAAACTGGAAAAGGTATTGGCCCTGGGCGTGCAAGTCTTCATTTGCGGAGCCATCGAGGAGCGGGCTCGGGTTTTCCTGGAACGTCGCGGCATTCGGGTGCTCAGCAATCGTTCGGGGCCGGTGGCTGAAGTTGTCCGCCGTTTTGCTTCGAAGGAAGAAAAGCAGAGGCCTTCCTCCCCCAGCCCGACACTTTGAACCGTCCCACCGTAATTACCATCCGCTGTCCCCTAAGGCGCAAGACCGATCGGTCAAGGGCCAAAGGCTGCTGGCCGTGGCCACTTGAAGACACGTTGCCGGACCGGCCACGTACCGATCATAGGCTATCTAGCTGGCGTTGGGCGGACCCCACATCATCCGTCACGTCGTCATATGGCCAAGTCAGAATGTGGGGCGAGGCGGCTTTTCATTTCCGCAAAAGCCGTCAAGACCGTTTGCCGATACCGAGCCACGGCTTCTTCGCAGGCCGCCTAAGGCTCTGCCGCACATTGGCGTTCAACCGGTCACCTTGATTTACGGGGAAAATGAGGGCCGGGTTGACGATCCAAAACAGACTCGCACTGTCGAACAAAGCGCTCAGATCCTTGTCTGGCGTTCAAATCCCCGCTCCAAAATCTCGCCCTCACTTCCAGTTTGATCAAAGAAAAAAACGTTTGTGACCGTTCCGTCATGAGCTGAGGCGGGGTATGCGGCGTGGCGCAGCCTTTCCATAAGGTCACTAGGCCATCCCGGATGCGAAGCGACGGGTGGGCCGACCTTCAGGAGGCTTCAGCCAAAAAAAAAGCGACGGATTCTGTACCAAAGCAGCGCCAAGGGCGTTTCGAACGTGGCCCGCTACATGGCGTTGTCCGAAACCTGGGCCTTTGTGGGTTTTCAAACGGCTGTCGCCGAGGCGGAGGCGGATTTTACGGCACGGTGCACTCATCCCTGAAAATTGCGGCGGCGACAATGGCCCATACCATCCGTACAAGACCTTTGGGACCCGTTCGCGCGTCCCCATCATCGGCTCTTCTGTTCGCCGTCCGCCGTTGAAACCGGCGCCACGGGCTTGAGCTCTTTAGGACACTCACCGGATCTGGCCCAGCATTTTGTGAAACTCCTCTTCCGTGATCTCGCCCCGGGCATACCGCTCTTTGAGAATTTCCTCAGCCCGTGACGACCCGGTCGACGGCCGCGCGTCGTCCGGTGAAGACCGAAGCAGTCGGCGGATCACAAGGATCATGGAGACACAGACAAGCACCCAGAAAAGGACGCCGAAAATCAAGGGAAACCATCCTCCGGCCCATCCCCCGAAAAAAGGACACCACGGAGAGGCCCACGAACCGAGACCCGTAGCCAACCACGGAGCTCGCGCCTGGGCGCCGAAAGCCTTCATAACCATGGTCAAGACAGTCGATGCGGTGTGGATCATGATGACACCTCCATTTTTTTCACCCAAAGCGTAGGGCACAGAACGTGCCAGAGCAAGGTTTCTGTCACGCCAGTCATGACGGGATGTGAAGGCGGTCCGTGCCGCGGCGCTTTCAGGTCTCTGGATCACAACGATCCGTTCGCCCGCAAACCATGGATATTTTGAAACCAGCCTGCCCATGGACTTCATGAACGCACATGGGAATGTGTGCCATAATCATAATATGTTGCGCCTTCCAACGAGCGGCGAAGGCGATGGGGGCCCACAGCCCCACGGAGTCCATGAGGCATTGGAGCGATTCCACCCGAAGATGCTCCTCGATGACCTTAAACCGCACGGCAACGATGGCCGTCACGATGAACACAAGAAGCGCTGCAGCGCTTTCTTTCGATTCTCGGCATCTCTTGTGGCCGCTTCGTCCATAACGTCAACGCCTTGAGCGCTTATGTGCCGAAAGCACCCCGAAATGAAAATGGCGTGCACACAAAGCCTTCGATCCGGCCTCCTTCACCACATTCCGCCCATGGACTGGTGGCCGGCGTTTTCTCGGACTTGCCCACCGGTACCCTGGACGGCCGGCGTAGTGGTCGATGAGACTGGCCCCAGGTCATCTTAACCCGTACGGGCGTTGTTTGAAGAGGCCGATTGCGAGGAAACTCGCACAACATTGGCGCGGTTTCCACACAAAATCTCAATTAACCGAGCAGGGCTGACGGAGTGCTTGCTTGGAAGGGTGACGAGCGGCGCGCAAGTGGTTGCCCATGGGCTGGATAGGGTTCCTTCCGAAAAAAAAAGGGGGGCTTCGAAGCGCATGAAAGGCACCCGAGCCCCCTTCTGTTGAGGCGATGAATCGTTTCGAGCACGCCCCGTGAGGTGTCAGACGGTGCTCGATCGCGGCCAGCGGACGATTGGAGTTCCGGCCGCGTCAAGGATGGTGATCTGGATTGCCGATTCGCCGTCCAGGCGATGAGTGGCGCAGGAAATTCAGGGGTCGTAGGCGCGCACCGCCATTTCCACGCGGTTCAAAAGTCCCTGATCCACGACGCCTTGGTGAATGAGGGATCGAGCCGCCTGCTTAACGCTCAGGTTCATGGGAGCGATGTTGTGGGTGGTTCCGACAATGAGATTGGCTCGAGTGATCAAGCCGTTCTCGTCCGTGGAGTAGTCATGAATGAGGGTTCCGCGGGGCGCCTCCACGCTGCCGACGCCGCGGCCCGCTCGAGGTTCCACCTCGGCCCGAACCTGGGGATCGCAAATCTCGGGATCCTCCAAGAGTTCAATGGCGTGCTCGCAGGCATAGACTTCTTCGATAAGCCGGGCCCAGTGATAGAGGAGCGTCGCTTGGGCGGGGCGGCCGAATTTTTCGCGGAATTCCTCCAATTCCGCCTGCGCTCGAGGGGTGGCGATGCGATCCGCCACGTTGATGCGGGCTAATGTATTGGCCCGATAGATGCCTCGAGGGTTGTTTTCGTCGAGACAAAAGCCTTCGTTCCACACCTTGGCATAAGGCATTTTGGCGTAGGAATACGGTTCCACATGTTCCCCGAGAACGTCGGCGTAGTCCTGAACGTCAAATTCCGTAAAGGTTCCGTCGGGTTTCATGAGGCGAACACGCCCGTCGTAAAGATTTAGGGCGCCCGTCGCATCCACCGTGCCGATAAATCCCGTGCGAATGACTCCCAGGGACTGAATGGTTTCCATGTACGGGGGAAAAACTTTGGTCTTGGCAAATTCCAAAGTAAACAGCGCAAAATCCAACAGCTCCCGCATTTGGGCGAGAATTTCCCGGCGGTCTTCTTCAAGCATGGGTTTGGAAAAACCACCCACCACGCCCGCAATGGGATGGATGGCTTTGCCGGCGAATTTTTCCAGAACCATCTTGGCGCGATGCCGCATGTGCACCACTTTTTGGGCCAGTTCCGGATGTGCCTTGGCGATGCCGATTACGTTGCGCACCGAGTAATCAGCATCGGGGCCGATGACGAAATCGGCGGCAGCCAAAAAGAAAAAGTGCAGCAGTTTATCTTCCGCATGGGCGATGGTCTGCATGAGTTCCCGCAGCTTTTGAGCGGCCGGGGGTGGCGTGACACCAAAGCAGCGGTCCACCGCCTTGTTGGATGCCAAGTGGTGCATCCAGGGGCAGATGCCGCAGATGCGGCTGACGATGCGAGGCACCTCTTCGGCAGGTTTGCCTTCGATGAATTTTTCAAACCCTCGAAGAGACATAATGTTGACGCGCGCATCCTGAACATCGCCCGCCTCGTTGAGCTGAATCTGAATGGAGGCGTGGCCTTCGATGCGCGTGATGGGCTGAATATGAATCTCCCGACTCATGGTCTAACGCTCCTTTCGCGGCCGTGAAGGCCTGAGCAACCGGTGGGCTCCCGCAAAGCGCAGAAGCGACGGGAATTCCGGAAGAGATTTGACGTCGATGCCGTTGGAGGCCAAAGCGTTGAGCATGTCCAGCATGGGGTTGCCGTCGTGGCGCACGGGGCCGTAACAGCCGCGACAGGGGACTCGGGCGGCGATGCATCGCGGCGTTGTGGCGTCCCCGCCGCAGCCGGCTCGTGTCACAGGGCCCATGCACAGGAAGCCCTGTTCCAAAAGACATGGCATCTTGTCCAGAGGTTCCCTCGGGCTGGAATAGAAAGGATTTTGCAAAAATCGGCGCAGCTCCGTCAGCTTTCCCTTGCCTTCGCGCACCGTCGGACACGTGTCGCAGACGCTTTTGGCGGGAAGTTCCGGCATTGTTCCTTGCACGAGGGCTGTGAGTGCCGAGAAGAGCTGGTCTGGGTGCGGCGGGCATCCCGGCAGGTACACATCCACGGCAATGTGTTCGTCCAAGGCCGAGCATCTGTCCAAAAGCTGAGGGACAGGGGGTTCAAAGGTTCGAGGGTTTTCGTCGGTACTTTCCGTGGTAAAGCACCGTTCCAAAAGATCCGATACCGGAAAGCTGTTGGCCAAAGCGGGAATGCCTCCATGCGTGGCGCAGGTTCCCAAAGCGATGATCACTTTGCAGCGGGATCGCATGTGAGCAGCGATGTGCGCATGTTCTTCGTTGCGAATGCCGCCGCTGATGAGACCCACTTCGGCTTCGGGAATATCCACGTGCTTTTTGTCTCCGGTCTGGCCGAAATACTTGTGATCCAACAGAACCGGCATATGGACGATTTCCACAAGATTGAGCACGTCCAGAAGGCGTTCCCCCAGATCCACCAGGGAAATTTCACATCCGGAACAGGCATTGAGCCATTCACTGGCTACGGTCACTGACATGGCTGGTCCTCCTCACGCGGCATCCGCCCCAAAACATTACAGGGCGACAACCACAGCTTTTCCCAATTCACGGCGATGCTCCCTGGCCTCGGCGCGTTTACGCGCCGCCGCCCTCATGACCGCTTCAAGAACCTTGTCCGACAGGCCTGGGTCTTGATGACGATCCATTTCTTCCACCGTTCGGCCTCGCGCATCCAAATAGGCGGCGCGGCCCTTGGGAGTTCGCGTGATGAAGGACGTCCAGCCTTCGGGAGCGCCAAGGCCGCCGAAGGAAATGTCCGCCACTTCGGCGCTGTAGTCTTCGCAGTATCGGCAGGCGTGCCGTTTGAGGCGGTCCAGAACATGAAGGTCTAAGTGCCGCACCGTGCCGTCCTGAAGGTGGACCTGAAAAAATTCCTTGACGTTCATCTTGACCACCTGATCCCAGGAAAAATTTCCGGCTCGCGCCAGTTCCAGGCGATGGGGTTCGTCGAAAAGGAAGTTCCCGGAACAATAGAGGCCAAAGCAGAACGCCACCGATTCGGACGGCACGACGCCCAAGGTTTCCATGCGTCGAAACGCCTGAATTTGACACGGGGTTCCCACAAGGGCCACCCGGCGAAGCCCTTTGCTCATCAGAGGGCTCATGGCTTCCACGCTGGCTCGCGCCATGTAAGCATCGCCCAGCCCCGCCACATTATGGCTGGTATCAAAGAAAAACCCCCGAGACTCCATGATCTCTTCAGGCGATGTGGCCAAATAAGGCTCCCGCTGGTACGGGCCCACTCGCTTGGCCACAATGGCCCCGTCGATGCGCCCTGTGTGAAACAGATGCAGCAACAGAGCCGTAACCAAACCACCGTCCGTGGCGTGAGCGCGCACTGCGGCGTCTGAAGCGCGGGCGACGCCCGCGCTCAGAACGCGCCCAATGGGGGCGCTCCAACTCAGGCGGTGGCGTGTCTCCGGCTCCAATTCGTCGATTTCGGGGCAGACCGCGTGGCACAGGCCGCATTCGATGCATTTTTCCACGTCTTTGTACCGAGGGCGGCCATCTTCGCCGATTTCCAGGGCGCCGTAGTTGACGGAAGTGCATAGGGAGACGCAGCCGCCGCATCGATGACACAATCCCGGCTTGATCACCTCTTGGAGCAAATGGAAAAAAGTTTTCATTGCCGCTCCTCCTTTCAGGCGCACCGGGCTTGGCCCGCCCCCGATTCCTTTAAAGGATTGGGGCCGAGGGCTCGAACCTTTTCCGTAAACCGGGTCACCAGTTGGGCAAACCGCGGGGCTTCGGCGGAGGAAACCCATTCAATGGCGAACCGTTGCGGGTCGATGCCGAGGTTTTCCAGGGCGATGCGTACGGCGTGGCTTCGGGCCAGGGCTTTTTTATTACCGTCCAGGTAATGACATTCGCCCAGGTGTCAGCCCATAACCAGAACGCCGTCGGCACCCTTGAGCAGCGCTCTGGCAATGAGGTCCGGAGGCACCATGCCCGAACACATGACCCGTATGGGCCTCATGTTTGGGGGGTATTGAAGCCGGGAGACACCGGCCAGATCCCCGCCGGCATAGGCGCACCAGTTGCATAGAAAACCGACGATCACGGGTTCAAAGGTTTCGTTCATCGAATGCGCTCCTTTGTGGGCCGCAGGGTCCTTGTTCTGGATCGATCCTGCACCATTGATGGAATTTAACAAACTTCAGCCAACAAGGCGTCGATCTGCGCTGCCAACTGGTTCAGGGTAAAGCCGTGCACCAGGACGCCCCCTTTGGGACACGTCGCTTCACAAAGCCCGCAGCCCTTGCACAAGGCCGGGTCGGTTCGAATGCGCCGACGCACCGCCGATCCTTTGACCTCCTCCAAGGCAATGGCGTGGTACGGGCAGACATCCAGGCACAGGGCGCAGCCGTCGCATTTTTCCGTGACGTAGGATTTGATGGCGTCCAGCTGCATCTCTTCTTTGGAAAGCAGCACGGCCGCTCGAGAGGCTGCGGCTCGCGCCTGCGCAATGGTTTCGTCCAGGGGCTTGGGATAATGGCACAGGCCGGCCACAAAAAGGCCGTCTACCGTGAGGTCCACGGGACGCAGCTTGGGATGGGCTTCGGTGAGAAAGCCGTCGGCGTTGACGCTGCACTTGAAAAGATCGACCGCATCGTGGGTGGCGTTGGGTTCGATGGCTGTGGCCAAGACCACATAATCGGCGGGGATGCGCAGCCTGCGCTGCAAAATGGGATCAAGCACCTCAACCTGTAAGGCCCCGTTGTGGACCGCCACCTGAGGCTTTGTGCCCAGCGTGTATTGAACGAACACAACACCCATGGCTCGAGCCTTTTGGTAGAGCTCTTCCCGCATGCCGTAGGTGCGCATGTCCCGATACAGAACGTAAATGTCCATATCGGGGTTCATGGCCTTCATGCGAAGGGCGCTCTTGACCGTATGCGTGCAGCAGAGCCGCGAACAATAGGGGCGCCGTGGTTCGCGCGATCCCACACACTGAATGAACACGGCACGGTGAGCCGCACGCACCGCGTCCGGTTGCTCAGCCATGAACGCATCCCATTGAAGATGTGTCATCACGCGGGAATCCTGGCCGTAAAGGTATTCGTCCGGCTCGGCCTGACGGCCTCCCAGAGCTAACACCGCGGCGCCGTAAAGGATTTCCCGTTCTTCTCCGTTGACGCTCACGAGGCTTCGAAAACTACCCACGGAACCTTCCACCGTCTTGAGCTGCGCCGATTTCAGGACCGTGATGCGGGGATGGTTTTCCACCTGGGCGATGAGCGCTTCCAGCATGGGCCGGACCGGTTCCCCTTGATCGTTTTCCAGAAGATTCCAGGCATGGCCTCCCAACCGGTCCGCTTTTTCCACCAAGACGGCCTGAAAGCCTTGGTCCGCCAGATACAGCGCCGCGTTCATCCCAGCCACGCCGCCTCCCACCACCAAGGCCTTTTGAATCACATTGACCTTGAGACGGCTGATCGGGGCGTTGAGGGCCGCTTTGGCCACGGCCATGCGCACCTGATCCTTGGCCTTTTCCGTGGCTTTTTGTGAATCCTGCTGATGAACCCAGGCGTTCTGATTGCGAATGTTGGCCATTTCCACCAGAAAGGGGTTGAGTCCCGCTTCGCGCAGGGTGTCTTGAAATAGGGGTTCGTGGGTTCGCGGCGTGCACGCGGCCACCACAATGCGGTTCAGCCCCATTTCCTTGATCTTTTGCGCGATAAGAATCTGCGTGTCCGCCGAACAGGTGAACAAATTGTTTTCCACGTGAACCACGTGAGGAAGCGTTCGGGCGTACTCGGCCACCGCCTTGACATCCACCGTGTTGGCGATGTTGATGCCGCACGAACAAACAAAAACACCGATTCTCGGCGGTTCTCCACTCACTTCGCGTTCCTCGGGGTAGGTCTTGGCGCGGGTGAGGCTTCCTCGAGCGGTCCACAGAGCGCGCGCGCCTTCGGCCGCCGCCGTGGAGGCTTCCGTCACCGCGTGGGGAATGGCTTTGGGCCCATGAAAGGCGCCGGTGGCGTAGATGCCGGGGCGGGTTGTGGTGACCGGATTGAAGCCCGAAGTCTTGGCAAACCGATGGGCCGTGAGCTCAATGCCCAGCGCGGCGGCCAGGCTTTGCGCATCTTTGGGCGCTTCCAAGCCGATGGACAAGACCACCATGTCAAAGGCTTCCGAGACGGCGTGCCCCGTGTCGTCCACGTACTGGATCACCGCCCCTTTGTTGTCCGGCCCGGGTTCGATGGTATGGGGGCGGGCTCGAATGAACCGCACGCCCACCTCTTGGGCATGCATCAGGTAGCGTTCAAATTCCTTTCCGTGCGTGCGCATGTCCATGTAAAAGACGGCGTGCTGCAGATCGTTGCCGCTGCAGTGCTCGGCCGTCACCAGGGCCTGTTTGATGGCATACATGCAGCAGACGCTTGAGCAATAGGCGTTGGTGCACTGATGAATATTGCGCGACCCGACGCACTGTATCCAGGCGATTCGCCGAGGTTCCTGCTCATCGGAAGGGCGCACGAGATGACCCTGATAAGGCCCGTTGGAGGCCAACAAACGCTCGTATTCCAAGCCGGTCACCACATCACGAATGTGGCCGTAACCGTACGTATCCAACCGCGTGGGGTCAAAGGGCTCAAAGCCCGCGGCCACAATTACGGCCCCCACATCCATGGTGAACGTCTTATCCGTGTCCTGAAAGTTGATGGCGCCCGTGGGACAGAACTTTTCGCAGGCGCGACACTTGCCTCGAGTCAGGTAAAGACAGTGGTCGGCATCGATGGCGTATTTCAAGGGGACGGCTTGGCCGTACTTGATGTACGCCGCTTTGCGCTTGCCTCGGCCCATGTTAAAGGGGTCATCCACTTTTTTCGGACATTTTTCGGCGCACAGCCCGCAGGCGATGCACTTGTCCATGTCCACATATCGTGGGCGCTGATGCACCGTGACCTGAAAGTGTCCTAAAGATCCCGTGACGTGGACGATTTCGGAAAGGGTAAGCAGTTCGACGTTGAGATGGCGGCCGACCTCGACCAGCTTGGGCGCGATAATTCACATGGCACAGTCGTTGGTGGGAAAGGTCTTGTCCAGCTGGGCCATGACCCCGCCGATGCCCGAAGATTTTTCCACAAGGATGACTTTGTAGCCGGAATCGGCCAAATCCAGGGTGGCTTGAATGCCCGCAATGCCACCTCCCACCACCATGATCGATCCAAGGGGTTGTGCATGCATAGCTTTTCCTCCATGGGTATCCAACCGCCCCACCGGGGCGATTCCTGATACGGCCAAGCGCGCTCCGAAATCTCGGGACCTTTTGGACCTTTTCCGCAAAGGTTTTCAAGGCAAGGCGCCCGTAAAACGGGGCCCGCCGCGCCGTCCATCCGCGCCATGGCGCCTGAAGAGCTTTACGCGCCGGATAAAAAGGCCGAGTTGACCGGGGCCGGCGCGTTGGTGCCAAAGGCGCGGACGCCTTCGTGCTGAGGTATCGCGGCGAACCTTACGATGGGCGAAAAAAGTGTGCAAGTATTTTTTGCACAAAATGCACAATTTCAGTGGGCCCCCGGCCACCAGCGCACCTGCAGGGGATCGCGTTCCGGAAGCCGTCGAAAGCGCACCTCGGGATAGCCGGCCATCAGACAGCCCATGACGGCGTGGTCTTCAGAAAGGCCCAGAAAGTGCCCCAGGTCAGGGCGTTCCATGGCAAAGGCGTTGACGTATCCCGCCCAGCATGTGCCCACACCCCACGTCGTGGCGTAAAGTTCCACGTATTCCAGGGCCAGGTAGGTGGTCACGCGGGCGGCCTTGTGGGATCTCGGGGCCGAGGCCACGATCAGGTGCGGGGCATGGCGCACAATAGGGTCTTCGCCTCGTTCATAAGCTCGCACGATGCCCGCCATGTGCCACTGGGTGGCGAGAGGCGACCCCTGGTCCACAAGATCTCGCATCCACTGGACAACCATGTCCCGAACGGCGGCCACGCCCTCTCGGGAAAGAATCACGGTAAAGGTCAGTCCTTGGGAGTTGTGGCCCGACGGAGCGTATCGAGCGGCTTGCAGGACCTTTTCCAAGACGTCTTTCGGTACGCTTTCGGGGCGGTAGCAGCGCGTGGAGCGCCGTGATCGAAGAAAGCGCAGAGCCGTTTCCGGATCCAGCACGGGAAAGCGTTCCAGAGGGCTTTGGGCCGCTCGAGGGGCCCGAGCATGATCCAGAGCGCCCCGAGGGCACGCGGCCACGCAGTGCCCACAGGCAATGCAAAAAGAAGCCATGCCTCGGCGCACGGCCGGTCCCGTCTTGGCATCCACCGCAAGGATGCCCGCGGGACACACCCGAGCGCACGTTCCATCCCGATCACATTTTTCCACGTCCACACGAATCAGTGCCATGCGTTCCTCCCTTTTCTTGAATGTCATCGACGTAGGCATTGGACACAATGACCCCTTTCAAAAAATCATCCGCGCGCTGATGAAGCCTTCAAAGATCCCTGCGGGTCAAGACGTGGTGATGGGCTTTCTACGAGCAACCACGTGGGCGGAGGGTGTCTTTTCTCATGAAGAAACCTTAAGGTCCTTGCATGGTAGGATCGTGCCCTCGTGGTCTGGGGACCAGTGCACGACCGTTGGGCGCCCCCCTTAAAGTTGGGGAACTCGGTCTCAAACCCTGCCCCTAGAATCACCTGTCATGCCCGTTTTTAGGCCCTTGCCGTGCTGTGAAAAAAAGCCGGCTCCTCACGTTGATTTTTGCCCACCATACCAGCTTTCTATGGAGACGATCGCAAAACTCAATACTAGAACACATAACTATCAACATATAGTATTGAGCTTAAACAACCCCACGGTCTTATCCAGTATTTTCGCTGGAAGCGGCAAAAGGCTTTTTAGGAGGAAGACGGTGAGAAGATTGGGGCGTCTTTTGGTGGTATGCCACTGCCTTTTTGAAAGTCCAGACAAAAGTCTATCCATTGGCGAACGATCCTGGCGTTTATATGGAAGCTTTGCAAGAGCATTGGGAGAAAGGGCACGGGTTATTCCAATGACCGTGCCCCGAAGTCACGTAATTGGGCATGAATCGCTGGGGCATGACCCGAGAACAATACGAGCACCCGAATTTCCAACGTCATGGCCACCGCATTCTTGAGCCCGTGATGGACCACTTGGTGGCGTTACACAGTGAGGGATACCAAATTCTGGGCGTGGTGGGCATGGGCGCATAGATGCCATTATCGTTGGATAGGCCTATGCGGTGAATCAAATCAAAGTCGATCCGTCCTATGAAGTTCTTGGTGAGGCGCGAACAGGACAACCGCCGCCGTTTTGGGCCTTGGACTCAACGGCGGCGCGTACATTTTGAAAATCATCCGCGGCGCCATGGCCTCTGTTGAAAGAGGGCAGATGAATGCGGCGAGGGCTCTGGGTTTGACATGGTTTCAAAGCATGGTACACGTCATCGGCCCCCAGAGCCTGCGTGTCGCGGTGCCTCCTTTGGTCAACGCCTTTTCTGCCGTTCTGAAAGAATCTTCACTGGTTTCCGTCTTGGCGATCACGGAACTCACGCGCATGAGTCAGCTCATTTACACGCGCACTTTTCGTGCCTTTGAAGTCTATTTGGCCGTGGGTGCGCTTGACTTTCTTCTGACGGCCGGGGTATCCGCCGTGTCGCGCCGTCTGGAGCAACGGGCTTACGTCGGTGGTCGCATGGTTTGACCTTCACGGCGCACGTCGTGTCGGCCGCAATTAGTGATAATCGTGGGTGCCCAAAACCACGGGAACACCGAATTTGCCTTGGAGCATTTCGGCCATCTGTTCGGCCGTGGCGTAGGGGCATCCCGGTTTGGCGTTGACCAGGCATGAACTGAGATAAATGGCATCGGGCTTGATGTCCGACATTTTCATGGCCACGCCCATATTGGGTACCGTCGTCCGCCCGGGGCACTCACAGCGCACAAATGCCGTCACATGCACGGGTTCGCTGAATTGGCCTTCTCCAAGAGCCGCCGCCTTGAGGCAGCGCCATTCGCCCGAACACCCGTAGCCGCTGTCCATGTAGGCCCCGCATCCCACAATGGCCACCTTTTTCATTGTCCAGCCCTCCTGTGTTCCGGTGACATGCGCCCTTGTTTTGGCGCCAGCCGTTCCAGCGCCGTACCTGAAATTCCCTTGACTCCCTGGTTGTCTTTTATTTCACAGACAGGAAGATGAATCAACCATTTTATGAAGACCTATGATCTGACAAGATCCATGAACCCTCATTGGCACCAACGGGACACTTGACATGGTCTTTGATCGGGTGTGGCGGGGCCAACGTGTCGTTGACCCTTAGGTGAGCCCTTGATAATGTCGGCCCGAGCCTAGACGGAACAGGGGGAATGATGTTGCGTTTTCAGAGCGCGTTGGGCGTGGTGGTGCTTTTGTTTATCGCGTGGATGTTTTCAGAAAACCGGCGGCGGCTTGCTTGGAGGTCGGTGTGGGGAGGCGTTGTGCTGCAGCTGGGCATGGCTGTGGCCATGGTCCATGTGCCGAAGATTCAAGAAGTTTTTTTTCTTCTGCATCGCGTGGTGCAGGTGGTCTCCGAGGCGACGGAAGCCGGAACGGGACTGGTTTTCGGCTACCTTGGGGGCGCTCCGTTGCCCTTTGAAGTGAAGTCCGGAGCTTCGGCCTACATTTTGGCATTTCGAGGGCTGCCCTTGGTGGTGGTCATGAGCGCTTTGTCTTCTGTGCTGTTTTACTGGAAGATCATTCCATGGGTGGTCCGCGCTTTGGCGTGGTCCCTTCGCAAGTCCACGGGGCTTGGAGGCGCCGAAGCCCTGGGCACCTGTGCCAACATTTTTGTGGGCATGGTGGAAGCCCCTGTTTTGGTGCGCCCCTATCTGGAAACCCTTTCGCGCAGCGGGCTCTTTACCTTGATGACGGCCGGCATGGCCACCATTGCCGGCACGGTGATGGTTCTTTATGCAAGCATTCTGCAAAAGGCTCTTCCCGGTGTCATGGGCCATCTCCTGGTGGCTTCCCTCATGAGCGCGCCGGCGGCCGTGGTGGTGAGCAAGCTCATGGTGCCGCCATCCGAGGCGTCGTCTGAAACCGACGAAACGACCTTCGAGGTGGTTTCGGACGCGCGCAGTACCATGGATGCGGTGACGCAAGGCACGGTGGCGGGCTTGTCGTTGTTTCTCAACATTGTGGCCATGCTGATTGTTTTTGTGGCTCTCGTGCATCTTGCCAACGCCATTCTTGCCCTCGTACCCCCTTGGCATGGAGAGCCATGGACGATTCAGCGCCTTTTGGGCGCCGTCATGGCCCCCGTCACGTGGCTCATGGGCATGTCCTGGAGTGAGGCTCAGGTGGCCGGGCGCCTCATGGGGATCAAGACGGTCCTCAACGAATTCATGGCCTATTTGGACCTGGCGGCTTTGCCTGAAGAGGCGTTGTCGTTGCGCAGCCGACTCATCATGACCTATGCCTTGTGTGGATTTGCCAACATGGGGTCTTTGGGAATCATGATCGGGGGGCTGGGGGCCATGGTGCCGTCGCGGCGCTCGGAAATCGTGGCCCTTGGCATGCGATCCATTGTGGCCGGCACGTTGGCCACCTGCGTGACCGGTGCGGTCATCGGCATCTTTTATTGAACCGTTAGGAAAGAGGCGTTCATGGAACACCTTCGCAATTTTAGCATCATTGCCCACATCGACCACGGCAAGTCCACTCTGGCCGACCGCCTCATTCAGGCGGCCGGACTCGTGGATGCGCGGGGATTTCGCGACCAGATTTTGGATACTTTGGATCTGGAGCGAGAGCGCGGCATCACCATCAAGAGCAACACGGCGACACTTCCCTACACGGGCCTTGACGGCCGTACCTATCAGTTGAACCTCATCGACACCCCAGGTCATGTGGATTTTTCCTACGAGGTTTCCAGAGCTTTGGCGTCGTGCGAAGGCGTGCTGCTTCTGGTCGACGCCTCTCAAGGCGTGGAGGCCCAGACTCTGGCCAACCTTTACGCGGCCATGGAGCATGATCTGGTCATTGTGCCGGTGATCAACAAAATCGATCTGCCCTCGGCCGATGTGGATCGGGTCAAGGGAGAAATCGAAACCGAGCTGGGCCTTGAAGCGGACCGCGCCATATTGTGTTCGGCCAAGGAAGGCTTGGGCATTCAGGATGTCTTTGAAGCCATCGTCTCGCGCATTCCGGCACCTCAAGGGGATCCGTCAAAGCCCTTGGCCGCCCTGGTTTTTGATGCGCACTACGACCCGTTTCGCGGGGCAGTGGTGGCGTGCCGAGTCTTTGACGGGCGAGTGCGGGTGGGGGATCACATCCGCTTTCTTTCCAACGGCGCGGTCTACAAAGTGGAGGAAGTGGGGCTCTTTCGCCTCAAGCGCGAACCCCGGCCGGAGCTGGAAGCCGGCCAAGTGGGTTACATCCTTGCCGGGATCAAGACGGTGAGTGATGTGCGCATCGGAGATACGATCACCCTGAATGAAAAGCCCGTTGCCGCAGCTTTGCCAGGCTTTCGGGAAGTGAAACCGGTGGTGTTTTCGTCCATTTATCCTGTGTCTTCGGACGACTATGCGTCCCTTCAGGACGCCCTGGAAAAATACAAACTCAATGATGCGGCGCTGGTCTATCAAAAGGATTCGTCGGCCGCTCTGGGCCAGGGCTTTCGGTGCGGTTTTCTCGGATTGTTGCATTTGGAAATCGTTCAGGAACGGCTGGAGCGCGAATACGATCAGTCCATCATTATGACCATTCCCAGTGTGCAATATCGATTCACTCTGGATACGGGCGAGACGATCACGGTGGAAAATCCTCAATATTATCCGGATCCCGTGCACATCAAAGGCACGGAAGAACCTTACATTCGAGCGGCCATTTTGTGTCCGGATCGTTACATGGGCGCCGTGCTCAAGCTGTGCACGGAACGCCGGGGGGAAAACCCGAGGTTCAGCGTACCCGGTCCGGGTCGTGTGGAGATCGTCTGTGACATGCCTTTAGCTGAAGTCATCTACGACTTTTACGACCGGCTCAAGACAGTCACCCAAGGCTACGGCTCCTTTGACTACGAATGGATCGGCTACCGCTCCAGTGACCTGGTGAAGTTGGACATTTTGGTCAACGGTGAAAAGGTGGACGCTTTGTCCCTCATCGTTCACCGAAATCGCGCTCGAACCTGGGCCGTGCAGGTCTGCGACCGGCTTAAGGAAGAAATTCCCAGACATCAGTTCAAGATAGCCATTCAGGGCGCCGTTGGGGGAAAGATCATTGCCCGATCCACCATTTCTGCCTTTCGCAAGGATGTGACGGCCAAGTGCTATGGAGGAGACATCACACGAAAGCGCAAGCTTTTGGAAAAGCAGAAAAAAGGGAAAAAGCGCATGAAAATGGTGGGTTCCGTCTCCATTCCACAAAGCGCCTTTGTGGCGGTGTTGAAAACGGACAAGGAATGACGGAGGAGCACAAGGCGGTGGCCGACGGCCCGGGGCTCTATGTCCATGTGCCGTTTTGCCGAGGCAAATGCGCGTACTGCGCCTTTTATTCCACGGTGCAGGAAAGCTGGATGCCCGACTATGTGGACGCGCTGTTGCGGGAAGCGGATGGGTACCGCGACCGTTTCGGCCCCGTGGACACCCTGTATGTGGGAGGCGGCACGCCCAGCTTGCTTTCCGCGCCTCTGCTGCGCCGAATGCTTCGAGGTTTGCGCCGGCGCTTCGCCTGGGTCGAAGACTGCGAAGTGACCTTGGAGGCCAATCCGGAAGATGTTTCTGGAGACGCGGTGGCTTTGTGGGCCGATGAAGGCATCACTCGGGTGAGTGTGGGCGTGCAGGTGTTGGATGAGGCCTTGTTGAAGAGGCTGGGCAGGCGACATACGGCGTGCCGAGCCCTTGAGGCATTGGAGACGCTGCGCCGTGCCGAAAGCTTTCATCTGAGCGTGGATCTCATGTGGGCCGTGCCGGGGCAGAGTTTGTCCCAATGGATGAAGACCCTTAAGGACGTTTTGTCGTTCAACCCGGAACACCTCTCATGCTACGAACTGAGCGTGGAACCGGGAACGCCTTTGGCGAATTCCGTGGCGCAAGAGCGACTTTTTAGGCCGAGCGAAGACACGCTCTGCGTCTTTTTCGAAACGACGTCGAATTTTTTGCAAGACCGAGGCTATATTCATTACGAAATTTCCAACTACGCGCGGTCGGAAAAATGGATGTCGCGCCACAACGGCAAGTACTGGCGGCGGGTTCCCTATCTTGGGTTGGGGCCGGGAGCCCATTCTTTTGACGGCCAAAGGCGGTGGGCCAATGTGCGGTCCGTGGCGCGCTACGTCGCGCAGCTTCGAGACGGCGCCTCCTGCGTGGACTTCATGGAGGAACTTTCTGCCGAGCAGGCGCGCCTGGAGCGGCTCTTTCTCGGTTTTCGCACCCGTGAAGGCGTTCCCATGGACGTCGTGGGCGCAGACGAAGCTGCGGTCTCGGCGGTTCACAAAGCCCAGGCGGACGGTCTGGTCCAGGTTCGAGACGGCTTTGTGGTGCCCACGCGAAACGGGTGGCTGGTGGCCGATCGGCTTCCACTTCTGTTTCCGTGACGGTTAAACTAAAAGAGTGGTGTTTCGGTTTGCTGCGGGAGCGGCGCGAGCCGCGATGGGCATGTGCTCGGCGATCAGCGGGCGAGCGATCTTTTCAAGAGAATCGCGCCTTGCGGCGCTTCCGCGCCGAGACAATACCCCGGCGAAGGTTCTCTCATTCAGCGGGGTGATGGACCTCGCCATGACCGATACGAGAAGGTGACAAAAAGGTCCCGAGGGCGAAGCCATGCGCCTACCTTTGAAAATGAAACTAAACATTCGCCAAAAGATCGCCTTCGGCCTCTGGGCGCTGACGGTGTGCGTCGTAGGGGTTGGAGGCCTCTCGTACAAATATCTGTTGGATATTGAGCAAAAAATTCATTTCGTGGAATATGCGGACGACCTCAGCAACACCATTTTGGAAATGCGCCGTTATGAAAAAAACTTCTTCTTGTATCAATTGGAAGATGCCCTGCAGGAAAACGAGGATTACCTGAACAAGGCTTTGACCATGATTGAGAATTGGTCTCCTCACATGCGGCGGCTGCACGGGGGGGAGTCCTTGAAGGCCCTTCGAGCGGAACTCGTGGGCTACCAAAGCGTGCTGAAACAACTGCAAACGAACCGCTCGGCGAGCGATGTGGAACTTCTGGAAAACAGCATTCGCGAGAGAGGCAAGAACTTGGTCGAGCTGGCCAACCAGTTAGTGGCCTTTGAGAGGCAGCGCATTCTGGACATCATTCGATCCCTGAAAACCCAGTTGGTTTTGTCCTTGGCCGTTTTGATTGTTTTCACCATCTTCTTGATGCCTTTTGTGAGCCGAAAGATCATTGGGCCGTTGCGCATCATCGAAGAAAGCACCATGAAGATTGCTCATGGAGATTTTCGGCCTGTGGACGTGCCGCAAACCCATGACGAAACCCAGCAGGTTTTGGAGGCCTTTAACCGCATGGTGGACGAGTTGAAGCGGCGCCAGGACCAGTTGGTGCAGACGAAGAAACTGGCATCCTTGGGCATTCTCACCTCCGGCATCGCCCATCAGTTGAACAACCCGCTCAATAACATCTCCACGTCGTGCCAGATCGCCCTGGAAGAAGTGGCGTCCGGAGACACAGATTTTCTGCGCCGTCTTCTGGTCAATGTGGAACAGGAAGTGACCAGGGCCAGGGACATCGTTCGAGGTCTTCTGGAATTTGCCCGTGTCAAGGAATTCACCATTGCGCCCACCCCGCTGAAGCATCTGGTGGAGCGCACGTTCCGACTGATTTCCAGCCAGGTGCCCTCCGGCATCTCCATGGAAGCCGATATACCTGAAGACCTCGTGGTGCCTTTGGATTCCCAGCGGATGCAGCAGGTCTTATTGAACCTTTACATGAACGCCATTCAGGCCATCAAGGATGGCACAGGAAAGATCACGACGCGAGCGTGGACGGATCCGGCGAGGGAAAAGGTCTTTATCAGTGTGGAGGATACGGGTGGCGGCATTGCTCCAGAAAACCTGAGCAGAATCTTTGATCCCTTCTTCACGACCAAGGAAGTGGGTTCGGGCACGGGGCTGGGCCTGTCCATCTGCTACGGTATTGTGGAGCAACACCGGGGAACCATCACGGTGGTGAGCCACGAGGGGGAAGGCACGCGTTTTACCCTCACGCTGCCCCTCAAATCCCCTGTCGCGGTGCAAGACGGTGAGAAGGCATGACGGCGGCGCAGATTCTTGTTGTGGACGACGAACGCATCGCTCGGGAAAACCTGGCCCATGTGCTCAGTAAGGAAGGCTACCATGTGGTGATGGTCGACAGCGGAGAAAAGGCGCTGCGGGAGTTGGAAAAACAGACCTTTGACGTGGTCTTGACGGATCTTCGCATGGAAACCCTTGGGGGCATGGCGGTTCTCGAACGATGCAAGGAATTGAGCCCCACCACGGAAGTCATTATGATCACCGGCTATGCCAGCGTCTCTTCGGCTGTGGAGGCCATGCAAAAGGGAGCCTATTACTACCTGCCTAAGCCTTTCAAGCTGGACGAAGTGCGCCACTTGGTTCGCAACGCTTTGGAGCGGCGACGTCTCCACCAAGAAGTGCAGGAATTGCGCCGGCAGGTGGTCCAAGGGGACACCAAGGCACTTTTGGTGGGCAAGAGCGCCAAGATTCAGGCCCTGCAACGAATGATTGAACAGGTTGCGCCCACCGACTGCAATGTCCTCATCCTTGGGGAAACGGGCACAGGCAAAGAACTGGTGGCCCGCGCCATCCACGTCCTGAGCCCGAGGAAGGAGAAACGCTTCATGGCCATCAGCTGTGCGGCCTTTTCCGAAGAACTCTTGGCCAACGAACTCTTCGGCCATGAAAAGGAAGCCTTCACGGGAGCCGGGAATGTCAAGATCGGCCTGCTGGAAGCCGCCTCGGAAGGCACGGTCTTTCTCGACGAGGTGGGCGACATGCCCCTTTCCATGCAAGTCAAGCTCTTGCGCGTTCTTCAGGAAAGGAAGCTTCTACGCGTCGGGGGCACCGAAGAAATCCCTGTGGACATTCGCGTCGTGGCGGCCACCAACAAGGATTTGTCCAAAGAAATGGCCACCAAGAAGTTTCGCCCGGATCTCTATTACCGCCTCAACGTGGTCACACTTTACGTGCCCACCCTGGCCGAACGCAAGGATGACATTCCCTTGCTGTGCCGCCATTTTCTAAAAAAGGCAGCCACGGCTCAGGGCAAGGAGGTGCACGACATCGCTCCGGAAGTTTTGGATATTCTTTTGCGTTACGAATTTCCAGGAAACGTGAGGGAACTGCAAAACATCATTGAACGGGCCGTGGCTCTGGCCCAAGGATCCACGATTTTGCCCGAACACCTTCCTCCGGACCTGCAGCAGATCACGCTTCGCGTGAGTCGCCCGCCTTTTCGAGAGTTCCTCACACTGGAGGAAGCGGAAAAGGAATACATTCTCTGGGTGCTCAAGAAGGTTCGAGGGAACCGAACGCGCGCGGCGCAAATCTTGGGTATCAACCGCGCTTCTCTGTGGCGGAAGCTCAAATCGTACAACCTCGCCGATTAGAACCCTTCGGCCTGGTGTCAGATGCGGCATGGAGTTTTGGGTTCCTGGGGAACAGACAACGGCTCAGACGCCAAGACTTCCTCCACGGCCTGCAGAATTTCCCCGAAGGTCAGGATGGTGAGGCCTTCCAGAACGTCCGCGGGCAGGTTTTCCACCTCTGCTTTGTTCCCTTCTGGCAAAATGACGGTCCGCAAATGGGCCCTTTGAGCGGCCAAGAGTTTTTCCCGAACGCCGCTCACCGCCAGCAGACGCCCCCCCAAGGTCATCTCGGCGCTGATGGCCACATCGCAGCGAGCGGGCCGCCGAGTCAGCAAGGACACCAGGGCCAAACAAATGGTGGCTCCTGCCGAGGGACCATCCTTGGGAATGGCGCCGGCAGGGATGTGGATGTGGATGTCGGTCTCCTGAAAAAAGTGTGGATCTATTCCCAAAGCCTCCGCGTGACTGCGCACAAAACTCAAGGCCGTCTGAGCGGATTCCTTCAAAACGCTACCCAAGGAACCCGTCAGGATCAATTGCCGAGCACCTGGCATGCGCGTCGCTTCCACAAAAATAATTTCCCCGCCCAGTTCACTCCAGACCAAACCTGTGGTGACACCGACACGTGGGGCGGTGGCTGCCGCCGTGGGCGCATACCGCGGTGGCCCCAGCAGTTCCTTGACGGCCACCTCATCGATGTATTCGGGTTGGCCGAGAATCTGGGTTCCCTGCACGTAGGCTCGAGCAAGTTTTCGGCAAATCGAAGCAATTTCCCGTTCCAGTTGCCGCAGTCCGGGCTCTCGCGTGTAGTCTCGCACGACAGCCCTTATGGCCTCATCGGTAAAATGGACCTTGCATCCTTCCAAAGCGTTTTCGCGAAGCTTCTTGGGAATAAGATGTCGTTGAGCGATCTGCTCCTTTTCCTTTCCCGTGTAGCCTGAAAATTCAATGACTTCCATTCGATCCAGCAGGGGACCGGGTAGCCTCTCCACCACATTGGCCGTGGCAATAAACATGGTCGCGGAGAGGTCAAAGGGCACATCCAGGTAGTGGTCCATAAAGAGGGTATTTTGTTCGGCATCAAGAATCTCCAGAAGCACCGACGCGGGATCTCCTCGAAAGTCTTGGCCGATCTTGTCGATTTCATCCAGCATCAGCACAGGGTTTCGAACCCCCAGGCGCCGAATCTCCTGAATGATGCGCCCCGGCATGGCCCCCACATAGGTGCGCCGATGCCCTCGCAGCTCCGCCTCATCCCTCAGCCCGGCCAGGGACATGTGGGCGAAACGCCGCCCAAGGGCCTTGGCAATGGAGCGGCCGATGGAGGTCTTGCCTGTTCCCGGAGGTCCTGAGAAGCATAGGACCGGGCCTCGAGCCATCTGCATGTGGCGTTTCTTTTCTTTGATGGAGCGCACCAGGGCGCGCAGCGCGTCCAGTTGCACGGGCTTGGACAAGTAGTGCACCGCGCCCTTTTTCAAGGATTCCACGGCGGAATCCACCGTGGCGTAGCCTGTGATGATCACGGTTTCCGCGTGCGGCGCTTCCTTGCGGGTCTGTTCCAGGAGCTGTAAACCGTCCAGCTTTTCCATCTTAAGGTCGGTTAAGATGAGGTCGAAGGGGCAGGCTTTGATTTTCCGCAGAGCTTCTTCGCCGTTGGCCGCCGTGTCCACGCGATAGCCTTCCTTGCGCAAAACATACTCTAGATTCGTGCGGGCGATCTGTTCATCGTCGACCACGAGGATCTGAAACTCTTGAAGAGAACACAGCGTGCGCACCGCCAGATACTCCAAGATCCGTTCCTTGACGGGCTGAAGCCCGTAATGGTCCGCCTCCAGCACGGCGTGCACATGGTCCAATCGAAGATCGTCTTCGGTAAAATGAAACCAGGGCAGGGAGACGAGGTAATCGAGATAGGTGATGCCGATGCCGTATTCCGCCGTGGAGGGATCCAGGCTTTCCAGAAGTTCCAGTTCCTTAAGCACCACCCGATGCACATGATGGGGAAGTTTCGCCTTGTGGACGGCAGCCCGCAGCACATCCAGCTTGCCGATCTGTCCCTCGGGATCGTCCTGGGATTTGCGAAAAAAAATCATAGCCCTGTCCTTTCCTGCCTCACTTCCGCCACACCTCGCCTCGGCCTCGTTCCGTGCGCCTCAAGGCGATGCATTTTGCAACGACATCTTCGGGAAATGCAACGTTTCATAAGAAACTGGTTTTTTAAGCTTTTTCTGTTTATCTTTTTAAATAGTTGCATTATGCAACGTAATGAGCGAAAGGGGATTAACGGGGGTGATGAAGAAAAACTAAGCCATATCAACAGGGTGACGAAACAACGCCGAATCGGCACGACTCTTGACATGGAGTGAGGATAACCACAGAGGGTGCAAGGCGATGCCGGGAACCCTAAAACCGAGGAGGAAGTCATGAAACGGTGGAAAGAAAAATTGGAGGCCATGGCGGCGGCGGTGTCCTTTGCCGAAGCGGGCGATTGGAAGACCGCCCGGGACTTGATGCGAAAAGGCGCTGAGGAGCGCGCGACGGTGCATTCCCAAAAACGCTCTCGTCCGTCCGATCGCCCTCGTGCTCGAATGTATCGAACTTAGAATGTTGTGGCAAGCGTGCCGGCGTTGACCACATCCACAAAAGGGGGGATGAAGATGCTGAAGAAGATCAAGAAAATGATGAAAAAGGATCGTCCCCGGACCCAAGATCCCGTGACCGAAAAAAAGGATCTGCTCAGAGAACGGGTTGAAGAGCAGATGGTGGCGGCAAGCCTTGCGGAAGCCGGCCTAGCAAGCGAGGCTCAGGACATGCTTCGCGAGGCAGAGTTGGCTCGGCGCAAGATTCTTGTGGTGGGCCGCGAAGATCGCATATCGGATCCTGTTATTCATTACGCCGTGGGCTTTGCCGAGCGCATGGGGTACGACGTTGTGGTTTTGAATGTGGTGCCGCTTCCTCGAGATGCTTCCCGCACGCCGGCGGCCATGGAGCAGATCGTGCAAGAGTATGAGCGTTCCTGTGTCGCCTGTGTGAAGAAGCTGGAAGAACTGTGTCAAGGGCGAGGGATTTCGTGTACGCACGTTTTTAAGACGGGTTCCGTGGAAGACTGTGTGCGGGAAGTGCATGAAGAGATCAAGCGCATCGAGTTTGTCATCAGCGAACCAGACATGCCTGAAGAGGCGCTTGCCGGCGAAGAACCCCGGGTGATCCCCGTGTACTGTTTGGCCCACTGAAAAATCATGGTCGCGTGCCTGCAAAGACAAGGCTCTTCTTCCTGGAAGTGCGGCCTTTGGTGAACACAAGGGGTAAAGGTCGTCTTTCCGGGAAGAAGTCTGTGTCTGAAAGCGGACCAAGGGGGCTGGAGCGTGTGGGCACGACGTGGAGACGGGCAGCACAGAAAGGGAAGCGCATGACGGGACATTTTGTGTTTTCCGTTGGTTTAGTGGCCGCGGTTTTTTTTCTCTGCTACTGGTTTCGAAAAGATAACCGTTGAAGGTAGAAAGAAAGCGAGGATGGTCGGGCAGGTGAAGGAGGCTCTATGACCCAGGACATGATTCTGACTCTATTGGTGCTCTTCCTTGCGGTGTTCCTTTTTATCTCTGAATGGGTTCGGGTGGATGTGGTCAGCATTATCATGATGGTCATCCTGCCCCTCATGGGTCTTGTCACCCCAAAGCAGGCTTTTGAAGGCTTAAGCAGCAACGCCGTGGTGTCCATTATTGCCGTGATCATCATCGGGGCGGGTTTAGATAAGACAGGTGTCATGAACAAGGTGGCCTCTCCCATCATCAAGTTTGGAGGACGCAGTGAAACGCGCATCATGTGCCTTGTGGCCGGCACGGTGGGTGTGATTTCCAGCTTCATGCAAAACATCGGGGCCGCGGCGCTTTTCTTGCCGGCCACCCAAAGGGTTTCCAAGCGTTTGGGCATACCCATCTCCAGGCTGCTCATGCCCATGGGCTTTTGTGCCATCATAGGAGGGACCCTTACCCTGGTGGGCGCCAGCCCGACCATTCTCCTCAATGACCTTCTTGTGGTCAAAGGCCAGAAGCTTGAACCCTTCAATCTTTTCACCCAGACCCCCATTGGCGTCGCCCTTCTGGTCAGCGCTCTGGTCTACTTTGCCCTTTTGGGCCGAAAAATCCTTCCGGACGTCCAGGGCGAGGAAGATGCAGGCATCACGGCCAAGCTCATCAGTGCCTACAATGCCTTGGATGTGCCCTATGAAGTGGAGGTGCCGGAGAGCTTTTCCGGGCCACAGGCCCTCGCAGCCCTGCGCATCCGCCAGGACTTTCTCGTCTCGGTGGTGGCCATCGGAAACCCGCGCACGGGCTCTCGGCGCTTTTCCGTTCAAGGCCGAGACACCGTAGGGCCCGGAAATGTTCTGGTGGTTTTAGGGGACGAGGATCGTGTGCTCAAGATGGCCGCCTATTATGGATGGAAGGTGAAGCCGAATTTGGAATTTTTTGCCGACGACTTTGCTCGAACCAATGCCGGCTTGGCGGAAACCATTGTGTCCCCGCGCTCTGAATTGATCGGAAAAACTTTGAGCGAAGTGGATTTTGTGCAACGCTTTCGGCTCAACCCCGTCGCCGTGCAAACCAAGGACCGCATCTACTATTCGGGCGTGAACCATGTGCGCCTCAAAGCCGGCGATATCATTCTCTTGCAGGGCATCTGGGCGCGTTTCCATATGCTTCGCAACATGCCCCAGCCTCGTGCTTTGACGTTCGCCACTCCCCTGGAAGGCGAAATCCTTCGGCCGGAAAAGGCCAAATGGGCGGTTTTTTGGCTGGCCTTGGCCTTGACGCAGACGGTCTTTTTTGACGTCCGTCTTTCGGTGGCCCTCATGTCCGGCGCTTTGGGCATGGTGGTCACCAGGGTCTTGTCCATTGAAGAAGCGTACCAGTCCGTGGACTGGATGACGGTTTTCCTGCTCGGTGGCCTCATCCCTCTGGGCATTGCTTTTGAGCAGACCGGCACGGCGGCTTTTATCGCCAATAAGATTCTGTCGGCCGTCGGTCACGTGCCGCCCATCGGGTTGATGGCCCTCGTGGCTCTGCTCACCTCAGCCTTTACCCTAGTCGTTTCCAACGTGGGCGCCACGGTCTTGATGGTTCCGTTGTCCATGAACATGGCCATCCTTACCGGATCGGATCCTCGGATGACGGCCTTGGTGGTGGCCCTGGCCGCTTCCAATAGCTTTATTCTGCCTACACACCAGGTGAATGCTTTGATCATGAGGCCTGGAGGCTACCGCACCGCCGATTATTTAAAGGCCGGCCTTGGGATGACCTTTATCTTCCCGGTGGTCATGTTGGGTATGATCTGGCTGTTTTATCTTTAGGATTCTGGCCGGCAAGGCTCTTCTTAGGATTCCGTCCGATCCCCTGAGGAGCTTGTCCGAGAAGGCCCTTTCGGTTGGTGCTTGGGAGCGGCGTGGCGCTGATCAAGGCATCGCGGCGTGCATAGCTCCAGGAAAAGACATGTTCAAACAGGGCCCCGTCAATCGGCGGTTGCCGGGGGCGTTTATTGCGGTGCCAAGATGCATGAGGCCTTGGCACCGCGCTTTTTTGGGGATATGGTGAGAGCAAAGCGGACGACCTTCGGGGAGCGAAGGCCCAAGCCTGCAGGAGTGGGCGCTTGCAACAAAGGAGGGTGGTATGAGCACGGCGAAAAAAATCTTGGTCATCGACGACGACCCAGAAATCTGCCAGGCCATGGAAACGATTCTGGGGGACAACGGGTACGAAGTCTATGCAGCGACGGACACCGTTCGTGGGGAGGCTTTGTTGCAGGAACGCCAGCCTGATCTTCTCATCTTGGACATCATGATGGCCACCATGCATGAAGGGCTGGATTTTGCCGCGAAAATCAAGAAAAAGGAAGGCCCTTACGGCCTGCCCATCCTCATTGTTTCGGGTCGGCCGAGTTCGGAAAAAGGGTACCAGCGTTCGGTGGAAGAAGACCTGGACTGGATTGCGGCGGACATCTTCATGGAAAAACCCGTGGACCCCGAGGATCTTTTGCGCAACGTGGAAACCCTTCTATCGCGACGCAAAGCCTGAGGCCGGCCGTGTTGGCCTCGGCGCAAACACCTTTAGGATCGCCCTTTCTAGGCGAAACTGTTCAAGACAGCGGCGCATCGTGAGCCAACTCATGGGGCGTGAGTTGTTCTGCCTGGAACTCTCCCTTTTCTGAAATCGTTCTCTCGTCGCGCAAATCTTTCCTACGCTTGAGGCTTCGGGTTTTTGGGAATAGGGGAGCCCACATGCGCCGGCACGGAGCAAGCCCGGTGAGGGGCTAGGTCATGTGGTACCGATCCCTTGGCTTGAGACTCATTTTTGTCGTCGGCGCCGTCACATCCGTCGTCTTTGCCGTGTTCTTTTATGGGACATTGCAAACGCAAAGCCGCGAGACGCTAGACGAAATGGTGCGAAGCGTTCATTTGGCGAGTGAAATCGTGCGCCGATCCCTTCGCTATGACATGCTGCAGTATCAGCCGGAGCGGCTGCATCGTGCCATCGACACCATCGGAGGACACGAGCGGATCGATAAAGTGCGCATCTTCAATGCTCTTGGCCGAATCATCTACTCTTCTCACAAGGCCGAAATGGGCACCTATTTGGACAAATCGGCCGAACAATGCTACGCCTGCCATACGCGCGAAGAACCCTTTGAGCGGTTGGATACGGCGGAGAGAACGCGGATTTTTCAATCCGAAGCCGGCTATCGTGTCCTAGGCATGATCAATCCCATCTATAACGAGCCGGATTGCTTTAACGGATCGTGCCATGTGCACCCACCGGACCAAAAAGTGCTGGGGGTTCTGGACATCGATGTGAGTCTGGAAGGCATGGACCGGGCTTTGGAACGCATGCGCACCCACATGTTTCTTCTGGCCGGTTGTGCCGTGATAACCATTGCAGCGATCCTTGTGGTGCTCATCCATCGATTTCTCAACCGGCCCTTACAGCAGCTCCTTCAGGGCATTGAACGCGTGAGCGCCGGGGATTTGTCCACGCCCATTGTGGTTCATTCCCGCGATGAGATCGGAGTTTTGGCCAAATCGTTCAACACCATGACCGAACGATTGCGCGCGTCTGAAAGGGAACTTCGAGAGTCCGAAGCCAAGTACCGGTCTTTGTTTGAAAACGATCCCAATCCCATTTTCGTTCTGGACCTGGAGACGTTTCACATTCTGGATGTGAACATTCGCGCCGTGGAAACCTACGAATACAGCCGCGAAGAATTGCTGGCCATGTCCTTTTTGGATTTGGCGGAAGAAAAAGACGCCCAAAAGATTCGAGAGTTGGCCACGCAAGCCTGCATCTTTCTTCCGCGAGTGCGGCATCGAAAAAAGAGCGGGGATTATCTTTACGTCAATATTCATTCATGCCCTCGGCTGCATTTGGGCCGGGACGTCATCATCGCCAACATTGCCGACATCACCGATCGCGTGCAGACGGAAGCGCAACTCATTCAAGCGGCCAAGATGGCCACCTTGGGCGAAATGTCTGCAGGGGTGGCCCACGAACTCAACCAGCCCTTGAACGCCATTCGCATTGGGTGTGAGTTTTTCCTAAAGAAGGTACGCCGAGGTGAACCCGTCGAAGCGCACACCATGGCCAAAGTGGCGACGCAAATTGTTGAGCAAGTGGAACGGGCTTCCGGTATCATCAATCATTTGAGGGAATTCGGCCGAAGGTCGGACGCCTTTGAAATGGAGCCCGTGGACATCAACCGCCCCATTCAGGACGTGTTCACCGTGTTGGGCCAACAGCTTCGACTGCGGGAGATCCGCGTGGAACTGGATTTGGCCCAAGGACTGCCTCCCGTCCTCGGGGTGGCCAATCGTTTGGAGCAGGTTTTTCTCAATCTGGTCATGAACGCGCGGGACGCCATGGAAGAGAAGCGGCAAAGAGGCGAGGACGAGGAAATGGTCCTGTACATCCGGACCTTTCAGGAAGGCGATAAAGTGGTGGTGATGGTCCGTGATACGGGCACGGGCATTCCCGAAGGGATTCGGGAACGCATCTTTGAGCCTTTCTTCACCACCAAGGAAGTGGGGCGAGGGACCGGTTTGGGGCTTTCCATCAGTTACGGCATCATCAAGGAATGCGGAGGAAGCATCGAAGTGCACAGCGAAGAGGGCCAGGGCACAACCTTTCGCCTGACCTTTCCCGCGTGCCAGGAGCCGGAAATGTGGGCGGGGTGGCGTGCCGTGTGATTCCACAAAGGCGGAGTGGGCCATGAGAAGGATTCTTGTGGTGGATGATGAGGAAAGTACGCGGGAGCTGCTGGCTTTGAGTCTTCAAAGCGACGGCTATGAAGTCCTGTGCGCCGAAGACGGCTACAGCGCCATGGAGATCTGCGCCAACCATCCGCCGCAAATCGTCCTCACCGACATCAAAATGCCGGGCATGGACGGTATTGAGCTCCTTCGCCGAATCAAGCATCTCAACGCCGACATCGAAGTCATCATGATCACGGGGCACGGCCAAATGGAACTGGCCATTCAAGCGCTGCAGCTGGAGGCTTCGGATTTCATCAACAAGCCCATCAGTGATAACGCCTTGAGTGTGGCGCTTCGGCGTGCTGAGCAAAAAATATGGATGCGCGAAAAACTTCGAGAATACACAGAAAACCTGGAATGCATGCTCAAACAAGCCACCGACGAAATCCGCAAGCGCTACGACTTCGAACACAACCTCATTCAAACGTCCATGGACGGAATCATCGTGAACGATCGGGACGGCAACATTATTTTGTTCAGTGAGGGAGCATCGCGCATCTATGGCTACAGTCGGGAAGAGGCGGTCTGCGGTCTCAAGGTCACGTCCCTTTATCCTGAAGGGGAGGCGCGCCGCGTGAAAAAGCTCATCTATTCACAGGAATACGGTGGGCCGGGGTACCTGGTTAACTACGAAACCACGGCGCGAACCAAGGACGGGCGCCTCGTGCCCATTCTGCTTTCTGCGGCCCTGCTCTACGAGGACGGCGAGGAAGTGGGCACCGTGGGCTATTTTAAGGATATAACGGAGGTCAAAGAGCTCCAGGCCCGTCTTCTCGAACAAACCCGGCTGGCGGCCATGGGAGAAGCCATGGCGGAGGTCGCTCACGGGGTGAAGAACATCCTCTATGGGATGAAACTCGGAGCCTACATGGTGGAAAAGGCTTTGAGCCAAGGGGATCGGGGCCGGCTGGAAAAGGGCTGGGACATGGTTCGAAAAAACATGGATCGCATCGCGCGCCTGAGCCTGGAGATGTTGGATTATGCGCGCGGTAAAAGCCGGCGTCGAGAGGCCATAGCCATCAATGATGTGATCAACGATGTGTATCAGGAACTGAGTAAGCGGGCCCAGGAGGAAGGAGTTCGACTGGAGCTGGAAACGGTCTGCGATCTTCCTTATCTATTTGGGGATGTGGAGGCCTTTCATTCCTGTGTGCTGAACCTCATGACCAATGCCCTGGAAGCCTTTGGCGAAGAAAGCGTTGAAAAGCGCGTCACGTTGAGAACCTTTGTTCAGGAAAACCGCTGGATTTGTGTGGAAGTGGAGGATACGGGGCGAGGGATTCCACCCGAAGTCCAAGATAAGATTTTTCATCCTCTTTTTACGACGAAAGGGGCTCGAGGCACAGGCCTAGGCCTGGCCATTGCCCAAAAAATCGTCCAGGAACTGGGGGGTGTGATGGATTTTCACACCACACCCGGCCGAGGGACCACCTTTAGGCTGCGCTTTCCTCTTGTCACATCCCAATAAAACCCCTTGTGTTCACTTCCACATGCACGGCTGACCGTCTCCATGAAAAGCTCGGCTACCGACCGATGGATTGGCGGGGGAAGCGGTTTGAGACTGTGCCTTCCGCGTGATGCTGTAGGAACGGCGCCGGCCACGAGGCCATTTTCGGGCTTGCGGTGCTCCTGCAACACGTCTTCTCGAGCGGGGCCTAGGCTTCCCTACGCACGGTGTGGCCTCTGTGATAAGGTCGACGACCATTCCCTGCCAGCTGGACCCGAGCCCCTCTATTGGGTTTAACGAACAAGCGGTCAAAGACTTCACATCTCGCCGGCGCGTTTTTGGCGTTCTGCGGCACGAGCCAGCCTTTGCACATTTTCCCGGGCTTCGTTTGCATCAAAGTAAAGCATCCACCGCGCGCTCACCGTCTTGAAGAGCCCCGACAGAGATGCGGCCCTGGTGCAGATTCCGCCTTCTTTGAGTTCCGCTGCGCCCATGAAGGCGACGGGTTTTAAAGCCCGACAAAGTCCATGTGAAGCTTCTTTTCCAGGTAATTGGCCAGATGGATCAAAGGGTAACAGACCGCAAAGTATAGAAGCCCCACCAACCCAAAAACCATAAGCCCTTCCGGAATGCGCTGCACCGTGAACCAGCCCACGCGAGTTACATCGGTGACGCCGATCACGGAAACCACCGACGAGTCCTTGATGAGCAGCACGTATTGTCCGACAAGCGGTGGTAGGATGGTTTTGATGGCTTGAGGAACGATCACGTAACGCATGCGCTGAAACCAGTTGAGGCCCGAGGCTTTGGCGGCTTCCATCTGGCCTGAAGGGACCGCCAAAAGCCCCGCTGCCACGATCTCGCAAATGTAAGCCGCCGCGTACAAAGTGAGGCTCACGACGGCCGCGGTAAAGGCTTCCAGATGAACTCCCCATTCGGGCAGAATAAAGAAGATGATAAAAACCTGCACCAGAAAGGGCGTGCCCCTCATGAAATCCACATAGGCAAAAAGAAGTTTTCCCAGCACGGGCACTCGAAACGCGCGAACGATGCCCGTCACACACCCGATGACCGTGCCCATGACGAGGCTCAGGCCCGAAACGGCCACAGTCATCCACAGGCCCTTGAGAAAAAAAGGCAGAGTCTGGGCCAGCTGTTTGAGGTAATAGAGCCACATGGTCGAAAAGGTGCACTCCTATGCCGGGTGAACAAAGATGAGCTTTTTTTGCCACCAGGACGACAAGGTTTTGAGCGCATAGTAGATCATCAGATAAAGCAAGGCCGTGGTGAAAAAACCTTCGGCGGGCATGAACCGCTCGGATGTGAGGATCTGGCCGGCTCGGGTCAGTTCAAAGACGGAAATGAGGGACAACAGAGCGCTGTCCTTGACCAGCACAATGGCCTGGCCGAGAAGCGGCGGAATGGTGATGCCCAGAGCCTGGGGCAGCACGATGTAGCGCATGCGCTGCAAATAGGTTAGGCCAAAGGCGATGCCCGCTTCGATCTGCCCCCAGGACACCGAAAGAACTCCAGCTCGAAGGATTTCAGCCATATACGCGCCGCTATTGAGCGACAGAGCCAAAATACCCGTGTGGTGCTCGGGCAGCCGAACCCCAAGGCTCGGCAGCCCGAAGTACAAGAAGTAGAGCTGGGCCAGCAGGGGCGTGGAGCGTATGGCTTCGATATACGCTGCTGCTGCCGCCGAAAGGAACCCAAGCCGAGACAATCGGGCGCCGCAGGCGAGAATCCCCACCAGCAAGGCCCCAAAGAGCGACAGGGCCGAGAGCCACACGGTGGCCCACAGCCCTTTGCCAAAGAGCGGCATGTAGTCCAGGAGCACTCGAAAGTTAAAGGCTTCCAGCATGCCGGCCTCAGTGATCTTTTTTCCAATCCAAAGACTTCACCCAGTAGTTGATGTTCTCATCATAGCGCCCGTCTTCTCGAATCCATTGAAAGAAAAGGTTGATCCATTGCAATAGATGGGTGTCTTCTGGACGCACGGCAAAGGCCAAAGGTTGCTTGGACAGACGAATGGGAAGAATCTCGATGCTGTTTGGCGGGAATTCCTGCATTTGGCCCACCACGGCGGTTTCGTCGTTCACGCCGATGTCCGCGTGGCCCGCCAGCACGGCGTTGATGAGCAGCGGGCCGCCGCCCTTATAGGATTTGATCTTGGCCTTGGGGAAGAAACGCTTGGCTTCCACTTCTCCGGTGCTTCCCAGAAGAACCGCAATGGTCACATTTTCTTTGTTGCAGTCTTCAATACTCTTGAAGGTGCTGCCTTTTTTCGCAAAGACGACGGCTCCCGTGTAGTAAAAGGGATCGGTGAAGGACACCTTGAGGGCGCGTTTCAGAGTGGCCGTCATGTCGGCGGCCAAGAGATCGGCCTTCTTGGAAAGAAGCGCCGGAATCAGGCCGTCCCAGTCGTAGTCCAGAAAGGTGACTTTGACGCCCATCTCCTGGGCCATAAGTTTGCAGAATTCCACAGAGCTTCCCGTTCGCACGCCGTTTTTGTCCACGAAACTGAAGGGAGGGCCTTGCGTCTGAACGGCTACGCGAAGCTCTCCCCTTTGAAGGATTTCCTGAAGGGTGTCGGCCGGCGCTGGAGCGCTTAGCCCCAACAGAAACACCGTCGCCATGCTCACAATCCACAGCCTCGTTGCCCATCGTTTCATGATTGCCTCCTTGCTCTCGTTTCAGGTCAAGAACCGGCCGGCGTCCAAACGCCGGCATGCTTCGGCAGGGTGGCTAAAACAAACGGGGCCACAGCGCGTGTGTCTAGAGGCGCTTCAAAGCCTCGTGAGGCGGTATCCAGGGGCGCTGCTGAAATTTTCCCGCGTCATGCCAGGTCAGCGTGCCACCGATGGCCGTGACCCCTTCCAGCAGTGCCGGTGAGCGTCGCAACGCGTCTGGAATACCATGCTGAGCAAGGGCCCTCAAGTACGGAAAAACCTCAAGAGCCAGCGCTTGGGAGGCCGTGTGTGCCACCGTTCCCGGAATGTTGGTGACCGCATAGTGGATCACGCCGTCGACTACCCACACCGGGTCGGCGTGGGTGGTGTAGCGGTCGATGGTCTCCACGGCGCCGCGAAGGTTGGCCGTCACATCCACGATGATGCTTCCCTTTTTCATGCGCCGCACGAGAGCTCGGTCGATGACGTGATGGTCGCTATGGGGAGGCACCGTGGCGGTGTTTACCACCAAATCCGCTTCGATGACATAAGGCGTCACATCCACCACATGGGCGTTGTGAAGATGCACGTTGGCCGATGCGGTTTCCGCAACCGCGCGAAGGGTGCGCTGGTTGATGTCAAACACGTGCACGCGACATCCTAAGGCTGCAGCGACGCGCGCCGCCTGACGGCCCGCTTCCCCCGCTCCAAGGACAACGACCACCGGCGTTTCTAGCCCGGGATAGGCCACCAGGCTTTTCCCCACGCCCCCGCGGTGATTCCAGAGAAACTGCATGCCCTGTAGCACGGCCTGCTGCCCGGCAATGACGCTCATGGGGCGAAGCAGAGGAAAGGAACCGTCCGATTCACGCACATTTTCAAAGGCAATGGCGGTGAGGCGCTTTTCAAGAAGCATATCCACAAGCTTGGGCCGCGTTTCACTGTGGAGATAACAGAATAGAATCTGCCCTGTTCGAAAGAGGCTGAACTCCTCTTCAACCGGTTCCTTGACCTTGACCAGCAGGTCCGCCCCGTCGCTCACCTCCTCGGGCGATTCCACCACCCGAGCTCCGGCCTCACCATACGCCTCATCCGAAAATCCGGCACCGACTCCAGCTCCCCTTTGTACGATGACCGAGTGCCCGTCGCGCACCAGTTGCGAAACATTTTCCGGCACCACCGCCACACGGTATTCCTGCGGCTTGATTTCTTTAAGGATGCCCACACGCATGGTTTTGCTCCTTCTCGGTTAAAAATCCATACCACAGTTTTCTTGATCCGCCGAACTGCTTTGTCTTCCCCCTGGCCATCATGGCGGCCCTCGATCGTACCGCATGGATCAAAAGACCTGCCCTGAGGACGAGAGTCCTCGAACGGTGTGATCCTGTTCGCAGCATCATGGAAACACGGGGACGCCGGACCTTTCCTTGCAGCTCAGGCCGTTTCCGAAAAGCTGAGCTGCGCTTTACGCAAATCGCATAAGAAATCCTAGACATTTCATCTTGTCGTAAAATCACAAGGACCTATGGACAAAGGGTGCCGATGAGGCATCACTTCTACATAAATCAAGATGTGACCCCCTAATCAGGAGGAGGGGATCGACAGAAGGTCTTGAAACTGGCAGTATGGCTGCCGGCCGTGATCGTGGTGAGGAAAAATCGGGCAAAGGGCTTTCAGGCCTGAAAAAGGACGAGACGATGGGGACACAAAAACCGGATGTGGCCATTGTGGGAGCCGGTGTCATGGGGCTCATGACCGCCTATTATCTTCGACAGCAGGGGGCGACGGTCACCGTGCTGGAAAAGGGGCGGTTACCGGCGGGAAGCTCCTACGGCAATGCGGGCCTCATCGTTCCGAGCCATCTGCAGCCTTTGTGTTCCCCGGGAAATGTCAAGGAAGGCGTGCGGCACCTGCTGAACTCGACCGGCCCCTTTTCCATCGCCCTTTCGGCAAATCCCCGACGCTGGGTATGGCTCGGCCGTTTCGTGCGCCACAGCACCAAAGGGCATGTGCGCTATGCCGTAGGGATTTTCAAAGAACTGGCAGACAGAAGCCTGGAACTCCACGATGCCCTGGCGCAAGGTGCCGGTTCGGCCTACGAGTACGATCGCAGCGGGATTTTGTGCCTTTATGAAACCCGGAATGCGTTCCTGGCGGCAATCAAGGATGCGGAAGAACTGACGCGAGCCGGCCGCCCGGCTCGGGTTTTGGATGCGCATGAGGTTCGCGAACGGATTCCTTTCGTGGGAAGATCCATCCTCGGCGGCGTCCTGCAGGAACCGGACGGGCGTCTGAATCCGGCGGCTTTTGTCTCGTGGCTTGCAGAACAGGTGCGCCGTGCTGGAGGCCATATCCTGGAAGAGACCGAAGTTTACGGCGCCACCTTGGCTGGTTTTCAGCTCAGGGAACTCAAGACCACGAGAGGGCCCGTGAAAGCGGACCAGTTTGTGCTGGCGGCGGGGGCCTGGACGGGGCGCCTGGCCGCCATGATGGGTCGCAGACTGCCTGTGGAAGCGGCCAAAGGATTCAGCATCACTTACGAAAAACCCGCTGCTGCTTCCTGTGTGCCGCTGCTCTTGGAAGAAGCGCGGGTGGCCGTGACGCCGTTTGCCCATGCCCTTCGGCTTGCGGGTGTCCTGGAACTCTGCGGCCTGGACGATCGGCTTTCGGCACGACGCATCGAGGCCATGGAACGTGACCTTCTTAGAACCTTGCCGGGACTGGCCCCTCTCAAAGTCAAAGAAATTTGGCGCGGCTTTCGACCCTGCACCCCGGACGGTTTGCCATACATCGGCCGGCTCCAGCGCCTTCGCAACGCGGTGGTGGCCACAGGCCATGCCACCAAGGGCATCTTTCTCGCTCCGGTTACAGGCCGTCTGAGCGCGGACCTGCTGGCCGGCGATTCCCTGGACCCTCTTCTGTGCAAAGCCCTGGATCCCCAGCGGGCGGCCAGGTGACCAGGGATTTCGGATCGAAGCGTCGTGGCGGTCTTCGGCACGCCCTTGGATGGCAAACCCGGTGGGTTTTCTCTCGCGTCTTCAGGGGGTGCTCCGTGCCATGCTGAGACAGACGCCAGCCCGACAAGCCTTTCGTCAAGACTCTTGCATGCTTTGTCCAAGAGTTTGCTCCAAGAAAACAAAAAAGGAGTCCCCACACCGGCGTGTTCTTAGAAGTGGCGGACGTGCCTTAAGGAGAGGCGTTCGGTTGAAAATCGGTGTACACAAAAGGGTCGGATTCAATCCCGATAGGTTTCGCGCATGAAGAAGGTGGCGGTCAGCACCACCAGGGAGGAAAAGAACAAGCAGGACAAAAGCGTCGTGTAAGCTTCCAGAGGATAACCAAAGGCTTTGGACGCTCCGCTTCGAAGGTCCAAAATCCAGCCGAGAAGAGGCATGGCCACGGCGCCTCCGAGAAATGGAAAGAGGTTGAGTGAACCTAGGGCGGTTCCGGCAATCTCGATGGGAAAGAGTTCCTTGACGGCCGTAAAGGCGACGACCACCGTGGACGAGGAGCTGATGGAAAAAAGAAGGAAAAAAAGCATCAGAGCCCAGGTGGGAAGCCCGGAGGGAAAGAGCCGAAGAAATCCCAGTTCCAGAGTCATGGCGAGAGCGCAGGCCATGAGCGGTTTCTTGCGGCTGGCAAGAACGCGATCGGAAAGCAAGCCCAGCGCGGGGCTTCCGAAGATCATGCCCCAGGCAATCAGACTCAGCACCGAACCCGCCTGTTCTCGACTCATGCCGTAGACATGCATCAGGTAGGGCCCGCTCCACAGAGCTCCAAAGCCGAAAAAGATGCCGTAGTTCACAAAGGACCAGAGGGAAAAGAGCCAAAATTGTGAAGACGCCAGCACGTGCCCAATGCCCTGTCGAAGGGATGGGGTCCTTGCGGGATTTTCTGTCGTTTTTGGCCCGGCCGGTGCGACGGTCAATGGCTTCCAGCCTTTGGCTTCCGGGCGGTCTCGAACCACGACCCAGACCAGCACGGCAATGATGAGGCTGATCCCGCCGATGAATTCAAATGACAAACGCCAGCCAAAGGCCGTGGTCAGCCGAGCCAAGAGCCATGTGGCCGCAAGGATTCCCATGCCCCCGACGGCGTTAAGAATGCCCGAAACAGAAGCGAATTCTATCGGGCGATACCATTGGGACAAGATCTTCATGGTGGGAATGAACACCATGGCGGCTCCCAGTCCCACAAGAAAACGACCCGCAAAAGCCGTCGTCAAATTGGGGGCCACCCCGAAAAGCACACTGCCCACCGCGGCCACGACCGTAAAGGCACTGACGGCCTTACGCGGTCCAATGGTATCGGACAGCAGCCCTGCCGGAAACTGCATGAAAGCATAACAGTAAAAGTAGACGGATCCCAAGAATCCCAAAGCCCCGGCGGAGGTCCCGAATTCCTTGGCCAGTTCCTCGGCCACCACGGATAGGCTGAGTCGATGAAAATACACGAAGAAGTAGGCAAAGGCGAGCGTGGCGAAAATGAACCATCGGTACCGAAGGAGCTTTCGATGATCTTTGTGCTCCACGAAAGGTTCTCCCACCACGTTTCGGCCACGTCCACACCCCCCACGCCAACGCCCTATACTTTGACGAGGGAAAGGCCTGAGCAGCCCTTGTCGCACCGTACCCTACCACATGGGCCGAGCGCGTCAAGACGCGGCAAGCTCACGGCCGGACATGCATCTCCACCAAGCGGTTGGCCCAAGCTTCGGCCGAAACGTCCTTAAGCCAACCGCTCTTCACTTCCGGCTGGCAAGATGTTGTTGTCGTGCGAGGCAAAATGCCGTCGCTCCCGCGATGGCATCTCAGGATAAAGTCGGCAACCGGTCATAAAAAAACTGTCATTTTTCAAAACTATGTTAAAATAAATTCAAAAGACAGCATCCATACCAAAGGGGTGGCCATGACTGAGAATCCACGAGAAGCCAAGGCCCATGCACAGCACTTCTGCGCGTGCTACGCCACTCGGGAAGACCGCAATAGCTTGATAGAGTCTTTTCTCTGCGACGGTCTCGTGAGGGGTGAGCAAATCCTGTGTGTCGGTTCGAACATGGAAGGAGCGGGACAAAAAATCTTGAGTTCCCCTTGTGTGGATGGCACCGGTCAACCTCGGGCGCATCAGGTGACCTTTCACCGCGCAGAAAGCCTTTACCTGTCCAACGGCGCCTTTGATCCCGACCGTGTGCTTTCGTTGTTGGTATCCTGTGTGGGATCCGCCTTGGAAATGGGGTTCACCGGGGTGCGAGTGATCTCGGATGCACTATGGCTTCTCGAGCATCCTCTTGGCGCCCATCAGGTCGTGGATTACGAGCATCGGGTCAACGAGGTGGCAAAGGGGTTGCCGTGCTCGTTGCTATGCCTCTACCCCGGACGAGCCCTGCCCAAAGCGTTTCTGACCTATGTGTTCTTGACGCACCCCTATGTGGTGCGAAAAGGTCGCCGGTTTTTCAATCCGCACTACAAGGATTTCGACGTCCTTATGGACGGTCCATTTCAGACCTCCACTTACGAGACCCTTGTCAAAGCCCTTGTGCCTATCAGACCTTAGCCCTTGTGCCGACCCTGTGCCATGTGCGAGCAGTAGGCGCCGCGAAACGCTATTGCTTCCATGAAGTGCTTACATAGCGTGCAGCCCCGGGTCCATTCTTGGACATGTGGCTTTCCGTGGGTTCGATATGCTTTTTCCCTTGAAACGCGGTGTTCTGTTTCGCACAAACGGCTTGCGTACTGGGTTCGGCATGGCCCCAAGCCCTTCCTCGTAGAAAGCTTTTGAAATGCCCTGCGGGTTGATGCCCAGGGTTGTGCGGGAAAAAAAGAGGTCGGTACAGTGGTAAGGACCCTGAGGGCCAGAACGGCATGCGGGTAGGGGGGAGTAATTGTGGGTGCAAAGCTCCAGAATGGGTGCAAAGCGGTGAACACCGGGCGCACGGTGCTGCATGTGGGAAAGTATTTTCCACCGTTTAAGGGGGGCATGGAAAATTTTGTGGCCGATTTGGTGCGTGCTCAGGCCACATGGGGGCCATGGCGCCCTGTGGTGCTGGCTCACGGCCGCTCAGGTGAAGATCTGGAGCCGTGGGTACGGCTGGTGCCGACGTGGGGTGAGGTGAGTCATGCTCCGGTGAGCCCTGGGTTTCCGTTGGCGCTTCGATCCATCATCGGCCGGGAAAGTCCGGCGCTTTTGCATCTGCATCTTCCCAACACGAGTGCCTTCTGGGCGCTGATATTGCCGTGTGCGCGCCGCCTTCCCTGGGTGGTGCACTGGCATGCGGACGTGGTGCCTTCACGGATCGACCGGCGTCTGGCCGCACTGTACCGCACGTATCGGCCCATGGAACAGGCCGTGCTGCGACGGGCGGCGGCCATCGTTGCCACATCCCCGGATTATCTGGCCGGAAGCGAACCCCTTCGGGGGCACCGCGCCAAATGCCATGTGGTGCCTTTGGGTATGGATCCGGAAAGGCTGCCCCCTGTGAATGAACTTCCCATGCGCCGTGCCCAAGTTCTCTGGGGGCCGGGCCGGCCCCTTCGCGTGCTGGCAGTGGGGCGCCTCAGCTATTACAAGGGCCATGACGTGCTCCTTCGAGCCGCCGCTCAGGTTCCTGGGTGTCGAGTGATCATTGCCGGAAGTGGCGAGCGCCGCCCCGCACTGGAAAAGCTCATGGGCGCGTTGGGCGTGAAACATCGGGTGACGCTGACGGGCTTTCTTCCGGACATGGACCTCTGGGCGCTGATGGGGAGCGCCGATGTGCTGTGCCTGCCGTCTCTGGAAAAGACGGAAGCCTTTGGGGTGGTGCTTTTGGAAGCGCTGCGCTACGGCCTCCCCGTCGTGGCCAGCGACATTCCCGAATCCGGCGTGGGGTGGGTGGTGCGCCGCGCTTCCTGTGGCGTGCTTGTGCCGCCGGGAAATGCGCAAGCCCTGGCCCGTGCTCTTTCCCATTTTTCCCAAGACCCTCTGGCTTTGAAAGCGCTTAGGTCTCGCATGGGAAAAGGCTTTCCCCGCCAGTTTCACATTCGCTATGTCGCCGAGCGCCTGGAGAGGGTCTATGCCGCCGCCGTGACACCGTCGTCACGGGGCGACGGAAAGATCGCTTGAGGGTGACGGGGTCGGCGCCGTGTCGTGGGGGGTGAGCGGGTCCGTGAAGCCCCCGTGCTCCTTAAGAATCCGCACGGTTTCGGCGATTTCTTCGGCGCTCACGCTTTGGCGAAGCCGTTCCATGTCGTTCATGATGCCGGCAAAGCGCACCCCTTCGGCGGCGCTGACCCAGGCCAGTTGAAGTCTTTCGGGGCGGATGCCCAGCTTTTCCATTTTCCGTCGCACCTTGGCGATGCGTTTTTCCGTCCAATGATTGGCATTGATGTAATGACAGTCGCCGATGTGGCAGCCGCTCACCAAAACCACCGGGGCGCCGTGGCGGAAGGCATGCCAGATAAAGGATTCGGCAACCCGCCCTGAACACATGGTTCGAAGCAGACGGACGTGGGGCGGGTACTGAAGCCGCGACACGCCGGCCGCGTCGGCTCCCGCATAGGAACACCAATTGCATGCAAAGGTGAGAATCTTTTCTTCGGGTTTTTCGGCCAGCAGCGTTTCGATCTGATCCAGGATCTGCCGGTCGGTGAAGTGATGCATCACGATGGCCCCCGTGGGGCATTCGGCGGCGCAGGTGCCACATCCGGCACAGGCTGCGGTGGTCACCACGGCCGCCGTTTTCTTTTTCTTATCTGTCAGGTCCCGTGGCCTTCTTGGCCGGCCAATACGGCGAACATGTCGGCACGGCGTGCATCAAGGAAGCCCAAGGCAAAGCGCCTTCGTGGACGCGCTGCACGGCGCCATGCCTTCCAATTTCCTGTTTCTATGTGGTTTTGACACGCCCCTGGGCGCACTGTGGGGCGCTCTCAAAAGCACCTGGATGCCCCAGGTTCTGTGATGGGTTTTTGCCGGATTTTCTTCCTTCACGGGCTGGCTGGGCCGCGAGCCATGGATGGGCGCTATTTCGAACACCGCCGGGGGGAAAGTCAGGGCAGGTGTGGGCCGGGGGGGTTCTAAAAATCGTCGAGGATGCGGCCCGTGGCGGCGCGGAGTCGTATCCAGGCGCTTTCCAGGGCGATGCGGCTTTGCGCCAGCTGGCTTCGGGCCAACACCAGGTCTCGCTGGGCTTGCGTGAGGCGCACCAGCGAGGCTTGTCCCGCCGCGTATTCCTTGTCCACCAAATTCCGGGTTTTTTCCACCAAGGCGGCGGTTTCTTTTTGCAGCCGAAACTGTTGTTGGGCACTGAGAATCTGTTCCACAGCGGCCTGCACTTCGGAGGCGGCCTCGATGATGGCTTGCTGCAGCGTTCTTTGGGCTTCCCTGCGGGACTGTTCCGCTTCTCGAACCCTGAAAACGTCCTCACCACCCGAAAAAAGCGGCACGACGAGGGCGATACCTATGGAAGATCCGAAATCGTCGGCCTGAAAGTGGCCGTCATTCGCTCGGGATCCTTCCAGCGTGCTGAAAAGGTTGAAAGACGGGAAAAAGCGCGATTTTGCCGACCCCACGTTGGCCTGAGCGGCCCGGAGAGCAAAGCGGGCCTGTTCCAGATCCGGCCGATATTGGGTGGCCTCGTCAAGGGCTTTCTGGATCGAAGGGACTTGAAGCAGGCTGGCATTGGGTTCTTGAAGAGCGGCGAGGGTGGTGTGTTCGCTGAGGGTGCCTTCGGCTAAGCCCATAAGGGCGGCAAGGCCCGTCAAGGCCACGCGTTCTTCTTGTTCCGCCTGAATTTTTTGGGATCGAGCCAAATTGACCTGCACCTGAAAGTTCAAGACATCACTTAACGAACCAGCCCCCAAAGTTTCTCGAGCCTGGGCATCTTTGAGTTGCCGTTCGTTAAAAGCTTCGTCGGCCTGGGCAATGAGGCGGCGCTGGCGGGCCAATTGAGCCTGAAAGTAGCTGTCGGCCACGGCACGCAGCAGCACGCGCTGCGCTTCCCGGTAGGCCGCCTGGGATCCCTGTTCGCTGAAGCGGGCCGCGGCCAGAGCGAATTCCCGCTGAAAGCCGTCAAAAAGCGTAAGCGTCGCGTTGAGAGCCGCGCGGTAAATGTCTTCTCGTTCGGGGTAAAAGATGCCCGAAGTTGTGGAGGAAAATTTTGACGACGGCAAGGTTTGTTCCTGGTTTTGCGGCGAACGCACATGGCTGGCGCTGGCGGTGCCTTCCACGCGCGGTAAGTACCGCGACCAGGCCTGTCGAACCCTTTCCCGGGCTTGGGCCACTCTCGCCTGGGCGGCTTGCAGGGAGGGGTTGCTTTGCAAAGCGAGCCTCTGGGCCGTCTTGAGGTCCAAGACGGCCGGTAGCGTCACGGCGGGGCCTTGGGGTGAAGTCTCGGCGGCTGCAGCCGAACCTTTCGCAAAGGCCTCGACGAAGTCCAAAGCCACAAAAGATAAAAGCAAAAGGAGCGCCACCCATGGGCGAATGAAGTCGTGACCATGTTTCATACGTCGGTTGTCCTCCTGAAAGCCCGTTGAGGCCGCAGCCGCTTCAGGCTCTTGGTCCCGGCCATACGCTCAGCCGGCAGGTCAAAGGCTCAGGCCTTAAAGCACCATGTCGGAATCCGCGATGCTTGAGCGGCCTCTGCCGCCTCATTGAGCTGCCGAGTTTCATGCAGCCAAAGCGTCCGTCGCCCGGGATGGCGGTGTTTCCTCGCCGTTGTCTCTGCGCCGGCGCGCGGGTTCCACGTGCTCTCGGCGCGAAGGCCACCGGCCGTGCCGCGCTCGATACACGAGCAAACGAAGGTCGTTCAGGATGGCCAGAAGCGACGGAATCAAGACAAGGGTCAGCACCGTGGCAAAGGCCACGCCGGCGGCCATGGTCACGGCCATGGGAATGAGGAATCGGGCTTGAAAGTCCGTCTCCAGAATCAAGGGCATGAGGCCCCCCACGGTGGTCACCGTCGTCAAAATGACCGCTCGAAAACGGCGGCGACCCGCTTCCACCACGGCGTCAAAGAAACGCATGCCCTCGGCCAGGTTTTCGTTCACCCGTTCGATGAGCACGATGGCATCGTTGACCAGGACGCCGGTGAGGGCCACCATACCAAAGAGGCTCATAATGGACACATCAAAGCCCATGAGAAGATGGCCCACCACGGCGCCGATGAGGCCAAAGGGGATGGTGAGCATGATGATAATGGGCTGCACGTAGGATCGAAAGATGGTGGCGATGATGATAAGAATTCCGAGCAGAGCCAAGGGGAAGCCCACTTTGAGGCTGGCGAGGGATTCCCGCATTTTTTTCTTTTCACCCTGCAGAGCGATGCGCAGCCCTGGGTAGCGCTTTTCCAGCGCCGGGAAAAAGTTGGCCGAAAGGTCCTGAAAGATTTCGCTGGCGTTGGCCCGATCGCTGTCCACCGCGGCACTCACGGCCACGCGGCGCATGCCGTCCGTGCGCGTGATGACGGCGTAGCCAGGAGCCTGTTCAAAGGACGCCACGGAGCGCAGCGGCACCTGCGATCCTGACGGTGTGCGAATGCGCACCTGGTCCAGCCGTGACAGGTCATGGCGTTCCCCTTCCGAGTAGCGCACCTTGATGCGAACATCGTCCCGGCCTCGCTGAATGCGCAAAGCTTCTTCGCCGTAATAGCCCGCATAGATCTGGCGGGCCAAATCGTCCACAGTAAGGCCCAGGGTGCGGGCTTCGGGTTTCAAGCGCAGCCGAAGTTCTCTCTTGCCTGCCGCGTAATCGGATCGAATCTGGTACACACCGTCGAATTGTCGCAGCCGTTCCATAAGTTCTTCCGATGCGGCCACGATAGAGTCCATGTGTTCTCCCTGAATCCACACTTCGATGGGCGCTCCAGGGGGCCCCGCTTCCATTCCTTCAAAGGTGAGGGCCTTGATGCCGGGAATCCATCCCGTTTCCTTTTCCCAGGCCACCATGATGTCCTTGGAATGAATGCCGCGCTCTTCGGAGTCCAGCAAAATGGCCTGAATGGCTCCGTAATGGGGACCTTGGAGCGGAATTTGTCCCAGGGTCTGGCCGACCAGCACCAAGCGGTCCACCAGCATGGGCTTTCCGGTGCGGGTCTTGAGCCGGTCGTTGAGGCGCAACAGAGCGGATTCCACGCGCGTGACCGCCTCGCGGGTCACGTCCGCGGGGGTGCCTTCCGGAAATTGAATGGTGGCGTTGATCACGAAACCGTCAATTTCGGTAAAGACGACGAACTTGACGATGCCTCCTCGAATGACGCCGACGCTGATGAGAAGCACGGCGATGGCCGAACACATGCCGATGTACCGCCATTGAAGAAAAAAGCGAAGCGACGGCACATAAATCCTTTCAATGAACCAGTTCGTTCCGCGCTGCACACTGTGCTGTACCCCGCTGAGGAACCGTCGCACGCTACCGAGCTTGGATGCCCGATGGTTCGGATCGGAAAGCTCATTGAGATGTGCCGGCAGAAGGGCCAGGCACTCCACCAGAGAAATGCAAAGGCACGCCACCACCACCTGGGGCAAAATGGCGATAAATTTTCCCATAATGCCACCGACGAAGGCCAGAGGAATAAAGGCCACGATGGTGGTGGTCACGGCGGCCAAGACGGGAAAGATCACTTCCGCCGTCCCCTCCACCGCGGCCCTCAGAGGCGATTCACCGCGTTGCCGATGGACGAAGATGGATTCACCCACCACAATGGCATCATCGACGATGATGCCCAAGACCATAATCAAGGCAAAAAGGGAAATCATGTTGATGGTCCCGCCGAGACCCCAGATGATGGCCAACCCCCCGGCAATGGAAACCGGAATGCCCATGCCGGCCCAAAAGGCCAGGCGAAGATCCAAGAAAAGCCATAGAAGAATGAGCACGAGGGTGAGGCCGTAGAGGCCGTTTCGAAGCAAGAGGTGAATGCGGGCTCGAAGCATGTCCGTGGTGTCGTAGAGAATCTTGATATGGAGGGAATCTGGAAGTTGCCGCGCCTTGCGCTCCACGTACCGAGACACGGCCCTGGAGATGGCCAGAGCGTCTTCCTGGGATGTCTTGAAGACGATAAGCATCACGGCCGGCTGTCCGTTGACCGAGGCTTGAATGGGGTCTTCCGTGAAGCCGTCCACGATGCGAGCGACGCGCCCCAAGGGAATCATGGCGCCGTCGGCAGTGGCGAGAAGCACTAAAGATGCCAGTTCTTCGCCCCGGTATCGGCGCCCCACGGTGCGCACGCGAACCTCTTCGCCCTCGGTGCGGATGGTGCCCCCGGCCATATTGAGGTTGCTTCGGCGCACGGCGTCCGCCACCTGGGCAAAGGTCAAGCCGTAGCGGCGCAAGGTCTCTTCCGACACTTCGATGTGGATTTCGTAATCGCGCGTGCCAAAGGTTTCCACCTGAGAAATTTCAGGAAGCGCCTGAAGGTCGTCCTTGACCCGTTCAGCCCATTCCTTGAGCCGCTCCTCACTCATGTTCCCTGAAAGATACACCAAGGCGATGGGACTGCGCAGCGTCACGTCCGTGATGACGGGCTGCTCCGCATCCACAGGAAAGGTGGAAATGGCATCGATTTTGGCGCGCACTCGATCGAGCACCACGCGTAGGTCAGCGTTTTCCATGACCTCTATGGTGGCCGTGCCCACATTTTCCTGAGCCTGCGTGGTGATCTGCTTGATGCCTTCCACTCCTTCCAGGGCTTCCTCGATCCTACGACAGATCCCCTCTTCCACCTCTTCCGGGTCGGCTCCAGGGTAGGGCACTTGGATGGTGATCATATCCAGGGAAAATTCAGGAAAATTTTCCTTGAGCATAAAAAGGCCGGCCATGATCCCCGCGGTGAAGATCAAGACCAGAACGATGTTGGCAAAGACTCTGTTCCTGGCAAATGAGGCCAGCAGGGATTTCATGGCGTGGGTTCCTTGGACGACGGATTTTCGAAGGAGGCCACCTCGAGCCGCATGTTTTCCAGAGGGTTGACGAGCCGCGTGATGATCACCCAGTCGCCGTCTCCAATCCCTTCTTCGATGAAAGCCTCTTTCCCTTGAAGGCGTGCGACGCGCACCGGAACCGTCTTAAGGCGTCCGTTGACGGACAAATACACCTTGTTGTCGTAAGTGACGGCCCATTGCGGCAATCGCACCACGCGCTGCAAAGTGCGACCGGGAATGTCCACGGCGCAAAACATGCCGTCCACCAGGGGCATACGGGCGCCCTTTCCAGAAGCCTCTTGGCCGGACACGCGAACGGCCACGGTCAGGGTTCGGCTCGTGCGATCAAAGGCCACGACACGGTGCAGAAAGCCTTTCCATCTGTGCCCTTGTGGATCTTCGACCCACCGTACCTGGCACGGAACCTGCCGCAGGCCGTGAAACCATGACAGATCCGTTGCCGAAGGCTTTTCGTCAAAGGTCAGCCATCGGCGCGCCTCGTCACTGTCTAAGGGGACTAGAATTTCCAGCAGGGAGTCGTCGGCCAGAGTCAGCGCCGGCGTGCCTGGGCTGAGGAACTGCCCCAGTTCAATGGACTTTTCCACAACACGCCCCGCAAAAGGGGCCCGAACCGTGCAGCGTTCCACCTGAACCAGGGCTCTCTGGCGCTGAGCGCGAGCGGCTTCCAGGCTGCTTCGGGCTTCGCGCAGCCGCACCGGATACAGCGCCAAGCTCTGTTCCAAAAGCTGCAACTGATCCAGGGCCTGGTTGTAGGCCCTTTCAGCGGCTTCCACTCCGGACTTGGTCCCCACGCGGCTTTCGTCGTAAAGGCGCTGAAGTCTTTGATATTCCGCCCATGCCAGATCGCGGCTGCGCTGAAGGACCCTGAGGCGGCGTTTTTCCAAGCCCCATTCCTTTTCCAGACGTGTCACCGTATGTTCCAGCTGAGAGACCAAGGCTTCCGCTTCCGCAAGGGCCGATTGGGTATCCCGCGGGTCGATTTGAAAAAGGATATCGCCTTCGGCAATGATTTCCCCCACAAACAGACGAGGGTGTACCGCGATGACCGTTCCGGAGACTTCGGAAGCGATGTGCACGCGCCGAATGGAGTGGACCTCCCCATAGCCGGTCAGGGTCACCGGCACATCTTCTGAATGGGCTTGCAGGACTTCCACCTTGTAGGCTTGTTCTTCAATGACCGCTTGGGCCGGAGGTTTTTTCAGTGAAGACAGAGCCGCCATAGCCGCGATGCCGGCCACCAGAATGGCGCTGCATACCGCGAGGCGAAAGAAAATTTTGCGATCTTTCACACCGGCTTTTGAAGAATCCATGGTGATATCTCACGGTTTGACGGGTTCATGAGGCGCCATGCTCACGGAACCCCTGAAAGGCTTCTCGAGAAGGCGACCCATGGGCGCGGCTCGAGCCGAACCGTCCCGTTGCGCCATGGGGCGTTCCGACGGAATGAGTTCATGAGGGCCATTCTCGGAACAAGCTCATGGGTTACGGCCACAATAAGCGGTAACGGTGTTGAATTTCCGCTTCCACATCTTCATGGAGCAGTTCTACCGGCCGCGCCCCTCGAGGGCACAGCGCCGTCCTAGACGTTCCAAAAAACCGGCAGGTAAAAGGTCTCACCGGGTAGATTGTGCACCCTTGGTCGGAAAGGTAAGGGCAGGTCGTCCCTTGGGCCGAAAGAATCTGTCGTCCATGAGCCTTCAGAAAGGCACGAATGCGTTCGTCTTCCTCGCGCGTGCGAGACGGTATTCCGAAAAGACGACAGCACTCCGTACACCCGGGGATGCATTGCATTTCGGGAATCATGGCGTAAAGGTCGTCCAGACTCATGACGTCTTCTCCGACAAAGCGCCGCCTTTATCCTTTGGCGTTTAACATCTTTTGGGTTCAGCCGAATCTTGCACAGCGACCCCATGGCATCGTATGCTAACCATAAGGATGAAGGGCCGATTCCCGTCAGAGACTATAGAACCGAAAGAGTTTTTAGGCAACACGGAGGCTCCTTGCCAGGCATGGATACACGGAGGTGAAGCCATGACGGAGTGCATTTTTTGTCGCATTGTTTCCGGACAGATTCCCTGCGCCAAGGTTTACGAGGATGAACATGTGCTTGCTTTTCTGGACATCAACCCTCTCATGCCCGGCCATACTCTGCTGATTCCTAAAAAACATGCAGACACACTCTTCGATATGACTTCGGAAGAGGTGGCGGCCTGCGGTGCGGCCCTGCAAAAGGTCGCTACGGCCGTTTTCAAAGGAACCGATGCCGAAGGCCTGAACATTCTTCAAAACAATTACGAAATTTCGGGCCAGGAAATCTTTCACGTCCACTTTCACCTCATGCCTCGAAAGACCGGGGATGGCTTTAAGGTGCCGTGGCCGGCCAAAAAATACAGCCCTGGGGAGATGGAACGCGTCCTGAAAAGAATCCTTGAAGCTTTCTGAGAAAAATGCCGGGCCGTCTTTAAATAGGTCTGGATTGTTGAGGGCGGTCCGGATATACGATGCATAAAAGGGTTTTTTTCAGGAGTTTTGTATGCCGTGGTCGTCAAAAGAGAAATTGACCCCGGAAGTGCACGAAGCCATTGGGGAAGCTGTGGAACGGGCCTTGGCCGAACGCCTGCCGGTTTTGCTTTCGGAGCATCTGGAGCAATACGTGCGAGGCGGCGAAGCCCAGCTCAAAGAACTCTCCCTCCTTGAGCGCGTGATTCGAGTGGAGGAGGAACTCAGGGCACTGAGGGAAATCGAGGCGGCTCGCTTTGAAAGCCTCGAGAAACGCTTTGAAGCGTTGCATCGCGAGGTACAGGCACGTTTTGAGGCCGTGGACAAGCGTTTTGAAGCCGTGGACAAGCGTTTTGAGGCCATAGACAAGCGTTTTGAGGCCATAGACAAGCGCTTTGAGGCCGTGGACAAGCGTTTTGAGGCTTTAGACAAACGCTTCGTTACGCTTCAGTGGAGCCTCGGCCTCGGCTTTTCGGTTTTGGCCATCATCATAGGTCTGGTCAGGTTCGTCCCTTAACGGTTCCCATTTTCCAAAAGGGTCTCTCGAAGCCATGTTAGAACGCGTACGGCTTCGTCCTGTTTGCCGCGCTTCAGGCATCCTCCCGCATAGATGGATGCTTTGCGCTTGAGAACCTTGAGGGTTTGATCCCGCTGCATGGGCGTCAGCGGCGCGCTGTGAAGGAGTTTGGCCATGGCCTTCAGCCGATAGCGATCCAGAGCGGGAATGGTGGCGGAGAGTTGGTCGTCGTGTCCGCCTCGCTTCACCACCAGGGCCCTTGGCACAAGCCCTATGGGATAGCGGCATCCAATGCGCAACCACATATCGTAGTCTTCACAGGCGGGTAGCGATTCGTCAAACAACCCCACTTCTTCAAGGAGCGACCGGTGCATCATCACGGCCGAGGGGCTCACCAGGCAGCGTTCCAAAAGGCGTTCAAAACACCATCCGGAAGGTTTGGTGTGGTATTTTTTGGGGTTGCGGCGCCGGCCTCGATGAATCCAGATCTCCTCCGTTTGGCAGATGCGCATGCCCGTGTACGTCCTGAAATATTCCAACTGAGCGCTCACCTTTTGGGGAAGCCACATATCGTCGGAATCCAAAAAGGCGATCCATTCCCCTCGTGAAGCCACAATCCCCGCGTTTCGGGCAGCGCTGACACCCCCTGAGTGTTCCCGCCGAATGACCTGAATGCGTGCGCTGTAGGCCGTGAGGACATGGGCCGTGTCGTCTGTGGAACCGTCATCCACCACGATGACTTCCAAAGAAGCGTCTTTTTGGGCCAGCACGGACTCCACGGCTTGCCGGACCATGGCAGCGCGGTTCCGGGTCGGAATGATGACGCTCACCAAATTCGGCACCATGGAAAAGGTCCTCGTTTTAGAGGCTGCCCAGCCAAATCCACAAGCATCCGAGAAGTCCTACCCCCACCAAAACGGATTCGATGAGGGTTTCCAGGTAAGCCGCATCTTTGATGCGCCGGCCTCGAAAGTACCGAAAGAATACGCCATAGGCCGCAGCCGCTGCGGCGAAAAAAACGCTAAAAGGCGAGCTCAGCCTCCATAAGGGACCCGTCAGCGCTGCGACCGCTATCAGAACCAACACGCCCACAATAAATCGACCGGCGCGCTGTTCTCCCCACAGAACCACCACTGTCTCTCGGCCCACCAACCGATCTCCCTGAATGTCCAAGCAGTCCAAGAGGGCCGTGCGGGCCAGCACGAGAAGAAACACGAGCATGAAAGCGTAGAGCAGCTTTCCCAGACCGTCTTGGATGTGCTGAAGGTGCGGCAGCCACACGGTGACACTGGCCCAGGCCAGGGGAATGGTCAAGGTCTTGGATCCGGGAATGTCCTTGATCATGATGATCTTGGTCCGTTCAATCCAATGGGACTGGAACAAAGGCACCGCATAAAGGGATCCCACGGCCAGGATCAGGACCATGAGTAAGGCCGTGAGCATGCCGTCTGCGGTGGCACTGCCCAAAGCGACCACGGCGGCGGTGACGCCTGTGGCCGTAAAAGCCGCGCGCTTTGAGGCATAATAGGCGGCCCGTTGTGGATCGTTCAATTGGAGGGCTTCCCGGTCGATGTAGCGGTTCAGCGTATGCATGGCAAAAGCGTAGGATGCGGCCATGAGAATGTGCACAAAGCCGATGGGCAGGTTTGTCACGGCGGATACCGCCGCGGTCAAAAGCCCTGCGGCCGCCGCGGAGGCGGCGTTGGTGTAGGCGAGTTTTTCCAGGCGGCGTCGCCACACGGCGGCTTGGAGAGCGTGGGGATTCGGCTCAAGATTTTCCAGAAACCGCACCACATTGCGAATCATCCAGTTGGGCGTGGACGCTCCCGCAGAAACCCCCACCGTGTGAAACTGGCACATTTCTTGACAATCCAAATCCTTTTCCGTTTCCACGTGATAGGTCGGAACGCCGCATTCCCGAGCCGTCTCCGCCAACCGCTGCGTGTTGCCACTGTGGGTGCCGCCCACGATGACCATGGCTTGCACGCGCTCACAAAGGCGCCGCACTTCATTCTGGCGCTCATGGGTCGCTCCGCAGATGGTGTTATGTACAACACCCTGAGGAAACCGCTTTCGAAAGCGCGCCTCCACGGCTTGAAACACGTCCTGGTTTTGCGTGGTTTGGGCCACCAGGAGGACCAAAGGCCAATTGGCGGGCACGCGGTCCAGATCGTCGGGCGATTGAATGACCATGCCTCGGCCTTCCGTATAGCCCATAAGTCCAATGACTTCCGCGTGATCCGCATCACCCACGATGAGGGTGTGATAGCCTTTTCGAGCGTATCTGCGAATGATGGCTTGAACACGCGCCACGCGTTTGCACGTGGCGTCAATGAGGCCCAGGGAGATTTCTTTAAGCCGCCGGCGCTGATCCGGAGGAATTCCGTGGGCGCGAACAATAACCCATCGGTTGCGGCATGCCTCTTCGATGGCGGCTTCTTCCACGCCCCGTTCCTTGAGCATGGCCAGAACTTGGCGGTTGTGAATGAGAGGCCCGAAGGTGCACAGAGGTTCCTTTTGGCGGGATCGGGCCGCCTCCAGGGTCATTTCCAATGCCGTGCGAACGCCTTGGCAAAAGCCCGCTGTTTCGGCCACGATGACTTTCATAAGTGCTCCTGTGCCAAGCCGTTGTCTCTGACTTTGCAGGTGAGCACATCGGCCTGGGACGCGGCGAGTTCCAAAACGTAGGCATCAAAAACATTCAGCAAACTGGCGCCGTCGGGCGCACTCATCAGGCGGTATCGCCACACCGAAGCGTTGGGGCATCCTTTTGTGTACCAGACCAGATGTTTTTTCAAAGCGCCAATGGCCTTAGGTTTTTCCTGAATAAACATTTCAGCAAGCTCATGAACCGTGCGCCTAAAATCTTCCCATTGGGGCCGCGGCGCCTCGGCCCTCTGAGGCCGGCAGAGCTGCGCGATGACCTGAAAGAGCCAGGGATTTCCCAGAGCCCCTCGACCGATCATCACGGCATCGCAGCCTGTTTGACTTTTCATGCGAAAAAAATCCGACGGACTGGTCACATCTCCGTTTCCGATGACCGGGATGGAAAGTTCCCGCTTGAGTTCGCCAATCCAGGTCCAATCCGCCTGACCCGAATAGATCTGGCGGGCCGTTCGAGCATGCACGGTCACGGCGTCTGCTCCGGCTCTTTCTAGCCGCCGGCAGACGTCCAGCACGTTCAGGGTGTTCTTGTCCCAGCCCAGGCGCGTCTTGACCGTGACGGGTATGGACACCGCGCGTTTTACGGTTTCCACGAGGCGCATAAGGCGGTCCGGATCCAGAAGCAAGGCGGCTCCCGCCCCTTGGCGCACGATTTTCCGCACGGGGCATCCTGCATTGATGTCGATGACCGCGGCGCCTCGGTCTTCCGCGGCACGGGCTGCATCCCCCATGACTTCGGGGTGGGCTCCAAAGATCTGAATGGCCGTTGGGACTGAGACCCGCGCGGGAACGGCAAGAATTCTTTCCGCGGAAGGGTCTTTTCGCCGACAGCCCTCGGCGCTCATCATTTCCGATGTCACCATGCCCACACCAAACCGAGAAACAACGGACAAGAACGGCCCGTCCGTCACTCCAGCCATGGGCGCCATGACCACGGGAGGATCGACCGTCACGGCGCCGATTTGCATGGTGCCACACAGAACGTTTTCATCGTCGTGCATGGAATCTCTCGAAGACCGTGGCCTATGGGCCACCGCCGCATGGATTATGAGGCCAATGCCAGAAGGGGACCCGGCCTCAAGGCGCCGCATGGTATGCTGCCTTCCATCTTCCAATCCGCATCGCATCGTCGACCGGCCCTTCTCACGGCGTGCGCCGCGAAAGCTTCTTAAAGGAACTGTTCCGACGAAGTCAACCATGGGCCGGCCCCTTGCCTGCCATGAACTCCATGGACCTCTTGACTTGGTAGGCTTTCGGCCAACACCTTTGCGGAGCAGTCCCTTGGTCATGGGCACAGGCTCGCACCGCGACGTCGTCTCCTCCTTGAGATTTCCTATGCGAAACGTTCGCAAGAAAAATCATCTGTGAAAGGGGCCATGCCAACCGTGTTGCATTGACAGAGCTTTTTGCTCCTTGCTAGCTTACCGAGGGACGTGCACGCGAGGGGGAATGTCTCTCGACGTCCCTCTAAAGTGCATTCTGTGCATGCAGCGCAACGCGCCGTCACGGTTGGCACCTTCTTCCACAGATTGGCCGCTCGAAAAGCCCGGCAAGGATCAAAAAAAACGGAGTGCATGGAAGAGTCTTTTGAAGCCTTGGATGTGTTGATCGTGGGCGCTGTTCCTTTGGAAGTCAAGCCCCTTGAAGGATGGCTCCGCGCCCCAAAGCCTCTCTTGACGCCATGGACCACGCTATGGGCCGGTCGCTGGGGCCGCCTTCGCGTGGGACTGGCCTGCCTAGGCATCGGAAAAGTCAATGCTGCAGCCGGATCGGCCGTGCTGATAGAACGGTGTCGCCCGGCCATGGTCTGGGTCGTGGGTAGCGCGGGAGCCTACTCAAAGGGGCCCTTGAGCGTGGGCGACGTGCTCGTGTCCACGTCGATCCTCTTGGGGGATGAAGGCGTTTGGGAGCGGGCCGGCATGGGTTCCATGAAGGCCCTCGGATTTGCAGTGGGCCACGAAAGGGGAAGGCCTGTCTTTGAACGTTTTGATCTCAGCGAGGATTGGGCGCTGAAATGGGCTGCCACACTCACACCGGCCGGCTGGTATACTTTGGGGACGTCGTCCACAAAAATCCCCACGGTGCATCCATGGGCCGAGGACATGCCAAAGGCGGCGGCTGTGCGGGAACCCAAGCGCGAGATTTTTCAAGTGGCTTTTGGACCTTCGGTTACGGTAGGTATGTCCAGCGGCGATGCATGGATCGCCGAGGAACGGTTTACCCGTTACGGTGCGTGGGCGGAAGATATGGAAGGAAGTGCGGTGGTGCAGGTGTGCCGCCGGTATGGCGTGCCCGTTGTGCAGTGTCGTGGAATCAGTAACCGAGCCGGTGAGCGGGACAAGAGCCTATGGTGCATGGACAAAGCCCTGGCCCACAGCCATGCCGTGCTGGGAACATGGCTTGATGGCATGAAAACAGCCGCTTAGGAGGACGCTCGTGTCCCAAGTGCTTTCTTTGGGCTATTCCACGTGTCCAAACGACACCTTCATTTTCGGCGGCCTTGCCTTAGGCGCCGTTCAACCGAACGGGCTGCGTTTCGAACCGTTTCTTGCTGATGTGGAAGTCCTGAACCGGTACGCCAAGGAAGCCCGCTTGGACGTCACCAAAATTTCTTTCAATGCTCTAATCCATTGCCTGAAAGACTATTGGCTGCTGCGATCCGGAGGCGCTCTGGGCCGAGGGTGCGGACCCATTGTTGTGGCCAAAAAACCCTGGGCTCCGCAGGATCTGGCCACCGCAACCATCGCCATTCCCGGCCGTTTGACTACGGCCAATTTGCTTTTGGAACTAAGCGGTCTGCATCGAGGCGAACGGGTTGAAATGTCCTTTGAAAAGGTCATGCCGGCGGTGGCCGCCGAAGAGGTGGACGCGGGACTTGTCATTCACGAAGGGCGTTTCACCTATGAGAACCTGGGCTTGTCCCTCGTGCTGGATCTGGGAGCCTGGTGGGAATCCCGCACGGGATACCCTCTGCCGTTGGGCTGCATCGTCATTCGCCGTCGTCTGGGTCGTCACACGGCGGAACTCATGGATCGAGCCATTGTCGAAAGCCTCGACTGGGCTCGAGAGCATCCGGATCAAGTCTGGCCTTACATTGAAGCCCACGCCCAGGAAATGGCCTCGGACATCATTGCTCGCCACATACAGACCTTTGTCAATGAATTCAGTCGGGACGTGGGAACGGAAGGCCAAAGGGCCGTTCGCAGACTGCTAGACGAAGCCGCGCGCATTGCGGGCGTGTCTCTGCCCGACGTTCCCATTTTCTGGACCGATTCCTTACCCCAAAACGAGGTGCTGTGAATGCAGGAGAAGTCTGTTCGCCTGTTTCTTTTTCCGCATAGTGTGTTGCCCGAATCGGTCGCGCGATGTCTTTTGACCGTTTGGCCCACCATGGATTGCCTGCAGGCCATCGGCCCCGCCTTTGTGCCGGACTGGGCTAAACCTCTATGTCCATCGCACGGCGTCGTGAAGGAGGAAAGCTTTTGGGAGCAGGTGCGCCGTGTGTTGAAGGGCTATCAGGAGCTGGGCTCCCGCGTGGGTGAAGATGGACTGATGGCTGTTATCAGTCGCGATTGGGCCGTGGATGAGGCGCCGGAGACACGCAGCCACATTCAATCGGTGCTTCGAGGCATCAGTTCGCAGCCTTATGATGCCGCCGAAGGGCTTTTCGTGGAAGCCTTGGTTTTCCTTGAAATGGCCAAGGATCTGGATATTCGGGAATTGGAACTTTCCACGAATCTGGAAGAGATGGAGCAGCTAGAGGAAAAGCTCTATCAAGCGCTGGGGGCCGATGAAGAAGACAGCGCCGAACTGCAAAGAGCCCTGGAAACCGCCAACCCACCCCTGAGTCCCGACTGGGGGCATTTTGGGTATCTGCTGCGGGTGCGCATCGGGTTTTGGTTCCGACTCTGGAGTCGAGCCGCGGCAATGGAACAGCCCATAGCCTTGGCGGCGCTGTCCCGGGACGTGGTGGACGAAGCTCTGGATGCCTTGCAGACGCAAAAAGAACGGCAGGGGGGCATCTGGGAACGCGGGGAGAGCCGACTCCTGAACCTTCCCCGTGTGGACCTTCTGAGTCCCGCGGCGTTTGCGGAATGGCTCGAAGCCGTTGGAGATCTCGAGGCGCGAGCTCGATTTCTCCAAGGCTTCGAGGCTCTTGTGCAAGATCCACGCAACGCCGATCGTCTTCGCGACGTTCGAGATGGCGCGCAAAGCCTTGAGCAATCTTTACAATCCCTTTGGCGTCGGTCTCAAGGGGAGGCTTTTGGATCCGACGGGTATCGTGTGGTGTTGACCGTCCCCGAGAACGTGACCTATCGAGACATGTGGCGTTCTGTGGACCGCGCGGGGCTACAGACTCTGGGACCGGGTGCGGTGAGCCAGAATGCGGCCGTGCTGGTGCATGTGGAACCGGAAAGGCTTTGAGAATCGGGCGCTGCCCCCAGCCGAGTTAAAAAAGCCATTCTCGGACAAGCTCTGTGAAGTGGCCAAGCGGAATAAGGTTTGACCGGTGTGGCATAAGTCAAGATGTGACCCCATGGTCCACAAGCACCGTGAAGAGGCCCGCGGAGACAAGGTTTGACCCGTTTGGCATGTGACCCCATTGATCTACACAAAGCAAGATGTGACCCCATGATCCGTTTGGCATAAATCAAGATGTGACCCCATGATCGGGGAGGGAAGGAACATGCCGAGTCCCATTGTTGTGGAAGGCCATTGGCAGGAACTGGCCGAAGCGGTTCAGGACGCCGTGGTGCGCATGGAAAAAGACGGCATCGTGCCGCGCATCTGGAACGGCGACCATACCGTGTGGAAGCAAAATCCCCGGGAAATTTCCAATCGGCTCGGGTGGCTTCAGGCGCCGTGGACCATGCAGGACCGCATGGCGGAGCTTGAGGCGTTTGCTCGGGAAGTGCAGGGAAGCGGCTTTGAAAAGGTTGTGTTGCTGGGCATGGGCGGTTCCAGCCTGGCTCCGGAAGTGCTCTCTCGCATGTTTTCCGCACGGGACGGCTTCCCGACCCTGACCGTTTTGGACTCCACGCATCCCGACGCCATCACCCGTGTGCGTGCCTCCCTCGATCTTTCAAAGACCCTTTTTATTGTGGCCACCAAATCCGGCGGCACGGTGGAAACCCTTTCTCTTTTCAAGTACTTTTACAACCAGGTGGCCGATTGTCGAGGTGCTCGCAATGCCGGAGCCCACTTTTGCGCCATCACCGACCCGCAAAGTGGCCTGGAAGCGCTGGCGAGATCCCTGGGGTTTCGAAAAATTTTCCTCAACGACCCCCATGTGGGCGGGCGGTATTCGGCCTTGACCTTATTCGGCCTGGTTCCTGCGGCCCTTGTGGGCATCGATGGGCGCTCAATTCTTGAGCGCGCCCAGGGAATGGTCGAAGCCTGCCGGCAAAGCGGCGCCAGCCCCGGGGATGGCAATCCGGGGCTGTGGCTTGGGGCCTTCCTGGGCGCGGGGGCTCTTCAGGGTCGGGACAAGGCCACCGTGATCACGGATCCTCTTTTCGCCAATTTCGGCGATTGGGTGGAGCAGCTAATCGCCGAAAGCACAGGAAAAGAAGGCAAGGGCATTGTGCCCGTGGTGAACGAGCCCTTGGGCCATCCTGGTGTGTATGGCCGGGATCGCCTGTTTATCACTGTGTCCGTGCCCGCGGCGTGCGCTTCAGGTGTTGGGTCAGCGCTCGAAACCGACCTCTCGAAAGGGGCTTTTCCCTTCGTGTGCCTCAGGGCAAAGGACCCCTATGATGTGGGAAGCCTGTTTTTCCTGTGGGAATTTGCCACGGTGGTGGCCGGTCATCTCCTGGGAATCCATCCCTTTGATCAACCCGACGTGGAATCCGCCAAGGTGCAGGCAAAAAAAATGCTGGCGGCCTATCGAGAATCGGGGGCCTTGCCTCAGGTGGCGGCGACGCTGCAGTGGCGCAATGTGACGGTCATCGGCGAGGCGACGGGATCCACGCCCAGGGAAATCCTTGCTTCCTTCGTGGACGCGGCGCCGCACGAAGGCTACGTGGGCCTGCAGGCCTATGTGGCCCCGTCCCCGACAATGGACGCGGCGTTGCGAGCGCTGCGAAAAGCCATTCGAGACCGGACAACTCGGGCCGTGACGGTGGGCTACGGGCCCAGGTTTCTTCACTCCACAGGACAGTTGCACAAAGGCGATGCCGGCAAGGGCGTGTTCGTGCAGATCACGGATGAGCCGACCACGGATGTGCCCATTCCCGAGGATCCGGGCCGAGAAACCTCACGCGTCACTTTCGGTGCTTTGATCGCGGCCCAGGCTTTGGGGGATCGGGAGGCTCTGCTGGCTGCCGGCCGGCCCGTGTTGCGCCTGCATCTTGTGGGTGACGTGCCTCAGACCTTGCACGCCCTCGCCCAAGACCTGTAAACGCGGGTCCATCTTCGGCTTGAAGGATCGGCGCACGCCGCCACCAAGCGCGCACCACGACCCGAGGGCCCACGGGATTGTGTCCCAATGCGGCCGGGTGCGAGGCCGCATCGCGCCTTTGGGCGTTTCGACACAAGAGGTCCAGCCCTGCTGGAGGCTTCTTTCAACTAGGCGGCGGCGTCTCTGGCCGTGATGGTCAACTGGTGCCAAAGACGCGCTGAAAAATGGCGTCCACGTGTTTCACGTGGTATTGCAGGTCAAAGAGGCCTTCCAGTTCATCATGGCTAAGGTGAGCCGTGACATCGGGGTCCGACTGCAGCCGGTTTTTGAGCTGCCCCCCTTCCTGCCACACCTTCATGGCGTTTCTTTGGACCATCGCGTAGGCTTCTTCGCGGGTCAGCCCCTTGGCCACCAGAGCCAAAAGGACGCGCTGGGAAAAGAGCAAACCGCCGGTGATGTCCATGTTGCGGCGCATGTTTTCAGGATAGGCCACGAGTTTGTCCAGAACGCGCGTCAGCCGATGCAGCATGTAGTCCAAAAGAATCGTGGAATCGGGTCCGATGATCCGTTCCACGGACGAATGGCTGATATCCCGTTCGTGCCATAGAGCCACGTTTTCCATGGCGGCCAAAGCGTTGCCTCGAAGGACGCGGGCGAGGCCCGACAGATTTTCGGACGCGATGGGGTTGCGCTTGTGGGGCATGGCCGAAGAGCCTTTCTGACCCGGAGCGAAATATTCTTCCGCTTCGCGCACCTCGGTCCTCTGCAGGTGGCGGATTTCCACGGCGATCTTTTCCACGGTGCAACCGATGATGGCCAACGTGGTGAAATATTCGGCGTAACGGTCCCTCTGAATCACCTGGGTGCTGATGGGCGCGGGCTCCAGCCCCAGCTTCTGGCAGACCCGCACTTCGATGTCCGGATCGATGTTGGCGTAGGTGCCGACGGCGCCGGAAATTTTCCCCACCCGCATGGCTTCTCGAGCCCGCGCCAGGCGTTGGCGGTTTCTTTTCATCTCCGCATACCACAGGGCCCATTTGAGGCCAAAGGTGATGGGTTCCGCGTGGATTCCATGGGATCGGCCCATCATGACCGTGTTCTTGAACTCAAAGGCGCGGCGCTTGAGCACGGCAAGGAGGCGGTCCATGTCGTCCAGAAGCAGATCGGAAGCTTCTAAGAACAACAGGGCGTTGGCCGTATCCAGCACGTCGGAGGAGGTGAGCCCTTCGTGAATGAACCGGGAAGCCGGCCCCACGTGTTCGGCCACGCAGGTGAGGAACGCGATCACATCGTGTTGGGTTTCCTTCTCAATTTCATGGATGCGTTCCACGCGAAAGGCGGCCTTTTGGCGAATCTGCTCCATGGCCCACGAGGGAATTTCCCCGCGTTCGGCTCGCACCTCACACACGGCCAGCTCCACGTCCAACCACTTGCGGTATTTGTTTTCCAAAGTCCAAATGCGGCCCATTTCCGGCCGTGTATACCTTTCGATCATCGATCCTCCTCTTCTGGCTCTGCTTTTTAATGTTGTCCGGCGACTTTGTTCAATTCTTTCATGGCCTTGTTGGGCGCGAGCAGGATCAGGGTATCCCCGGTGCGCAGGACAAAATCGGCCTTGGGAATAAATTTCAGGGTGTTGCTTACGGCCTGGCGCACGGCCAGCACCTGGATGCCGAACCGATTGATCAGGTCCAGATCCCTTAGGGCCTTGCCCACAAAATCCGATGGGGCTTCCAGTTCAAAGATGCCGTGATCCTCGATGAAGGGTAAATACTCCAGCATGTTGGGATTGGCCAACCGTCGAGCCAAGCTCATGGCCATGTCCTTTTCGGGAAAAAGAATGGTGTCCGCCCCGACCCGTTTGAGAATCCTTTCGTGCTCTTCACTCAACGCCTTGGCGTAAACCTTGGCGACGCCGATTTCCTTGAGCATAAAGGTGGTGAGAAGGCTCGCCAGCATGTTGGTGCCGATGGTCACCACGGCCGCATCGGCTTCCGCAACACCCAGGTTCAAAAGATTTTCCTTTTCTGTGGCGTCTGCCACCACGGTCACGGCGATATCGTTTTTGGCGTGCTGAACGGCGTCTTTTCGAATATCCAGACCCAGCACATCAAATCCTTGTCGGCTCAGTTCGCGGCCAAGGTAATATCCAAAATTACCCAAACCAATGATGGCAACGCGCTTCATGGCTTATCCTTTTAGCCGATCATCACGGGTTCCTCGGCGTACTCGTAGTGACCGCTGTCCTTGCGGGGTTGAATGGCCATGGCCAGGACCAACGGTCCCAGTCGGCCGATGAACATGAGGGCGATGACGGTGACCTTCCCCCAAAAGCTCAATCGAGCCGTGGCGCCCAAGCTCAAGCCCACGGTGCCAAAGGCGGACGTGGTCTCAAAAAGGATTTCCATAAAGCGCGCTCGGCTCTCCGCAAGAGGCAAGGGACTCAGTTCGCTGCCCACAAGAAACGCCGTGCCGATCACGACCACCGTGGCGGACAGGACAAAAACGGAAAAGGCTCGACGCTGGGTTTCATCGGAAATGGTTCGGCGAAAAGCATGGACGCAGGGGCTGCCTCTAAACCGGGCTCGACTGAGCGCCACCAAGACGGCCACCGTGGTGGTCTTGATGCCGCCTCCCGTGGACCCCGGAGAAGCCCCAACAAACATGAGCAAAATGGTCCCCAGCAGGGTCAAATCCTTCATCTGAGAAAAATCCAGAGAATTAAAACCGGCCGTTCGTACGGTGATGGATTGAAAAAAAGAGGCCAGGATCTTAGTGGAAAGCGGTTGTCGTGCCAGCGTCGTGTTCCATTCGCAGCACAAGAAAAAGACGGTGCCGGCACCAATGAGAAAAATCGTGGTGGTGAGGGCCAGCTTTGAATGCAGGGATAGTCGCGGCCACGGCCTTTTTTGACGAGGGGCTCTAAAGGTTTCATGAAGCACGAGAAACCCAAGGCCGCCCAAGACGATCAAGGCGGCCATGACAAGCGTCACCAGAACCGAGTCGCGGTAGCCCACAAGAGAGTCCGAAAAGAGGGAAAAGCCCGCATTGCAAAAGGCGCTGACGCTGTGAAAGATGGCATGAAAGACGGCCTGGCTCCACGGCATGCGATCGACGAAAGCGGCCACGAGCAGGGCGGCGCCGGCGGTTTCAATCACCAGCGTAAAGAGCATCACTCGAACAACGAAAGTTCTCAGATGCGCACGAGGCCCGTAGGTGTAGGTGTCTTGAATAAGAAATCGGGACGCAAAGGAAATTCCTTGGCCTACGGCCATGAGAAGGACGGTGGACAGTAGCATGATGCCGAGGCCGCCCACTTGAATGAGAAGGAGCAGGGTTCCTTGAGCCCATGGGCTGAATTGCGTTCCGATATCGTAGAGGCTCAGGCCCGTGACGCACGTGGCCGACGTGGCCATGAACAGGGCGTCGATCCAGGGAATGTGGGCTCCTGTGGACGTCGAAAGCATGCGCAGCATGAGGCTTCCCAGGAAGATGATGGCGGCAAAGCCCGCCACGGGCACCAAGGGTGTCGGAAGAAAGGTTTTCCTTTGGAACGACGCCATAAGCCTTTTTCCCCTCATATTATGCCGTTGCGACGTATAGCACACAAAAACTCGGCCGTGCAAAGGCATCTACCTGGGCTACAGAGTCTGCTTTGTTGCCGGTCCTGTGGAAGAGCCCCATGATGCATCGCCCCGAGATGTGGCCAAAAGGGTGCGCCGTGCCCGCCATGGACCCTCGCCCCATTGGCGAAGAACATGGTCAATTTGAAACCATAGGCCCGCGACCGGTGCCTTTGAAGGGACCGCCTTCTTGCCCTCTGAGCCTCTTGAGGGCTGTCGAAGGCCGTCCTTTGGAAACGAGTGATGCGTGCCGAATCCCCTGACCTTTAAAAACGACTTGACCGATGGCGTCATCGTCCAGGTTTTGGCAGGGCATTTTGAAAGAAGAGCGCGGGACGGTTTGACTCTGAGAGCTCCGTGACTATAATCAAAGAGCTTTACGGCGTTTTTTACTCGGCGTGCTCGGCTATCATTCAGGATACATCATGCCCGACATTCCTCTTCAATCGGTATCCCTTTCCTTTAACGGCTTAGGGGGAGCCGGCCTGATTCCCGCCGTGTTTCTCAAGCGGCCCAACAGGTTTACGGCCGAAATGCTCATGGCCGACGGCCGTCGTGAAACAGTCCATTGCCCCAATTCGGGGTCCATGAAAGGGTGTCTCAAGGTGGGGGCCTCGGTGCGCCTCTCCGAGGCGTCGCCCCGTCGCGGGCGCAAGACGGCCTACACCTGGGAAATGATCGAGATCGACGGGGTCTGGGTCGGCATTAACACCGCCGTGCCCAACCACCTGGCGGCGCAGGCTGCCGAAAAGAGGGCTTTGCCCATCTTCACGGACGCTCTGGCCGTGCGCCGGGAAGTGCCTGCCGGAAATCACAGCCGCATAGACCTTCGCGTGGAAACACCTGCCGGAGCCCTGTGGGTGGAAGTGAAAAACGTGACTTTGGTGGAAAACGGCACCGCCTTTTTCCCCGATGCCGTGACCACTCGAGGGACGAAACATCTTGAAGTTCTCGTGGAAAAGGTTCGCGCCGGCGATCGGGCCGCCATGCTGTACGTCGTTCAGAGAATGGACGCCGACCGGTTCGCTCCGGCGGACCACATCGACCCGGTGTATGGCCGGCGCTTTCGATGGGCTCAAACGCAGGGGGTCGCCGTGTGCGTCGTGCAGGCGCGGGTGAGTCCCGAGGCGATCGTTTTGGAAAGGCTTCTGTCGTCTTCATGAGCCGAGGCGGAACTGAGGGTCACGCAACGCGGGCGGAAGCGCACGGCCGCCTTGTCCGCCCGAAGAAAGGGGGGCATTCATGAGTGAGATTATTTCAGTGCGGGCAAGGGAAATTTTGGATTCTCGAGGCAATCCCACCTTGGAAACGGAGGTCGTCTTGGAGTCCGGGGTGGTGGGGCGCGCGGCGGTGCCGTCCGGAGCCTCCACCGGATCCCGCGAAGCTTTGGAACTGCGCGATGGAGACCCGAAACGCTACTTAGGCAAAGGGGTGCTGACGGCGGTGCGCCATGTCAACGAGGAAATTGGTCCCAAGATTCTGGGCATGAACGCCCAGAACCAGGTGGAAGTGGACCGTTTCATGGTCGCTTTGGACGGTACGGAAAACAAGAGCCGTCTGGGAGCCAATGCCATTCTTTCTGTGAGTATGGCCCTTGCCAAGGCGACGGCGGAGGAGTGCGAACTGCCTCTGTACCGATACCTAGGCGGCGTGTCCGCGCGCATGCTTCCCGTGCCCATGATGAATGTTCTGAACGGGGGTGCACATGCGGACAATAACCTGGACATTCAGGAATTCATGATCGTTCCTGCGGGAGCGCCCACCTTTCGGGGCGCCTTGCGCATGGGCGCCGAAATCTTTCATCACCTCAAGAAAGTGCTCAAATCCCGGGGCTTTAACACGTCCGTTGGTGACGAAGGAGGCTTCGCGCCGAACCTTGGGTCCAACGAAGAAGCCCTGGAACTTATCACGGAAGCCATTCAAGCCGCCGGCTACGCTCCGGGAGATGATGTGTTTCTGGCTTTGGATCCGGCGGCAAGCGAATTTTACGAAAACGGTCGCTACCTGATGAAGGCGGAAAAGAAGCCGGAGAAAACTTCGGAGGAAGTCATTGACCTTTACGAGAGCTGGGTGGAACGCTACCCCATTTTGTCCATTGAAGACGGCTTGGCGGAGGGCGATTGGGACGGCTGGAAAGCCATGACCCGCCGCCTTGGCGACCGTGTTCAGATCGTGGGTGACGATGTGTTTGTCACCAACACGAAAATTCTGGCTCGAGGCATTGACGAAGGGGTCGCCAACGCCATCCTCATCAAACTCAACCAGATCGGCACGGTGACGGAAACCTTTGAGGCCCTGGCCATGGCGTATCAAGCCGGGTATCGAGCGGTCATTTCCCACCGGTCTGGAGAGACGGAGGACACCTTTATTGCCGATTTGGCCGTTGCGGCGTCCACCGGCCAGATTAAGACGGGATCCCTGTGTCGAACGGAGCGCATTGCCAAATACAACCAGTTGCTACGCATTGAGGAAGATTTAGGAGACGCGGCGCGCTATGCCGGCATCGAAATCTTTCGGCGTTGAGTGCGCCGCCGAGGGCCTGAGCCGTCCCACGCGAACGGCTCTGACGGGAGGGATAGCGTCCGGCAAGAGCACGGTGGCTCGAATGTTTCAGGAGAAAGGGGCCATCGTGCTGGATGCCGACGAAGCGGCGCGCCGGGCTGTCCAGCCGGGACAACCGGCCTGGAACAAGCTCAGGGCGATCCTCGATGCCGGCTACTTCGATGCGGCGACGGGAGAGCTCAACAGAAAAAAGCTTCGGGAAGACATTGTGCGGGACCTCACACTGCGGGCTCAGGTCAACGCCGCGGTGCATCCGTCGGTGATGGAAGCCATGGAAGCGGCGTGGCGGGAAGTGACCGCGCGGGATCCCCACCGAATCGTCCTCTTTGACATTCCATTGCTTTACGAGGTCGGCCTTCAGGACGCCTTTGACTGTGTCATTGTGGTTTACGCGGACCCGGAGAAGCAGGTGGAGCGCCTGTGTCGCCGAGACGGCGTCTCGCCGGAGGAAGCTCGAAAAACCCTGACCATGCAGTGGCCCATCGCTTGGAAAAAAGACCGAGCCCACCTGGTGATCGACAATTCGGGGGACATAAAAGACACGCGGCGACAGGTGGAGGCGTTGTGGACAGGGCCTTTGCAAAGGATGCGATCATGTCGGAAAGATACCTACATACCCACGACGTCGTGATTGTGGGTTCCGGACTTGCCGGATTGAGGGCGGCCGTCGAAACCGCAGGCTGCCTCGATGTGGCGCTCATCAGCAAAGTCTTTCCCACCCGGTCCCATTCCGGGGCTGCTCAAGGGGGTATCGCGGCGGCCTTGGGTAATGAAGAGCCGGATTCGTGGGAATGGCACATGTTTGATACGGTCAAGGGCGGCGATTACCTAACGGACCAGGACGCCGCGGAAGTGCTGGCCCGCGATGCGGCCCGCGCCGTCTATGAATTGGAACACATGGGCGTGCCCTTTAATCGAAACCCCAACGGCACCATTGCCCAAAGGGCTTTTGGAGGGCACACCCGCCACTTCGGGGAAGCTCCCGTCAAGCGCGCCTGTTACGCTGCGGATCGCACAGGCCGCGTCATTTTGGATACGCTCTACGGCCAATGTGTGCAGCGCGGCCTTCATGTCTACCCGGAATTGTCCGTGGTGGACCTGGTGGTGCGAGACGGCATCGTCTGCGGTGTCATCGCTTTGGATTGGGCCACGGCGGCCGTCCATGTGTTTCATGCCAAAGCCGTCTTGCTGGCCACGGGCGGCTTTGGCAAGGTTTTTAAGACCACGTCCAACTGTTTCGCCAACACGGGAGACGGCGTCTTTTTGGTCTACAGGCATGGGTTTCCTTTGCAAGACATGGAATTTGTGCAGTTCCACCCCACAGGTATTTACGGCCTGGGTGTGCTGATCAGCGAAGCAGCTCGAGGGGAAGGCGGCGTGTTGAGGAACCGTCACGGCGAACGCTTCATGGAACGTTACGCGCCCACGATCAAGGATCTTGCCGCCCGGGATGTGGTCTCTCGAGCTATCATGAAAGAAATTCAAGAAGGTCGAGGCATCGATGGCCGCGACTTCGTTCATCTGGATTTGACCCATCTGGGCCGGGAACGGCTGGCGGAAAGGCTTTCAGACATCTCTTCCTTTGTCCGCATTTATCTCGGCATCGATCCGGCTCATGCCCCAATACCGGTTCAACCCACATGCCATTACATGATGGGAGGCATTTCGACGGATCTTCATGGTCGAGCCTTGGACGTCCAGGGCCGCCCCATTCCCGGGCTGTATGCCGCCGGAGAATGTGCCTGCGTCTCTGTCCACGGCGCCAACCGTTTGGGATGCAATTCCCTTCTGGACTTGGTGGTTTTTGGGCGCCGAGCCGGTCAGGACATGTGTGCCCGTGTGCCGACCATGGACCGAAGCCCCTTACCGGCGGACGCCGAAGAGGCGACACGGGAACGTCTGGCGCGCCTCAGGGAAAGAACGCAGGGCGTGCGGCCGGCCGTGCTTCGAGAACGCCTGCAACGGGAAATGATGGAACGCTGCGGGGTATACCGTTCTCAAAGCGGGTTGGAAAAAGCCCTGGAGACCGTTCGAGGGTTGCAGGAAGAATACCGGCACAGTGTTTATCTAGATTACCGGGGAGATCGCTACAATACGGACCTTATGGAAGCTTTGGAACTGGAGTCGCTCCTGACCCTAGGGGAAGTCATTCTGGTGTCGGCGGCGTCGCGGCGCGAAAGCCGCGGTGCGCACAGTCGGGAAGATTTTCCTCAACGGGACGACCACAATTTCTTGCATCACACCCTGGTTTATCGGGACGAAGAAAAAATCCGGCTTGGCACCAAACCGGTTTCCATCACGCGATTCCAACCCAAACCGAGGGTTTACTGATATGGAACTGAGCTTCAAGATCTTTCGTTACGATCCCCAGGTGGACCGCGAGCCGCGCTATGAGGTGTATCGCGTGAGAGCGGAGGCCACGGAGCGGGTTTTGGATTGCCTCAATCGAATCAAATGGGAACAGGACGGCAGCCTGAGTTTTCGCATGTCGTGCGGGCATGGTGTGTGCGGATCGGACGCGGTGCGCATCAACGGCCGATGCGCTCTGGCCTGCCAGACACTGGTCAAGGACGTGGCCCAAGCCGAAGAAGTGCTTGTGGAGCCCTTGCCGTCTTTTCGGGTGCTCAAGGACCTGGTGGTGGACTTGGAACCCTTTTTCGAAAAAGTCCGTTGGGTGCAGCCGTACCTTGTCGGAGGAAACCACGTCCCGGAAAAGGAAAGATTGCAATCGGCGGAAGAAAGGAAAAAACTGGACCAGGTCATTCGGTGTATTCTCTGCGCCTGTTGCGTGGCCTCATGCCCTGTGACGGCGGAAAACGACCGTTTCCTGGGGCCGGCTCCTTTGGTCTGGGCCTTTCGCTATATCTTTGATAGCCGTGACCGGGAAAAGGAAAAACGGCTGAGGGCCGTGGACACGCAGGACGGCGCGTGGGGCTGCAGGAATCATTTTGAATGCACGCGAGTGTGCCCCAAGGAAATTCCGGTGACCAAGAGCATTAACTTTATCAAGCGAGAAATCGAAAAGGTGCTGCGCTGAATGGAAAGGAGGAGAGTGATCATGTTCCAGCAAAAAGAAGTGGAGGCGAAGATCAGGGAGCTTTATCCGGACATCGATAAATTCGGCATCTTTGTCACGGTGAAAAAAGACAAGCTGGTCGGAGCCACCAACTACGCCGTGCAGTTGGAAAAAGACACGCGCACCGCCACCTTTAAACTGGGCATTGACGATGTCAAACAGTGCATGGCGGGGAATCGTTGCGCGTTGATCACGGCGGAACTGGGCCAGTTCATCAAGCGGTTCATCGACGAAAATTACAGCATCGCCGAAGCGGGCTAAGGGATGATGAAGGGAAGGTGACGATGTTACATTGGCTTCCGGGGCCGTTGAACGGCCTTCTTTCTGTGGCGTGGCTGTCGGCCAACACGCTCTTTTGGTTTGTTCCGCTCCTTGTGGCGGCTTTTCTCAAGTGGGTCCTTCCCGTGTCCGCGTGGCGTCGGGGATGTGATCGTGTGTTGAACGCCATGGCGCAATCCTGGGTGGCCGTCAACAATGTGGGTCTGGCGTGGACCAAAAAAATCCGCTGGAAGGTCAGCGGCGGAGATGCTCTCAAAGAAAAGGGATGGTATTTGGTTCTGGCCAATCATCAAAGCTGGACGGACATTGTGGTGCTTCAAAAGGTGTTCCATCGTCGCCTTCCCTTTCTCAAGTTTTTTCTGAAAAGGGAGCTCATCTATGTTCCCTTTCTGGGATTGGCCTGGTGGGCTCTGGATTTTCCTTTCATGAAAAGGTCTTCCGCAGCGACGGCGCGAAAGAAGCCCAACGTGCGGGCTCGAGACGTGGCCGAAACCCTCAAAGCCTGCGAAAAGTTCAAGCAGGTGCCCATCGCGGTCATGAATTTTGCCGAAGGAACCCGCGCCACCGTCCGCAAGATTCTCGAAAGGGGATCGCCATATCACCATCTTCTTCGGCCCAAAGCGGCCGGAGCGGCCATGGTGTTGGCGACCATGAAGGATCGGCTGCAGCACATCGTGGATGTCACGGTGGTGTATCCTGAAGGTCCCGTGAGTTTCTGGCGGTTTTTGTGCGGCAAGGTGCGGGAAGTCTGGGTTCATGTGGAAACGCACCCGGTGCGTCAGGAGCTTTTGGGCGACTATTTTCACGACCAGGAATTCCAGAAGCGGTTTCAAAACTGGTTGAACGAACTGTGGGAAGTTAAAGACCGAAGAATCGACGCCATGAAAAAAGAATGGCACGAACTGTGTCGTCGCCGAGAAACGCCGGCCGTTTTTCCCGTCGGTGGGGAGTGGACGGGTTCCAGGGCCTGAAGGGTATGAGGATTTTCACCGGCAAAGGTCAAACAGAACCCGCGCATCGGCTGTGTTCCAGTCGACGCGGGTCCCTATGAAGGTCAAAGGGGACGAAGGCGGCCGTGGCCCAAGACGATTTGATAAGACGCCTGGGAGTTCTGGACATCTTTTGCATTGCCGTCGGGACCATGATGAGTTCGGGAATTTTCATCTTGCCCGGCTTAGCTTACGCCAAGGCGGGTCCGGCCGTGGTGGTTTCCTATTTGCTGGCAGGATGCCTGATGACGTCGGCGGCCTTGAGCGCCATCGAGTTGGCGACGGCCATGCCCAAGGCGGGCGGCGATTACTTTTTCATCGCGCGGGCCATGGGGCCGGCGGTGGGCACCGTTTTGGGCTTGCTCAGCTGGTTCGCTTTGACGCTCAAAAGCGCCTTTGCTCTGGTGGGTGTCTGGGCGTTTACGGAAAAATTCTTTCCCTTTGACACCCGCCTTCTCGTGGTGGGGGTGGCCGTTTTGTTTACCGTGATCAACCTTTTGGGGGCCAAAAAATCCAGCCTGGTCCAGGCCCTTTTTGTGCTTGTCTTGCTCGGTCTTATGTCCCTGTACGTTTTTAAGGGGCTTCCTCAAGTCCACGTGGCCAACTATATACCGTTCGTTCCCCATGGATGGCATGCGGTTTTGAGTACGGCCGGATTTGTTTTTGTATCCTACGGAGGGTTGTTGAAGATTTCCGCTCTGGCCGAAGAGGTCAAGAACCCCTCTCGAACCATTCCCTTAGGGGTTTTGTCCGCCGTTTCCGTCACCATGCTCATTTATGCGCTGATGGTTTTGGTCACCTGCGGCATTTTGCCTCCCGATGCTTTGGCCCATTCCTTGACACCCATCATCGATGCGGCTCGGGTTTTCATGGGGCAGGCCGGTGAGGCTGCGCTGAGCTTGGCGGCCATGGTGGCCTTTTTGACCACGGCCAACGGAGGCATTTTGTCAGCGTCGCGCTATCTGTTGAGTCTCAGCCGCGATGAACTGTTGCCGACCCTTTTCGGTCGCGTGTCCTCTTCAAGGGGCACCCCTGTGCCCGCGGTACTCATCACGGGAGCCTTCTTGATCGGGCTTTTTTTCGTCCCTTTGGAATCCTTGGTGAAGATGGCCTCCATGGTGGTTTTGCTCACTCAGGCTTTGGCCAACGCCTGTGTGGTGATTCTGAGGGAAAGTCGCCTTCACAATTATCAGCCCACGTTTCGAGCGCCTTGGTACCCGTGGCTGCAGATAGCAAGCCTGGCCGGTGTCTTTCTTTTGCTGGCGGAAATCGGTCTGCAAACCCTTCTCATCGGATTGATCTTTGTGGCGGCGGGCCTGATCTTTTTTTGGTTTTACGGGCGCCTCAAACAGCAACGGGAATATGCTTTGCTGCACGTGTTGGAACGGCTTTCGGCGCGCAAAGTGGTTCGATCCGCCCTGGAATCCGAGCTCAAGGACATCATACGCGAACGGGATGAACTCTGTTTGGATCGTTTTGACCATGTTGTGGAAGCGGCTGATGTCGTGGAGATCTCTGAACCGAGCGACATGGAAGGGCTTCTGCAGCACCTGAACCCCGTGCTTTTGGCGCGAGGCCTGGAACGGCCGCTTTCCGTGCAGGACCTCAACGGCGGAGAGGCCGTCGTGCGGAGTGTGGAAATCTTTCCCGGCATCCTCGTGGCTCAGGCCCATGCCACCCGCCCAGATCTTTTTGACGTCGTCCTGGTGCGCAGCCGGCAAGGGATTCGTTTTCCCGAAGCGGAAGCGCCCGTGCACGCCATGTTCTTTTTTCTGGTTGGGGCCGACGAACAAGATTTTCACCTCAAGGCCGTGGCGGCCCTGGCTCAAGTGGTTCAGGATCCGCAATTCGACACGCGTTGGCATCAGGCACGGAACGCGCAAGCCCTGAAAGACATCATCGTCCTGACCGATCGTCGCCGCGTCTGTTCCCGAGAACCCCGCCCCTGGTGATACTTGGGGTCACACCTTATGCCGTATCGAACTTACGGTAAGCATTCTCTGTTTGTTCGACATAACTTGTTGCTTTTTCTATAAATAGAGTTCAAGGTGCACCCGAAAAAACTCACTCAACGGGTGCCCCAAATGCGCCAATTCATCATTGAAAGATCCGAAGACGATGTCATGACCCCTAGGAATCAAGCCCAAAATGTGCGTTATTGGGACCGCGCGGCTCTTGGTTTGTCTGTGCGGATCATGTCGGGGCAGCCCTTGTGGCTGCCCCTGATTGGCACGGGCACGGAGACCATCGGGGCAGGCACGGAGGCCTGCCCCTACGTGGTGCCCCGGTAGTGGTGGGCGTGCGCAAAAGTTGTGTCCTTGGGGTCACATCTTGACTTATGCCATACCGGCTTCATCGTCAGGGCTCGACCACGGTGTTCAGGAGTCCTTTTTGAAGAGGGTCTTGTGGCGAAACCTTAGGAAGCCCTGCGGCGTCGCCCCGTCATGGGATAGACAACGTCGAACGAGGGCGCCGAAGTGCTAATAGGCTCTTTGAAGGACGTAAAGGGCCTCTTCCAGCGTCATGTCTTCGGGGTTGAAGAGTAGAGCGCCGTCGTTGAGGGCTGTGGCGGCGATGCTTTCCAGCATGTCCATGGGCACGTCGGCGTCGCGAAGGCGTGTGGGAAGCCCGGAAAGTTCCTGAATGCGCCCTTGAAATACACGAAGCACCTCGATGGTTTTTTCCGCACGCACCCTAGGCGGTGTGGTCGCGTAGAGTTCATGCCCTCCCAGGGGTAGCAGCAGTTCTCCGATGGCGTGACGCCTTTTTCCCAGATTGTATTCCAAGCCGTGAGGAAGAAAGATGTTCATGGCCGTGCCGTGATGAATGTGGCACAGGGCTCCTGCGGCATGGCCCAAGGCGTGCACGATGCCCACCATGGCGTTGGAAAAGGCGATGCCGGCACAGCAGGCGGCGTTGGCCAGGGCCAGCCGTCCTGCGGTGTCGGACCCGTTTTCCAGCACATGGGGTAGGTTGTGCACAATGAGGCGAACGGCCGTGGTGGCATAGGCGTCGCTTAACGGATTTTTCTGAATGGACAGGTAAGCCTCCACGGCATGGGTGAGGGCGTCCATGGCGGTGGCGGCGGTGAGAACCTTGGGAAGGCTCAGGGTCAGGCGTGGATCCAGAATGGCCACCTGGGGATACAGGTGGCTGGAGGCAAAGGCCATTTTGACGCGCTTTCGAGGGTTGGCGATGACGGCCACCAAGGTCACTTCGGACCCCGTGCCGGCGGTGGTGGGAAGGACAATGAGGGGATGGAGCGGCCCGTGAATGCGGTCGGCTCCGGAGAACTGCAAAAGGTCGTCCCCGCCGTGACTGACCAAAATGTTGACTGCCTTGGCCGTATCCATCACCGATCCGCCGCCCACGGCCACCAGACTGTCGCAGCGGCCCTGACGAAAAGCCGCGGCGGCTTCCTGCACGATGGTGACCGAAGAGTCGGCGGGTACGCGGTCGTAGACGGCGCCCACAACGGCTTTCGAGTCTCGAAGGGCGGCCGTCACCAGATCCAACAGCCCCGCCTTGGCCACGCCGAGATCGGTGAGAAACAGGGGGCGCGAGGCGCCGAGTCTTTGCAGTTCGTAGGGAAGATTTTCCAGGGCCTTGTGGCCTGAAAGGATTTTGACGGGGCAATGAAATTCAAAGTAGGATGCCGTCATGAATGGGCTCCTTTCTTGTGTTGGCGTGGTCCTTTACAGCGAGCTGGGTCATAAGCCCAGGGGAATGCCGACCAGGTACAGCCAGGCCCGTTTCCCCCATTTTTCTAGAGTGGGCATGGAAGGCACGCGCTTAACCAGGCGTTGGGCAAGCCATTTCGGGTAGAGCAAGCATTGGACGCGATCCAGCAGCCGTGTCAGTTGCATGGCTATGGCCAAATCGCCCACGACACTGAGGCGGTTTTGCGCAAAGGCGTCCGGTGTGCTGAGCTGCGCCGTGAGCATTCGAAAGGCCGTGTCCATGTTTTTGAAACCAATGATGAGATCGGCTTCCCGTTCCGAAACGGTATCCCCGAGGGCGCGCAGCTTTCCGGCATCGTCCACTCTCAGGGCAGTTCTGGGCCCATAGGGCAACACCTTGAAAAGCACGGTCAAACCCTTTGGCCAGGAAGCCAACTGGCGCCGAAAGACGGCGTCTCGCCGAGACGCCGATTGCATGGCGCGGCCGAGAATCCAGAAGAAGATTTGAACCACCTTGTCCTTTGGTGTGTCGCGACCGGGCACGATGTCAAAACCGTCCTGAAAAGGCACGGTGACTTTTAAGGTGCGCAACGTTTTGGCCATGGGCAGGCCGTTTCGAGTGTACCCTCGGAGGGTGTAATATTTATCCAACATGGAGTCCAGGGCGAGCAAGGGAGGGTTCTGGGCGGGGCCTGGCGGCTCAGGGCAGCCTGCTGCCACGAACCGTCGCCACCAAGGCCGTTTTTCCTGCCGAGCCGTGGTATCGCACGGTCTGGGTTCCGCAAGGATTCTTTCGGGAAGGGTGTCGTCCTTGCGGCGAACCCCTTCCATGGCATTGAGAAGGCGTTCCAAGACAACGATGCGGTCCCCTGCCTGCAGAAATTCTCTCGGGCTTAATTTTTCACCGTACATGGTTTCAAACAACCGAGTGAACACGCGTAGGTCCATCAGGCGCACGGCCAGGGCGGGAAGATGGCGCATGGTCCAGGCCAAGATCGGCTTGGGTGTCAAGCGGGCAATGGGAGCTTCCAACAGGTAAGCATAGGTGGTGAAAAGGCAGGTGGGCAAAGAATTGATGCCCGCATAGAGGCTTTCAAAAAAGCGTACAAAATGGGCTTTGGCTTGGGGTGTGCGCGGTTTCAGGAATCCGAGAAACACTTCCAAGGGGAAAAGGGTTGCCGACAGATGGCATCCGCCTCGGTTGGCCACGGCGTACGCCAAGCCCTGTCCCCAGGATCCTCGAGGATCATAGGCGGGAAGTTCCAATCCCTTGACGTGCATGGCAAAAGAAGTGCCCCCGTATTTTTCCGCAAGGCGCCGTACCCCCTGCGCCATGTCGTCCCCGAAGCCTTTACGGAACGCCATGGCGTCAATGGCTTCGGCCACTCCCTGAGGTGAACCGAAACGCAGGGGTGAGGTGATCAGCCCTTTTTCTGACGCTTCCATCACATAGCCCAGAACGCCACCGCAGGATATGGTATCCAGTCCCAGCCGTCCGCACTGAGCGTTCCAGACGGCGATGGTTTCCGGATCGAATAGACCCAAGTTAGTTCCCAAAAGTCCCACGGTTTCGTATTCAGGCCATTGCCGGGTCTGCTGATCCGAAAACGTGCCTTGATGGCCGCACAGAATGGTGCAAGGGCGGCATGTGCTGGGCTTGGCGCCGAAGCGTTCTTTCATGGCCCAACCGCTGACCTGGGAAGCCCGAGGGTCTTGGCCGTCTTGAAAGTTGTGAATGGGCAAAATGGCGCCGGCTTGGCACAAGTCCACATGGCTTGCCGTGCCGGCGTTTCGGTACAGATGGCCTGTAAATCGGTTTCGATGAATGGTGGCGGTCGCCCGACGACATGCCTTGTCAAACCCTAAAGGATCGGCCGGAACGGCATGAAATGCACCGCCTCGAGCTACAATCGCTTTGATGCGTTTGGATCCCAACACGGCGCCAAAGCCGCCGCGACCGAGAAACCGATGCCCGGAAGCGATATTGGCAAAAAGCACCAGGTTTTCTCCGGCCGGGCCGATGACCAGGTCGCCGTCCTTACGCCCAAGTTCCAAGGCTTCCTGGGTCGCCGGAATGTCTCGTCCCCAAAGGTGGTCTGCGTCTAGAAACCGCACATCGTCTTCGAGAATTTCCAAAACCATGGGTTTCGAGGCTTGGCCTAGGACAATGAGGCCTTCATAGCCGGCTGTTTTGAGCGCGATGCCGAAAGGGCCGCCGCAGGAAGAAGATGCCACGAGTTGGGTCAAAGGGGATTTGGTTACGGCCGAAAACCGAGCACTGCATGGCGCTCCGGAGCCGACCACGACGCCGCCGAAAACCGCCAGCACATTGTCCGGCCCCAAGGGATCGGTGCCCGGCCGCAGCCGATGGGCAAGATAGCGCAAAGCCAACCCCTTGCCGCCGAGGTATCGACGCCGATCTTCCTTGGAAATGTTAAAAACGCGGGTGGTGCGGCGAGACACATTCACTTCCAGCACTCTGTCGCAGCTTCCTACCCATTGTGCCATCGTCTCTCCTTTTTTGTCCCACGTTGCCCCATGAGCGTCGCAGCGTCTTTGAAAATGCTCTTAAGCGTTTATTTTGTCAAAGCGGCGCACGCCTTGGTCAAATCTTGCGCCGTGCATCGCTTTCACCGCGTTCCTTATGGAACCGGCTCCTAACACGGGACCCGACGGCTGTGGCGTGGCACCCCCATTCGAGACCATGCGATGCCATTACGCGGCCATGTCCACAATGCGTGGTCCGGCTCGACAAGTCAACCCGAAGGGAAACACCCGCACGCACCCTTCACGCACGGCAGCACACGAGAACCATCGGGCATCCTGCCGCAGGAGGAAGACAAGGCTTGGCTCGCACAGAAAGACGATCTGGGAATTCCAGGCCACCACCTTTCGGGCGACACTTTGACATACGAATCGGCTTCACGGGCGAAAAAATTCCGCCCGCCTGCGCGCTGGATCGCATCGCCTTGGAAAGCTTAAGGCCCGACGGTAACGAGTGGGTTTTGCTGCAAGAAGGGCATGCGGCCCCTTCAAGGTGGAAAGAAATTTTCGCCCTCGAGGGTTTTCACGCCGAGGCGTGACGTTTGGCGATGATTCATAAGGGCTGAAGAAATCGGTTCTGTTCCAAGCCCTGCTATTAAAAGGCTATTCCTGTGGATTCCAAGGGCGGCTGTTTAGGTCGTGGTGATTTAAACCTGGGCCGAGATGCTTCGGAATCGGACCGCGCACGCTCTAAACAACCTGTAGACAAAGTGGACGGATAAGGGGTAGAAAGCCGTCGGAGGTAACGATGATGGCTCAATGGGTTCCCATTTCACGAGAACGCCATGGCGGGTTGCGCTACCGGCCGCTATCCACTTACAAGCATGCGGAGTCGTGGACCGTGGTGCCGGTGGTGTTGGCCGAGCTGGGTCGGGTGGTATCGCATTATCCGCTGGTGTTGGTGCGAAGAGAAGACGCCTCTTTTGGGCTCTGCGCTTTACTGGGATTGGCGCCGGGCCGAAACCTGTTTGTCGATGTGAACCACGGACGATGGCGTGCCGAGTATATTCCGGCGGCGGTTCGAGCCTATCCTTTTCGATTATCACCGGTTTCCGAGTCCAACCAATGGGTTTTGTGCGTCGATGAGGAGGCGGGAGTGCTGCAGGAAGGGGCTTCGGGTCTCCCGTTGTTTGATGAGGGTGGTGGACCGGCTTCCTGGGTTCAGGAGGTTTTTTCCTTTCTGCGGCACCTTGCCGATAATGAGCGCCGAACGGCGGCGGCCTGTGCTGTGCTTGATGCGACAGGACTCATTGTGCCGTGGCCGCTTGCCGTTCGAACCCCGCATGGGGATCGCAAGGTGGAGGGGCTTTACCAAGTGGATCAAGGAGCCCTGCAACAGGCCGACGGCGGCGCGTTGCAGAAACTTCGTGACACCGGAGCGCTCGCTGTTTTTTTTGCTCAGCGGTTTTCGGCGTGGCATGTGCGCACTTTGGGACGGCTCCTTGGGCAGGAGGGCGGAAAGACGGCGCCGCAAGAGGAGGGACCTCCCGTAACCCCCACCGGAGAACTGGATCTGAGTTTTCTGGGTGAGTGAGGCCATACGTGACAACTAAGAGAAAAATCAGGAGCATTTTGATGGGCCGCACGAGTGGGTGGGTGATGATGGTCATCGCCTTAAGTGTGATGGGCATCGCATCAAACCATGCGTTCGGCAGCGACACCGGACTTGGCCTCATGGAGGCGGTGCGGCTGGCCAAGGAAAACGATCCCACGGTGCGTGGTGCTTACCATGAACTTCAGGCAATCCAAACACTTCCGGACCAGGCCCTTTCCGGGCTGTTGCCCACGGTCCAAGGCTCACTAAGCTTGACGAACATTTCTTTTGTTCAGGCGCCGCCGACCTACCAGGGTTACTGGTCGGAATCGGAGGGGATAAGCCTTCGCCAACCCTTGTTCAATGTGGGGGCCCATGTAGGCTATGTGCAAAGTCAAAAGCGGGTGGAAGCGGGCCGGGCGCGCTATGACGAAACGGTGCGCAACCTGCTCTACCGCGTGGCCTCGGCGTACCTTAATGCTGTTTATGCGGAAGAACACCTGCGCGTGGTGCGGGATGAGGAAAAAACGGCGGCCGAACAGGTGCTCATGGCCCGCCGGTATTTTCAATCGGGGGAAGCGTCATTGACCGATGTTCACGACGCGGAAGCCCGGCAAGCGGACATTCGCTACCAAAGGGTGGATGCGGAAAAGCTTGTGACCCTTTCGCGAAACACCTTGGAGGCGCTTATCGGCCGTCCTTCAGGCTCCCTTTTTCGCCTAGGGCCACGCTGGAAGCCGTCGCCGCCCGATCCGACATCGGTGGAGGCCTGGTTGAACACGGCCCGGACCCACAGTCCTTTTTTGAAGTACTATCGTTTGGGTGTCGAAGTAGCCGAAGACGACATCCTTAAAGCTCGAAGCCTCCATTTGCCCACCCTGGATTTTCAGGGATCCTATGCGCGGCGTAACACAATCAGCGACTACATTCGGTCCCAGGCCACGGAGTGGTACGCCCTGGGAGTGCAGCTCACCGTGCCCGTCTTTTCCGGGGGCTACGCGACAGCAAAAACGCGCGAGGCTGTGGAGCGGCGAAATCAGAGCGAAGAGGACTATCGTCGTGCGGAAACGGATGTCACACAAAAGATTTTGGATGCCTTTTATGGCCTGGAGGCGTCACGGGCCAAGATAGAAAGTTCGAATCAGGCCGTGCGGGCCAACGAAACCGCGGTGGCCTCCACGCGCAAGGCCTTTGAGGCGGGATTGCGTTCCATCGTGGATGTGCTCAACGCCCAGAGCCGCCTCTACAAGGCCAAAGCGGATCTTGTGCGTGCCCGTCACGAATACGTGCTCAACTTGGTGGCTTTACACTTCCATGCGGGCATCCTGGATGAATCTCTGCTCACAACCATCGATGAATGGCTGGAAAGGAACATGCCATGAATCCCCTTTTGCAACGATTTCTAAGGCGCCATGTCCTAAAGGATCCTGGGGAAGTTCGCCGCATTCTGGGATCCTATCGGCGATTGCTGGTGTTTTTGTTTATCTTTTCGTTTTTCCTCACCGTGCTGTCCATTGTGCCGGCCCTGTACATGTTTCAAATCTATGACACGGTCCTGACGGGGCACAGCTTAGTCACCCTCTCCATGCTCACCATCATTGCCGTGCTCATGTACGTGTACATCGGCTGTTTTGACTGGGTGCGCTCCCAAATTCTCGTGCGCTTGTCCAATGACTTTGATAACAAGCTGCGAGGCCGCCTCTTTGATGCAGTGGTGGACAGTGTGCTCATGAGCCGATCCACGGGAGCGTCCCAGGCTTTTGGGGACCTGACCAATTTACGGCAGTTTCTAACGGGAAGGGGTCTTTTTGCGGTGTTGGACACTCCGTGGGTTCCCCTGTATCTGGCGGTCATTTATCTAATCCATCCCATGATCGCGGTCTATGCTTTGGTGTGTATGGGGGTCATCTTGGTGGTCGCGGTTTTGTCGGAAAAAATGACCCGTGGCCCTCTCGAGGAATCCAACCGGCACTATCAGAAGGCTATTGGCTTTGCGCAGGCGAATTTGCGCAATGCCGAGGTGATTGAGGCCATGGGCATGCGGGACGCCGTGCGCGCGCATTGGTTTGAGTCTTACGGAAAGATGTTGGCGTTGCAAACGGAAGCCAGTCGGCGTGCCGCGACATTGCAGGCCGTGTCCAAAGCTGTGCGTATCACCTCCCAGTCTTTGGTTTTGGGTGTCGGCGCCTACTACGTGCTCCAGAACCAAATCACTGCAGGGCAGATGATCATGGGCAGTATTCTCATGGGCCGCATGATGTCGCCGGTAGACATCGCTGTGGGCGCGTGGAGGCATTTGGTTTCCGTGCGTCAGTCCTATCGGCGTTTAAACGATCTCCTGGCAGATTTTCCATCGCACCCTTTGCGTTTGCCCTTGCCACCACCGAAAGGGGCCGTGAAAGTGGAAGGGCTCGTGGCGGTGCCGCCCAACACCCAGGTGCAGGTGCTTCGAGGGATCACCTTTTCCGTGGCCCCGGGGGAGGTGGTGGGCATTATCGGTCCGACGGCGGCCGGCAAATCGACGTTGGCCAAACACTTGGTAGGGGTCATGCGGCCGGCGGCCGGGGAGGTGCGCTTGGACGGAGCGCGTCTGGACCACTACAACCGATCGTCCCTGGGAGGCTACATCGGGTATGTGCCGCAAGACATTGAATTGTTCGGCGGTACGGTGGCCCAGAACATTGCGCGCTACGGGGAACTGGACGGAGAAAAAATTGTGGCGGCCGCTCAGAAAGCCGGGGTGCACGACATGATTTTGCAGATGCCGCAAGGCTATGAAACACCCATTGGTGAGGGCGGGGCTTTCTTGTCTGGAGGGCAGCGCCAGCGTATCGCCCTGGCGCGGGCTCTGTACGGCGATCCTGTGCTGGTGGTCCTGGACGAACCCAATTCCAATTTGGACGAATCGGGCGAGGCGGCGCTCATGACGGCCATCAGGGACATGAAGGCTCGAGGCACGACGGTGTTTGTCATCACCCACAAGACCAACATTCTGTCCCTGGTGGACAAGATTCTGGTGCTGGCCAACGGCATGGTGCAAATGTTCGGCAGCCGCGAAGAAGTGTTTGCCATGCTGCGGGAACGGGCCAAGGAGGCGGGACGCCTGAGGGAGGTAAAACATGGAGGAGGGCATTAAACTGACCGGGCCCACGTCGGGCGATGTGGCTTCCGATTACTGGAAACCCGTGCGGGTGGGTCTGGGTTTCGTGGTTCTTTTTGGGCTCACCTTTGTCCTGTGGGCCGTTTTGGCACCCATTCAATTGGGGGCGGTGGCCATGGGGCAAGTCACCGCCGCCACGTTCACCAAGGTGGTGCAGCACCCGTACGGGGGTACCGTCAAGGACATTCTGGTCCAGGACGGAGATGCCGTGGACAAAGGGCAGGTGTTGATACGGCTGGAAGATGCCACGGCTCGAGCCCAATACGCACAAGTGTACAGCGAATACTTGCAGGCCCTGGTCGTACGGGCCCGGCTGGAAGCGGAAAAAGCGGGGTTAGAGCGCATCCAATATCCGGAAGAAGTGCGGCGTATGGAACACGACCCCGTTATTCGGGGTGTGATGAGGGCTCAAGAAGAACTGTTTCGCGTGCGACGGGCCAAAAGGGCCGACGAAAAACAGGTGCTTCAGCGCAATCTGGAGGGATATCGGGAGGCGGCAGCCAACCTAAAGGTGCAGGCACGGGCCTTAGAAAGGCAGGCTGAGCTCCTTGGCGAACAGATTCAGGCCGTCTCCGTTCTGGCCGAGGACGGATATTACCCCCGCAACCGGCTGCTGGATCTCCAAAGGTCTCTGGAAGCCGTGCGGGCCAACTTGAGTGAAGTGGTCACGAGTCGGGCGCGCATGGAAGCGTCGGCGCGGGAGACGGAGGCGCGTTTGCAGGCTCTGGAAAGCGAGCAGGCTCGGGAAGTGGAAGACCAGTTGGCGGAAGTGGTCAAGCGACTGATGGCGCTTCAGGACCAGTTTGCAGCCGTCCAGGACCATCTGGAAAAAACGGAGATTCGGGCTCCGGAAGCAGGCATCGTCATGAACCTGCGGGTTCGTAGCGTGGGCGCCGTGATCTCCCCCGGGCAAGGCATCTTACAGATTGTGCCCAAGGGAGCCAGTTTTGTGGTGGAGGCCAAAGTGAGCACGCAGGACATTGAAGACGTCCAGGTGGGTTCGGAAGCGATCCTGCGGTTTATGGCCATAAATCCCAAAACGAGCCCCACCTTTGATGGCACGGTGCTTTACGTATCCCCTGATGTGCAATACGATGAGGTGCATCGGGTGCCTTATTACTTGTGCCGCGTGAGCATTCCTCCGGAAACGGTGGAAAAGATTGCCGCCATGGGCAAAGAAATCATTCCGGGCATGCCGGTGATGGTGATCGTTAAAAAAGCGTCCACCACGTTTTTTGCGTGGCTTTGGAAACCCTTTACAGACCGGATGGCCATAGCCTTTACACGCTGATCTCGTGGGGTCGGATCTTGTTTCATCCACAAGGGCCCAGCCCCCGTTCTCGAACAGATTTGCCCTAAGGGTATTCAGAAACGCCCCTGAAAGGATCGGCGCCACCTGCAAAAGCGCCTCGTCTCGTGGCGCTCCTTCAGGACGACGTCGAATCCACTTCCACGGCCGGTCCCCTAGGCATTCCGTGTGTTCGGGTGTGTCGGTTGCCGTGGTTTTCGGACGGCCTTCCATTCCCGGGACAGGCGATGGTCCCAGATGATCAAAAAGCGCCTTCTTCTGTGTATGGGACCCCCTTCCTGTCAAACCAATCCCAGACCATGCGATGGAGTTGCTCGGTCATGTCCACAATGCGTGGTCCGGCTCGACAGGTCAACCCGCAGGGAAACACCCGCACGAACCCTTCACGCACCGCGGTGCACGAGGACCATCGGCTATCCTGCCGCAGAAGGAAGGCAAGGCTCGGCTCGCACAAAAAGACGATGTGGGGATTCCAGGCCACCACCTTTTCATGGGACACTTTGACATACGGATCGGCATCACGGCCCAAAAAATTCCGGCCGCCTGCGCGCTCAATCACATCGTATTGAAAAGCTCCAGGCCCCACGGTGATGAGCGGGTTCCATTGCATGAGGCGAAAGATTTTCGGTCGTGCGTCGGGGGGTATGCGCTCCGTTTGCGCATCGATTTTCGACAAACGACGGCTCAATCGTTCCACAAGCCCAGTTCCCTTCAAAGGCCTTTTCAGCTCTTGGGCCAATCGGGCCATGTCCCTCAGAGCCTCGTCCACCGTGGCCGGGTCGCTGTGGAAGACCGAAAGGCCTCGATCCCGAAGCCACAGCGCCATTTCCTCTTGATGCCGACCGAAGGTGCATACGAGATCGGGTCGGTCTCGACAGATGGCGTGCAAGTCAGGAGAAGCCCAGCTGCCGTAGGTGGGCATGCGGCGCACATCTTCTGGAAAATCGCAATCTTCGGACACGCCTATCAGAAGGTCCAAGGCCCCGAGGGCGGCAAGGGTTTCCGTAGGTGTCGGCGCAATGGACAGGACTCGCATGGAATTTCATCCGTGCAACGCTTTGTTTCAAGCCGAAGGCCTCATGAAAAAAACCGGTCCTTGTGGTAAAGTCGGTGCGTTCGAAAGATGGCATCATGCTGTCCAGCCCCTTTCGAATAGCACAATGATTGAAGGTCTGTCGAAGGACATGTGGGCAAAGCCCTGAGGCGGCTCGCGGGAAAATCGTTCAACGGGGCGCATTGGGGCAAAACCTTGCAGGGGGTGCCGGGAAAAATCATGGGGCCATGGCTGGATTTCTACGCCGGTCGGCGCATTTTGGATCGGCTGAGGGACGAAGGGCTTCGATGGGAACGGATCAAAGGGGTTTTCGGTGCGGCCGGTGGGCCCAAATGGCTTGTGCTATACGGCCTGGACCGCGTGCTGTGCCAAGAGTGGCTTTCCAATGCCAAATCCCCTGTGGATTTTTTGGGAGCCAGTATCGGCGCCTGGCGGTTTGCCGCCTATTGCCAAAAAGACCCGGCGGCGGCGCTGGACCGTTTCCTGGCGGCGTATCGAGAGCAGAGCTACAGCTCGACACCGACACCTCAAGAAGTGTCCCAAGTCCTGGGCAATGTGCTGCGATCCTTTGTCGGGGATCGGGAAGCTCAGCACATGGCCACCCACCCGCTTCGTCGTTTGCACATTGTCGCCGTTCGAGGACGAGGCTTTTTGAACACGCAGGCCGCGCCTTGGGTGGCCGTGGGGCTTGCGGCGGCTTTCACGGCCAATGCGGTGCGCCGAAAGTGGCTGAAAGGGTTCTTTGAAAGAACCATCTTTGCGCACACCCAAGGCGATCTGCTTCGTCATGTGGATCACGGCGCCTGGCCCGCTCGCCGCGTGCCCTTGCGGGCCAGCAACGTCATTCCGGCCCTTCTGGCATCAGGGTCCATTCCGCTGCTCATGGAACCCATCATGAACATTCCCGAAGCGCCTTCGGGTGCTTACTGGGACGGAGGCCTTACGGATTACCATGTCACGGTGCCGGTGCGCCCGAATTCCGACCGCATCTTTCTTTATCCCCATTACACGCACCGGCTTGTTCCCGGCTGGTTTGATAAGCGTTTTGCCGGGAGGCGGCCCAATTTGAGCCATGTGGATGAGGTGCTTCTGGTGGTGCCGTCTCGCCGCTTCGTCGACTCCCTGCCTTACGGGCGCATTCCGGACCGGAAAGATTTTTGGATTTTTGCCGGGCAGGATTTCCAGCGCCGACGTTTTTGGGATACAGTGATTGTACAATCGCGCCGTCTGGGCGATGAGTTCATGGAACAGGTCCTTTCGGGAAAAATCCGCCACTGCGTCCGCCCCATGGACACTTTGGTGTGCAGGCCATAGGCTTGGCTTGTGGCGTGGGGAGCGAAGCCATGGTTCGACAGGCCGAAGCCGATGATCTGGAAAGAGTGGCCGAGATCGAACGCTTGTCCTTTCCCAACCCATGGACGCCCTATTACCTGGAAAACGCGCTTAAAGATTTCTTTCTCGTCTACGACGACGGACAACGCGTGCAAGGCTATCTCGCGGCCACATGCCGAGACGAGGATTACAAGGCAACCATTCTTAAAGTGGCCGTGCACCCGGAAGCTCGAGGCCGAGGCATCGCTTCCGAACTCGTTCGAGAGGCTTTGGAGGCGTTTCACCGGCGTGGCATCAAGAACGTGGACCTGGATGTGAAAATCATTTCGGCCGGCGCCGTGCACCTCTATGAAAAATTCGGCTTTCGCATTCAGCGCATGGTCACCGTCGATGTGGACGACACGAGCTTTTTGGTCATGAAAAAAGAGTTGGAGCCATAAGAAAAATCAGTCGGCACGCCGGGGTCTAAGCCGGCAAATGCGCGATCTTTGCAAAGTGTGAAGAATTCTCTCAAAGTGGAAAGGCTTTTCCACGAAGTCGGTGGCTCCTTTGCTCAGGAGTTCTTCACGCTTTTTAGGATCCAGATATCCTGTGGCAATGATGACCGGAAGCTCGGGATAGTGCTGAAGGATTTCCGACAGGCATTGAGCGCCACCCATGCCCGGCATGTTTAAATCCAAAATGACGCCATCTGGCTTAGGATCCATGGTTTTCAAAAGCTCCAAAGCCGATTCGCCATCTGAAGCTGTGGCGACGTGCAGGCCGTAGCTTTCCAAAAGGCTTTGCCCGATATCTAGAAGATGGGGCTCGTCGTCCACCAGAAGGACGTGCAGGCCCGCAAGATCCACCGGTATCGCCTCTTCCCGATCCAGAACCGCTTCCTTAGACTCGGCATGGGAGACGGGAAAATAGAGGTGAAAACGTGTGCCGGAACCCGGTTCACTTTCGCACACGATGCCTCCTCCAAACCGCTTAATGACACTGTAGACGATGGCAAGCCCCAGCCCCGTGCCCTTATCGGGGGGTTTCGTGGTGAAAAAGGGTTCGTAGATACGGTCTTGAATTTCGTGGGGGATTCCCGGGCCTGTGTCGGCGATGGACAATCGCACGGCGGCCCCTCTGCGAAGCATGCCGAGTTTTTGTGCCAGCACCTCGTCCACCGTTGCCGGAGAGGTTTTGATGGTGATGGTGCCGCCGTCGGGCATGGCGTCCCGCGCATTCATGACCAGGTTCATGACCACCTGTTCCAGTTGATTGGCATCGGCCGAGATTCTTCCCAGGTGACTTTCCAAATGCAGATCCAGGCGGTACATTTTGGGAAGAACCCGCTCCAGCATCTCGCACACACGAACAACGGCCACGTTGATGTCCACGGGACCGACCTTTTCATCGGTTTTCCGTCCGTAAATCAAAAGCTGCCGAGTCAGGTTGGCTCCTCGATCCACGGCCTGAAACAGCTTGTCCAGAAGCGGACGATGGGGATGGTCGGCATCGGTGTGTCGCCCAAGAATTTGCAGGCAGCCGTGAATCATCTGCAAAATATTGTTGAAATCGTGAGCGATTCCTCCGGCCAGCGTGCCGATGGCTTCCAGTTTTTGAATCTGTACCAGTTCCTGTTCCATCTGCCGCTTGTCGGTCACGTCTCGAGCGATGCACAGAAGGGCGGGCCGTTGCTGCCACTCCATGGGCACCACGTTCATGTCCACCCATACGATCCGCCCTGATGGTTGCTCCAAACGCAACGTCCTCAACGGAGGTGCCGCCTGGGGATGCCGCTCCAGTTCTTCAAAAAGCTCCACGAGAGCGTCCTGATCTTCGGGGACCACAAATTCCAACAGCAGGCTTTCTTCCAGGTCCTCTAGAGGCCGGCCCCAAAGGGTTTGCGTGCGCGGGTTCGGGAATCGAATACGCCCCTCCTGGCAGATAAAAATCGCATCATTGGCATTTTCCACAAGATGTCTGTACTTGGTTTCCGTTTCCTCAACTGACGATTCCAATTTCTTGGAATACTGTTCCAGTTTGGCCTGTGTTTGCGCCAGTTCATGACGCAGGACAAAATCGCGCCACCGATGCCTGTGGTCCATGTGAGCGGCGATGAGAATGATGCACAGCGTGCTCAGAATGAAAAGATTGTGCGCGAAAAAGGTGTTCATGGTCGGATGCGCATCGAGCCCCAATGCTCCTGCCACGTAGCCCGCATAGAGCACAACGCTGTGGATGGCCAATTTCTTGACTGGAACCGGCAGGACCACGCAGTAGGTGAGAAAAACCAGGTTGAGTCCGGCATAATAGGGCGTGTGCGTGCCTCCGGTGTCCACGATCATGGCGATGATGCTCAAGCCCACAGCGTAAAAGGCGATGGTGCCCAAGGCAAAGCTGGGCATGGGCCGGCGCCGCTGCCGATTGAGTAGGTAAAGACCCCAGCAGATGATAGCCGCAAGGATGCGGTAGACCATGAGCTTTTCAAAAAGGGAGGGAAAGAGCAGGGCATCCAGAATGCCGAACAGGGGCACGAGCGTGCCGCCCATGATCAAAATGACGTTCACGCGAGCGCGCAGAAGCACCTGGATTTCTTTTTCAAAGCCCTGCCTCAACATCTCGTGGTTGGCCAACCTGGGCAAAGGGGCGGCGGTCTCCAAAGCCCAAGGTGCGCCAAAAGGCTTTTCATTCGCCATGGCTTTAGGCATCTCTTAGTTGGTGCCCCGTGACGAGGTGGCGGAATCTGACTTTCGTGGTCCGTTTTCGGATCCGCGATATGCGACGGCAAAAAGATTGATCCCTTCCGGTTCGCAAAGACAGCTCACGCGATGTCCAAAAGGCGTTTCGGCAAAGATGTTTCGCAAATCTTTCTCCGTTCGGTAAATCAACTTCCATTGCAGGATGTGGTCCATAATGGCTCTGTTGGGGTTTTGCGGAGAGAAGTTGCCGATGATGAGGCATCCTTCAGGTTTGAGCTGTTCATAACATCGACGCACCAACGCGGTAAAGAGCCGTCGATCCAGATAATCGGTCAAACCGGCCGAATAGATAATGTCCTGCGGAGCCAGTTCTTGGCGGGTGCGGCCCAAAGCCCACCGGACGGCATTGTCGTTGAGATAGCGAATTGTGGCCCGGTGAGGAAAGGTGTTCACGGCCGTGTTGGTGTAGTGCAGAGCTTCCACGTCGGCATCCATCAAGGTGGCTTCCACGCGATGAGTCTCCGGGCAACTTTTAAGGAAATCGAACAATTCACGGCTCGGCCCACAGGCCAGGTTCAGAATGCGTATGGGATCGGAAGTATGGGTCCGTTCTAGGACACGCCGTTTCAATTCTTCGGCCAGCAACGACCGTCGTCCCCGCACCGCGCGCGAAGCCGGCGCATTCAGACACCAGGCATCCACGAGAAAACCCAGTTTGCCGTCGCCTGAAGGTTCATGGCGATAGATCATTTCCATCATGAGATAGTCGCCGGCGTACCCTTTGGGTTTGTAATAGGCGCGTTCGGCAAAACGGCTTCTCATGAGGTAGGGAAAAACTTCTTTAAAAATATAGCCCCACACGACATCTTGAAAGTCACTTTGAGCAATCAAAGGTTCCATGTCCTGAAGGTTCTCGTTCAGGTGGTTCATGATGGAGGTGCAGCGTTCCTGCAGCCCATTGAGTTCGCCGTCCTTGCCGATGCTTTGCACGGCGTAGCTCAGGTCAAACAAATCGGCTTTGGTTTTTTCCACCAGCTCGACGATGCTGCCGCCCAGGGGCGTGCGAAAAAAGTGGCCGGGCACCGGTCGAGCTTCATGAAACTGCCGGCGCCCTGTGGAAAGAGAGGCAGCATAGGCCGTCAGGGGTTCTCGTTCATCAAGGACACGGCGAAATTTGGCGCACACGGACCGGGCCACGTCCGTGATAAAAAGGGCGTAGCTGTGAGGATCCCTGGAACGCAAAGCCTCCATGGATGCCCAATCATAGATCCGCAAGACCGTGGGTTCCGCGGCTCGAACATTCCGCACTCGAGAAGCGCCGTCGAAAAAACCCGTTTCACCCAAAAACTCTCCCGGACCGATATAGGCCACGGCGATGGTCGTGCCGTTTTGACCAAAGGCGACTTCCACCGCCCCTTGTTCCACGTAGTAGAGGCAGCGTTGCTTAGCGCCTTGAAGGAAGATTTGCTCGCCCTTGCCATAAACGACCTTCCGCCCGATGGTCGGCCACATCCCTTGTATCGTTTGCATGCCACAGACCCCCCGAATTCTTCGGCCGTGAGGCTCTCGTGACGATGACCAGACCCATAAAAATAATCGGCCCAAAAGGATAATGCCTTGAAGTTTTTCATCAGGCCCATGGATTCAGGCGGCCATACTGGTTAAAAAGAATCCAGCCAACCCGTTGAATTCCACAGCAGGTGGATGCTTTTGACTCAGCATGCTTCGGGGTGATGGGCAGGGCTTTGGAAAAAGGCCGGTGCCTCTCGCTCGAGGTGTTCGGAATAAGTCATTGATTTATCAAAGGAAAAAACTTTTGGGGCCGTTTTTGTGGGGCGACACGCATGGCCTGGCACGTCCCTTGCCTAAGAATGGGACCGAAAGTGAGAGGTTCCCGGGAACGTGGATTTTCTTCACAGGATGAACGAGACTGGAAAGGAGCAAAGCAATGAAAGGCATGCGATGGTTGGTGGTTTTTGGCTTGGTTTTGGTGGCGGCGGTTCCTGTGTGGGCTCGAGGGCCTTACGGAGGTGGCATGGGACCCTGTTGGGCTGTGGCGACGCCCGAAGGGCAAGCCTTCGCTCAGGACGTGGCTCCCCTTCGACAGCAATTGTATCAAAAGCAGTTGCAATACCAGCAGATGCTGAACGATCCCCAAGCGGATCCCACGGCCCTGGGCACCCTGGCTCAGGAGATGCATCAAATCCGCCAGCAGATTTGGCAAAGGGCTCAGGATGCCGGCATTCCTTGCGGCTATGGCCCTCACGGGCGCGGCATGGGCTGGGGCATGGGCGCCGGCGCCCCAGGCATGCGGGCTCAGTAGCTCGGCGCGACGAAGCGCAGGCGCCTGAACGGACGGGGACCTGCACGAAAGGCACCTTCTCGGGCTCCGCAGGCCATCTCTCGCGGGGGTCATTTCGACCCCCGCTCCTTTTGCTACGAAAAACCCGAGAACTTGTCAGACGAATCGGCTTGATCTTTGATAGCGTTCAACACGTCAAGCGGACGGCGTGGCGAAAACCGCGACCCAAAGGCCGCCACTGGAAAGAGCTTCCCCATTGCCGTTTGACGGGGCTCCGGCAAAAGGAAGCCGAAAAAAACGCCGAAAAGCCATTTCCGTGATGGCATCTCTTGCCACCCGGTGTGGACGCCACATCACCATTCGAAACTTTGAATGACGATCATGCCCCGCTTTTCCGCTTTTTCCAAAAGATCTTTTTTGGCAAAATGGGTGACCAATACAGGGATGACGGGCCCTCCCACCGCATCTTCCACAACATCCACCGTTTCCTGAAGCTGGGTCAATTTGGATCGGTCGTCCAATCGCAGGACCGATTCGCCCACAAGATGCATTTCTTGGCCGTCTTTACGGACCCGCCCAAAGAGATTGACTTCCCGCCCTTCGATTTCTGCGCGCACAATCCGTTCCAGGACTTCGATACCGTACTTGGCCTTGAGAAAGTCGGGCAGATGGCGATAGGCTTCATTTTCTAAGGCGTAGCCCACACTGCGGGCCAATCCCCCGACCTGTTGGCGAACCGCTCCGAGACCCGCGGCCAGCTGCTCGATGGCCAGCTGCATGCGGGCTTGGGCCACCAGCATTTCCTCAAAGCGTTTTTCAGTCCGCTGTTGCGCCTCGGCCAGCTCCTCAAACCTTTGTTCCAGGCGTTCATGCGCCAGGGCCAGTTGTTCGAATCTTTTCTCGGTGCGCTGTTGGGCCAGGGCGAGTTCTTCGACGCGTTTTTCCGTGCGTTGTTGGGCCAGGGCGAGTTCTTCGAGTCTTTTCTCGGTGCGCTGTTGGGCCAGGGCGAGCTCATCGACGCGTTTTTCCGTGCGTTGTTGGGCTAGGGCGAGTTCTTCGAGTCTTTTGTCCGTCCGCTCTTGGGCTTCTGTGAGCTTCTGCTGGGCCAAGGAGAGTTCATCGAGTCTTTTCTCAGTGCGCTCTTGGGCCAGGGCGAGTTCTTCGACGCGTTTTTCCGTGCGCTCTTGGGCCAGGGCGAGTTCTTCAAGTCTTTTTTCCGTCCGCTCTTGCGCCTCTGTGAGCTTCTGTTGACCCTGGGCCAGTTGCTGAAGGCTTTGGACCGTGGCCAGCTGAGCTTCTGTGAGCTGCTCGAGCCTTTGTTCTGTGCGTTCTTGCACCGCGGCAAGCCTTTGCACAACGTCCTTTAACGCGTCGAAGTCTGAGCGCGTGACGGATTGCTCCCATTGCCGCCTTTGGTTTTCGACTTCTTCCAGGATGGCGGTCAGCACATCCCGAAGGGGAGCGTCCAATTCGGAGACCTTTTTCAACAAGGCCATGGTGGTCATGAAAGTTCCTTACTATCCGCGATGGTTTCTAGAAAGACGAAGTCTTGTCCGAATATTAACCAAATCAGCCTAACAATCAACACCAAAGCCGTCCGGTTCAGGCTTTGCCTCATGGCCGGGGCTTGGTGGATGGCATCACGGAACAGGACCACGTCATCCGTGGGACGCGCCATCCACGAGATCCTGCCGCTTTTTGGAAGAAGGGTTTCTGGAAGCTTTGTGCCACGCCGAGGCGTCAAAAGCCGGAAGCTTGTTGGCGCATGAGGCCGAGAGGCATGTCGGCGATCATCTTTTCCAGCACTTCCGAGCTCAGGCCACAGCGGCGTAGGGCCGGAATCACGGGCCGAGGGTCCAGCCGTTCCAGTTGACTTCCCGCCAGAAAGCGATTGGTGATGAAATCGGCTACGGTGATCAAGGCCACGTCTTGCGGCGTGGCGTGCTCGCCGTTCAGATTCGATCGGTGATGTCCTGAGATGACATCGGCCATGTCGGCGGGCAAATTCCAGTGTTGCACCAAAAGGGCTCCCACTTGGGTATGATCCATCCCGAAAAGCTCTTTTTCAATGTCCTTTAAGGGGCGATCGCCGTGCAAAGCCTTTCGATAAAACAGCGGAGCACTCTCAGCCACCAGTTGGTCCAGGACAATCTTACCGATATCGTGAAGAAGGCCGTAGGTGTAGGCTTTTCCCTGGGGCATGCCGAGCCGTCGGGCTATGAATTCAGCGCCTAAAGCCGTGCTCACGGCATGCTGAAAGAGCCCACCCTTGCACAGGGAATAGCCGCCGACGCGGGAAGGAAAAACCCCTGAGAGGAAAACCTGCAGCGCCATTTGAAGAATGCGCTTTTCCCCAAGAAAGACCAAGGCTCGGTCCAAAGAATCGATTTTTTCCGGGGCGCCGTAAACGGGGGAGTTACACAGCGCGAGAACCTTGGCCGCCAGAACCTGGTCCAGGCGAATTTCGCGGCTGATTTCCCCCATCTGATAAGTTTCGGAACGCAGAAGGGCGAGAATCTTAAAGGCGGTTTGAGGAATGGGTTTGACGTCCTTGATGGCTTTTTCCAGGGATTCCCTGCTGGGCCTGCAGTGGTTAGGGGGGCCTTCAGGGCGGAAAAAATGGGTACCCACAGGGATGATTTCCGGAGTCCAATTATGGCAATGGAGGCGCAGGCAACAGGTGAAGGTGCCGCCTGTTTCGCTGAGCACTACAGGAATGCGAGTTGCCTTCAGGAAAAGTTCCACGCGTTCCAGGGTGCGCGCCCCGATCTGGAGGTCCAGGTGCACGTCATGGCCGGGACCGACGATGGCTCCGCCGGCCACTGCGGCTTCCAGGCGAGACGGCTTGGCTCCCTTTTCTTCAAGAGCTTCAAGGAACAAGGGAAGTCCCGTGGAGGCGTAACGCAAAGGTTCCGCGGGAACGCTGCCGGACATGAGCGGTTCCGCCAGCAGAGCGTGGAACAAACCGCCGACACCCGCTTCCCGGTCCCACAGGGCCACCCCCACACACGTGCCCAAATAAGCTTCCAAAACCTCATGAGCTCGCCGGCATACCGCCATATCTCCCGAAGGTACGATCACAGAAACCTCCTGACCACGTTGCGTTCTCTCATGCGCAGATAGCACGCCGCCATGTCCTGATCCTCATGCTTTCGACAAACTCCTGGTGCGCCGGCAGCGTCCAGACAACGCCGCTATGAGGTGAGCTTCATTGTGAAGCGCGCGGCGACGGTAGGAAAACGGCGCCTAATTCAGCATTCCGAAAAAGAGTCTATAAATGACATTCAAATCCTAAGGCATGGGCTTTGAACACGCAAGGTTGTGCCGTGTCAGCCCCCGAAAGAAGGACATCCTTGGGCGGTTCCGTCTTTTATTCCGTCGTAATCAAGTCCTTAATGGCCTCGTATCTCTTGTCGCCGATGCCCTGAACCTGCTTGATGTCTTCGGTGTTTTTGAAGGGACCGTGGGCTTGCCGGTACTGCACGATGCGCTCGGCGATGGCGGGTCCGATTCCGGGCAGCGCCTGCAACTGCGTTGCATCGGCGGTATTGATGTTGATGAGGTTGACCGATTTCCCAGGGGCCGAAGATTGTTGCTGACTTAAAGCGGGGAAAGCGCATAAGGCGATGCAAGCGGCAACTACAAAAACAATCCATGCCACCCGCTGCCGTGGCCTAAAGGAGTTCACAACACGCATCTCTCACTCCTTATGCCCTGCCGACGGCGTCCGCCCAAGGATGTCCAATGGTTTTGTTTGCCTTTATTTTATAACCCCGTCGCCGACCTTTCGTCGACAGGAAAATGATGTGCGCCCCAAGACTTGGCGCTTGATGCTCGACGCGGCCCGTGGCAGACTAGATTCGCATAGTTTCTCTTCCGATGAAAGGATATGCCGTGCACGAACTCATGGAACTGACCAAAAAACTCATCACTTTTCGCAGCATGCACTCGCGGCCGGAAGAAATCCGACGATGTGCCGATTTCATCGAGTCCTTTCTTCGAGACATTCCCGTGACCGTGAAGCGCCAGGATGTGGAAGGCATTCCATCCCTTTGGGTTCTTCCGTCGGCGGGGCGTGTTCCGGTGCTTTTCATGAGCCACCTCGACGTGGTGGACGCGCCGGAGGCTTTGTTCGACCCGGTGGAACGGAACGGGCGCCTCTACGGCCGAGGAAGCATCGATGACAAGTACGCCGTGGCGCTGTCCATGATCCTCTGCCGGCAGCACATGAGAGAACTGCAGGCCCAAGGGCGAGGCCAGGAATCCCTTCGCTTTGGCCTTCTCATCACGGGCGATGAGGAGGTGGGAGGGTATCGAGGCGCGCGTGCGGTGCTCCCCCATATTCCCGCCGATTTCGCCGTGGCCTTGGACGGCGGAAGCCTTCATGAGATCATCGTCAAGGAAAAGGGAATCCTTCGTCTGAAGCTGACCGCTCGAGGTCGAACGGCCCACGGAGCGCGCCCCTGGCTGGGTCAAAACGCCATTGAAATCCTCATGGAAGATCTTGCGGCCGTCAAAACCCTTTTTACCACCGAGACGGACGATCACTGGCACCGGACCCTGAACATCGGCATGGTTTCCGGCGGCCGCTCCGTGAACCAGGTGCCCGACACAGCGGAAGCGCACCTGGACATTCGCTACACGGAAAACGACGACCCGGAAGCCATCGTTGAAGCCATCCGCCGCATGGTCCGTTCCCAAGTGGACGTCCTGGAACGGGAGCCTCTCTTCTTTGGAGAAACCGCCGGCCCTGTGACTATTCTGCTGCAGCTCGTGCCCAACGCTCGATTGGGCCGAGCCCACGGCGCCTCCGATGCCCGCTTTCTTTCTCAATTCGGCATTCCCGGCATTGTCTGGGGGGCCGACGGCGAAGAAAGCCAGCATGCGGACAACGAACATGTGGTGATCGACAGCCTGCTGCGCCTCTACGACATCTTGGATCAGTTCGTGCGCCGACTTCGCCAGGGTTGACGAAGATGCCGGCCGTTCCTCAAGACAGCCCAAAAAGGAACCCTCATGGATGAGCGACCACGTCTTCTGGTATGGAATTTCACCACTGAAGAAAAAGACAAACTGGACCGCATGCTGAAGCAGGTCCAAGCGCCTCCGGCCTTCAGCATCACCCCTCGTCAGGGCCACCTTTTGGTTCGGGATATCCTTCACGGCGACCGGGAAGGGGACGAAGCCTTTGCGTGCGACGAAAAAATCGTGCTCTTTTACAACATTCCCCAAAAAGGCATCTTTTTCCTGATACAGAAGTTTAAGGACGCAAATCTTCCCAAGCCCATCTTTGCCGTGGTCACCGAACATTCCATCAACTGGCCATTCAGCACCTTGGCAGCACACCTCATCGAGGAACGCCGCCAGGCTCGGGCCCGCACCGCCAAAGAAGCCGGGGACGACGCATCGGCATGAATCGCTTTCAAAGCAGGACGTGCCGGCTGTGTATCGCACAGAAAAACTCGGGCCAGGGCACCTTGGCAGTAGCCGTGGAAGCCGCGACCCGCAGCACGGCCATAAAAGGTTTCGTGGTGAAAGCGGCGCCGACAACGGCACAGCCGCCCCAATAACGGATGGTCATGGCCGGTGAAAAAACATGGCGCCGTATGGGGCCTCTTCGGAAGGCTGCAAAGGCTTCGAAGGCGTGGCGCCGGCCGCGACGCTGTGTCGCATACAGGCCCTGGGCTCATGTCTATCACGTGGTGTTTCGAAATCCTTTCCTAAAAGCACCGGCCTTCGGCCCGCATAACCGGCACTCCCGTGAACGTTCCGTAAGACATGGTTCCGAGGACCTTTAGAGGTTGTGGGCCGCCGCATTTTAGGAAAGGGCAAGGGCAGCGTGATCCACGCAAGGAGGAAACGATGAACGCACGCCGTACATGGCTACTGTGGACCTTTTGGATTATTTGGGGCGTGATGGCACCCAACGCGGTTTCGGCTCTGGTTCAAGAACGCACCGTGACGGTCAGCCAGAGTGGAATCGCCTTGTTCCGGGAAGTGGACACGGTGGCCGTGCCACCTGGGCGCCACACGGTCGTGCTGGAAGGTTTCCCTCAGACCATGGATCTGGAAACCTTGACCGTGCGACCTTTGGCGGAAGCGGAAACGGTGGTGCCGTATAGCCTGGTGAGTCATTTTCGACCCGTTACGAAAAACCAATTGCTCAAAAGCTACGTGGGTAAAACTCTGGATGTGGTGATGACCAATCCCAAAGGAAGCCTGGATGCTCGCATGGTGCGTCGGGTTCAGCTGGTTTTTGACGGGGGCGAGGGAGGATCGCCCGTCTTTCTCACGGAAGATGGCGTCTATACGGGTGAATATCACGGCATCTTTTTTCCGTCCCTTCCCGAGGAACTCACTCCTGCGCCCAAAGCCTTCTGGGACGTGGAAAACAAGGGCACAGCGCCTGTAGAAGTGAAAGCGGAACGCGTTTACGAAGCCGAAGGGCTTCAGTGGAAGGCCCTGTACGTGCTCACCCTGAACGAGGACGCATCTCAGGCGGTTCTGGAAGGCCGCATCCTTGTCCACAACACGACGGACATGGATTTTCCCGGAATCAAGGTGCTTCTTGTGGCCGGGGAACTCCGGCAGGTTTCAAGACGTAAGCTACCGCCCAGGATTCCCATGGCCGGTGTGGTTCGAGAGGCGAAAGCGGCTGCCGTGGAAGAGTCTCCCGCCCTGGAATACCACCTTTACCGGATGACCGAACCCTTGAACCTGACGGCGGGGGATCCCGTGCAGGTGCCTTGGGTGAAGGCCTCGGCGGTTCCCATTGAACGTCGGCTGGTCAGTTCAGGATTCGGATCGCGCGCCGATTGGAGCTTTGAGCGCAAAGAAAGCCGAAAGCAACCGGTGCGAATCCTCATCCACATTCGGAACGAAGGTGCCGCAGGGCTGGGGATTCCTCTTCCGGCGGGTGTGGTGAGCGCCCGCATGATCACCGCCCAGGGCGAAGCCATTCCCTTGGGCGAAGACACCATCGATCACACGCCGGTCCATGGAATGCTTCAACTGGAGTTCGGCCGTTCCTTTGACGTGCAGGTGGAACGGACCCTCGTGGAGGCCAAAAAGATCGGAAACCGAATACAGCGTCTGCAATGGTCCCTGATTGTCAAAAACGCCAAGGCGCACCCCGAACGAGTGCTGTTGGAAGAAACCTTCTCGGGGGACTGGAAGATTGTCCGGTCCGGTCAACCCTACGAGAAGGTGCACGCGGCGCTGGTGCGCTTTCCCGTGGATGTGCCGGCGCAAGGGCAGGTGGAGGTCACCTATGAGGTCGAAGTGACGTCGCGCTGACGGTGCCCGGGAAGGGCTGGCAGGCGATCCATGTCTCTGCGGCGCCGGCTGCCATAGCGGGTCATGGCCAACACGAGGGGCCTCAATCACGGAAACAGCGACGGATACAACCGGCGGGCGAGCTCTTCGGCAGCATCCACGGCTCGAGGCCCAGGTCGGGAATAGAGCGCTTCGTCCACTTCAAAGACGCGACCGGAGATCACGGCACGCAGTTTGTCGAAATGGGCGCGGTCTCGAGGATGACTCGGACGGGGATTCATGGGCCCTATTTGAACGAGGTACACATCCGGGTCCAAGGCCATAAGATTTTCCACGGACGTTTGCACAATGGGATCGGGAAGTGTCACCGCATTGATGGCCCCGACGGCGTCCATGACGGCCTGAGGCATGCCACCTTGGCCGGCCACGGCCAGCGGCTGTGCCCGAATTTCAAAGACCGCGCGAGGCCGATGTGGTGCCGCGCCACAGATCGATCGAACGACCTCAAGGCGGCCGCGCAGGTTCTCGACGGCCGTGTGCGCCTGTTCGCTTCGCCCCACCAGGACCCCCAGACGTTCCATGGTGCGAAAAACCCCTTCAAAATCCTTGGGGGCAAAGATTACCACGGGAATGCCGGCTTCTTCCAGGCGGGCCAATTCCGGAGTGGCATTTCGGCGGCTGGCGCTTTGGACCACAAGGTCCGGCTGCAGCCCGAGAATCATTTCCACGTTGGGGCGCATGTGGGTGCCCACGGAAGGCAGCGCGCGAATCTGTGGTGGGTAAGCGTCCGCTTGGGTGCGGGCCGCCAGGATGTCTTCGGCGCCGATGGCGCAAAGCATTTCGGTGAAAGCACCGTAGAGCGCAATGACGCGGCGTGCCGGAGCGTCCAAGCGCACGGTTCGCCCGGCATCGTCCACCACCTGCACGGCCGCCTTCACAGACGGTGTCCACACCGCCAACAAAAGCCCAACCACAGTCCAGACCCATTGTGACCGTGCCCATTTCATCATGAAACCACCCCTCCATGTTGGACGGCGCCAAAAATCGGTGCCTTGGCTTCGTGATGGCATCGACCCCTAACACTCCCGAAGTGGGCGACGATTCCTGAAGCCGCGTTGGATCGAACCGGCCCCAAACGGAAAAGTTCCAAGGCGCAGCGCCGGTTACAAACCCAAAAGCTCGGTTTCTTTATCACCCTTTGCCTTTCAAAAAGCCCTCGTGGAAGCGGCGCACACCGCGACGTCAGGTGCCCGGTGTTGCGGGCAAACCGGACAGGGCGTGTGGCGTGAACGCGGGCTTCGCACGGTGTGGCGTGGCGACGGAAGCCATATGGACGTGCCCACGTGGCGGCGCGGACCGCTCACTCCGAGCTGGGCTTATTCGCGGCGTCGCCCCCGTTGCCAAAAGCCCACTCATGCCTTGACAGTTCTAATTTGGGAACGCTGCACGCATGCCGGTATAACCCCACAAGAACCGAGCATCGCCGCATCCGTGGTGAGCCCCGCCATGGGGCGCGTGAAAAAAACCTGGCGCACCCCGTCTCGGCCCGGCACAGGGTACACCAAAGCCGACGTTTCATAGACGTCTTCCAGCACCTTGGGCTGCAGCACGTGATCGGTCGGCCCGTCGGCCACGATGCGACCGGCCTTGAGGAACACCAGCCGTCGGCAAAAGACCGCAGCGGTGTTGATGTCATGAAGCACAAAGACGATGGTCCGCTTTTCTTTGTGCTGCAGGCTTGTGAGCAGGTCGAAAATCTGAAGCTTTCGGTGCACATCCATGGCGGAGACGGCTTCGTCCAGGAGCAGCACGGGCGTGTCCTGGGCCAAGGCCTTGGCGACAAAGACCCTCTGGCGCTCCCCTCCGCTGAGAAGCGTCACAGGTCGTTCGGCCAACGCCTCGGTGTCGGTCCAGGCCATGGCACGGTGCAGAGCGTCCCTGTCTTGGGGTGTTTCCCGGCCGGCTCTCTTTTGGTGAGGGTATCGTCCCATGGCCACCACCTCTCGGCATGTGAAGGGAAACGTCACATGGACGTCTTGCGGCACGACGGCCATGAGGCGGGCTCTTTCCCGATGCGGTATGGTCTGTAAAGGTCGGCCGTTCCATCGAATCGAGCCCGACTGGATAGGCAACACGCCGCTTAAGGCCAAAACCAGCGTGGTTTTGCCGGATCCGTTGGGGCCCAGAATGCCCACGAACTCCCCCGGTTCAATGGTGAGGGTGACGTCCTGAAGGACCTTGCGATCGGGATAACCGCAATGAAGATGTTCGACCTCAATCACAGCACGACGGTCCTTTTCTTGTGGATCAGAAGGTAGGCGAAGAAAGGGGCCCCCAGAATGGCCGTGACCACGCCCAGAGGTATTTCTCGACCGTCGGGAAGCAGCGTTCGAGCCAGCGTGTCGGAAACCAGCGTCAAAACGGCGCCGAGCATCATGGACGCGGGCAGAAGCTGCCGATGCCTGGGCCCGAGGCACAACCGGGCCACATGGGGCACCACCAATCCGATGAAACCTACCACGCCGCTTACGGCGACAGCCGCCGCGGCCACCAGGGATGCGGCGCCCAGAAGGCGGCGTCGAACGGCATGGGTGTCCACGCCGGTTTGAAACGCGGCCGTGTCTCCTAGAGCCAAAAGGTCCATTTCCCGCGCATGGGTCATAATGATCCAGAAGCCGGCCACCACATACGGCACAATGGCCAGCACATGGCGCCAACTGCGTCCGGATAGGCTTCCCATGATCCAAAACACGATCGCCGAAAGAGATTCCTCGTGAAGGCTTTTGAGAAGACTAATCCATGCCGAAAGAAACGTGGAAACGATAATCCCTGCGAGGACCAGTGTGGTGGGGTGCATGGTGCCGTGCAGTCGCCCCAAAAGCATGACGAGGCTGAGGGCTCCCACTGCCCCAAGAAAAGCCACCACGGGAAGCAGACTGATGCCCGCCAGCTTCCAGGACGCCCACCCCATAAGAATGGTCACGGACGCGCCAAAGGCGGCGCCCGTGGACACGCCCAGCGTGAAAGGATCCGCCAAAGGGTTCAACAAAATCCCCTGATAGACGGTGCCCGATAGGGCCAAGGCGGCGCCCACAAGAAGGGCCAGGGCGACGCGCGCCAGTCGAAGATGCACGACAATGTAATGGGCGGTGGCGGTTTCTTTTTCTGAAAGCGCCGACGGTGCCGCATGAAAAATTGACCCCAAGACGCGCCACAGGGTGTGGGATTCGATGGCGTAAGGGCCGACAGTGATGCAATAAAATGAAAGTGCCGGCACCAGAAAGATGATGGTGACCCAAAAGGCACGAATTCGCCACCCCCTTGCGGCAGCCGAAAGTTTGCCCGCCGCCGCCGTGGTTCCGGACACCGAAGAACGTGGGGCCGAAGGGGCATGGGTCGCGTTCACGGGCTCTCCTGAATCCTCGTGCAGGCTGTCTTGAAATGCATGATCGGCTTCTTAGGGACGCCCGTTGAAAGTGATGGACATGGCCGTGGGCCAAAAGCCCATGCTCGAACAGGCGCCCAGGTCAACGCGCCCCTTTTTTGACGATAAGGAGAGAAAGGTAATGGGGTTTGAGGTCTTCCAGGGCGCGAAAGTCCTTTTCCACCACCTGGCCTTTGAGGCCGCAGCGGCTGACAAAGCACACGGAGTCCTCAAGGCCGAAACGGCGAATCTGGTCAAGGATCTGCGGAAACTGCTTGTAAGCTTTCATAAGGACCACGTTGTCGGAAAAGGGAAGAATATCCGAAAGGCGCCGGCCGCCTTTGGCGCCGGAAATGATGGTAAGGGTTTCTTCCGCTTCCGCCAAGGCGACCCCGGCGCACGCGGCAGCCGCCTGATAGGACGTGATCCCTGGAACGATTTCCACGGGCACCGATGGCAGCCGATACTTTATCGTGCGCCACAGGTAGATGAAGGTGCTGAACGTCATGGGATCGCCCAGAGTGAGAAAGGCCACATCGACGCCATTTTCCAGTTGCTCCGCCACCGTGTCGCAATTGGCCCGCCAGGCTTCTTCCTGGTGATTCTTGTCAAAGGTCATGGGGAAGTCCAAAAAGTGAACGGGCACACCGTCGCGCAAATGATCGCGAACGATTTCCAATGCCAGGCTGTAGTCGTTGGACGAGGACGAAGCGGCATACACGTGGCCCACACGACCGAGAATCTTGACTGCCTTGAGGGTTAAAAGGTCCGGGTCTCCCGGACCCACACCGATGCCGTACAGCGTTCCCAGCATGAAATTTTTCCTTTTTTCGAGCCCATTGTAGAGCCGATTGGGTATGGGGATCACAAATCATCGAGCCGCGCGGCACTCCGCCGGGGCCGGTTCTGCCATGGGTCCGAGTCTCGCCACGCGGCGCGGCTCCGGAAGATCGCCGTCGCGGTGCTTCCATGCCGTGCGCCATCAAACGCGCCATGGAAAGGGACGAGCGGCAACGGATCTTCTGCGCCGTCAGCGAACCGGGGCCGCGTCCGCGCCGTGGGCCAGTTCCATCAGGGCGTGCAAAATGGCCACAGCCACCGAGCTTCCCCCTTTGCGGCCGAGCACCGTGATGGACGGCACGGCCTGGTCTTGCCACAAGGCTTCCTTGGCGGTGTCGGCCTGCACAAAACCCACGGGAACGCCCACCACCAAAGCCGGCCGAATGTGTTCTTGTTCCATGAGCCGCAACGTTTCCAAAAGGGCCGTCGGGGCGTTGCCTACGGCCACGATGGCCCCATGAAGATTGGGCCCGGCATGGCGAAAGGCGGCCGCGGATTGGGTCAGCCCATCTCGATGCGCCATGTCGCGTACGGCCGGCTGTGATGCGGGCACCACGACGGCATTGCCAAACCATTGAAGCCGCGTTGAAGAAAGCCCCACCTGAATCATGCGGGTGTCCGCATAAATGGTAGCGCCCCGGCGCAGCGCTTCACAGCCCGCTTCCACGGCTCGGGAATGAATTCTTATGAGCCGCGCATATTCAAAATCGCCCGTGGTGTGAATCACGCGACGCACAATGGACCACTGATCGGGTGGATACCCGTGGGGCCCCATTTCGGCGTCGATGATGCGAAAGCTTAGGTCTTCAATGGCTTGTCCGGCCGAAACCAGCGGCCCGCGTGGGCCGTCGGCTGCCTTGTCCTGGAGTGTCATGGACCATGCGCTCCTTGGGAAACAAAAAATCCTTGAAACGTTTCCGTTCCAAGGATTGCACCCGTTTTCTTCATCCCTTGTCTCGTCCAAAGACCTGGACCTCGAAGCCTTTGGACGGCGGAAGAGCCCTTTACCATCGGGTTCCCTTCCATGAAAGGATTCAGGCAGGTCTTCTGGCTCACGGATCACCCTACCGGCCGCCCTTCCCATCCCATGCCCATGGGACAGTGGGTTCATCGGCTTTCGTCCCCGTTCACAGCGGCGGGACCGCGACGGAATCACACCGTCTTCCCTTTTCAACCCGCATGCGGGTACCTGATCCTCTCACCTTATCAAAGAACGCCACGTTGAAGACGTGGACGTTCCTTTACTAGACCAATGCATACGCTGCGTCAACAGCAGCGTGCGGCGTAACTGGAAGCTCGCCGTGCAAACCCAATGAACCAGGGCCCCCGGCCGTTCTACGTGTCCTCATCCTTATCCAATGAAAGCATGCCCGCTTTTTTGATGGCCGCCACGCCGCCTTGGACATTGACGGCGTTTTCCAAGCCTGCGGCTCGAAGTTGCAGAAGCGCTTCGTAGGATCGCACGCCCGAATTGCACATCACCAGAAGACGCTTGTCCTTGGGGAGCGCATCCAGCCTTTCGGCCAGAGTTTCCTGCGGAATGTTGAGCCAGCGGTCGCCAAAAGCCTCCACAAAGGGGGCGGCGTTGCGAGGCCCGCGCACATCCAAACAGACCACTTCTGGGCTGGCTTCTTGCAAAAAGCAGCGCTCAAAGTCCTCGGGATCCATGGTGACGTTGTGGCCGTCCAGAATGTTTTCGGCTGTGTTCCCCAAGGCATTGAGGATATCCATGGCGGAAGCAAAGGGTGGCGAGTAGGCCACTTCCAGGTTGGATAGGTCTTCCACCGTGCCGTGCCGAGCCAAAAGAGGCACCACGGCGTTGATGCGGCCCACAAGGGCGTCTCCATTGCGACTCACGCCTTGAATGCCCAGCAGCCTTCGTGTTCTTCGATCCACCACCAGGGCCAGGGTCATGAGGTCCTGTGTGGGATAAAAGTGGGCGCGATCGGCTTGAATGACGAGGGCCTGCACGGCGTCAAAGCCTTCCGAACAAGCGGCCTTGAAGGAAAGGCCCGCGGCTGCCACGGCCAGGTCGAAAACCTTGACGGCAAAGGATCCCACGGACCCTTCAAACGTGGCGTGTCCTCCGGCGATGTTCGTGCCGATGATGCGCCCCTGCCGGTTGGCCAAAGATCCTTGAGGAAAGTGAAAGAGCTTTCCCGTGATGTGATGCATCACTTCGATGCAGTCCCCTCCGGCGTAGATCCAGGGATCCGATGTCTGCAGGCGCTCATTGACCACGATGCCCCCTCGAGGCGTCACGAGCAGGCCGGCCTCGCGGGCGAGCCGGCCGTTGGGGCGAACGCCCACGGCCGTGATGACCAAGTCCGCGTCCAAATCCCTTTTGTCCGTTCGCACCGTAAGGGAGCCGTCTTCCGAGCCCGGGATCACTTCCCGAACCGTCTCTTCGGTGTAGACGGCCACGCCGCGCTCCTGGAGATGCTCGGACACCATTCGGGCCGGTACGGAGTCCAACACACCGGGCAGCACGTGTGACGCGATGTCCACAAGGCACGTTTCCACGCCCCACATGTCGCTGACCGCTTCCGCCATTTCGCATCCGATGGCCCCGGCGCCGATGATCACGGCGCGGCCCACGGCCCCTTTGGCCAGCATTTCCTTGATGGCCGCGGCATCATGCAAATTGGACACCCGAAAGACGCGAGGATGATCCAGGCCGGGAACGGGCAACGTGTTGGGAACGCTGCCAGTGGCCAGCACCAGGTAATCGTAGGAAAGCTCCTCTTCGGTCTGGGTTTCCAGGCGTCGAAGGCGAAGCACCTTGCGGCGCCGGTCGATGGCTTCCGCCCGGGTTCGCGTCATGACGCGAACACCCTTGGCTTTTTCAAAGAATTCAGGCGTACGTAGCATATGAAAACTGGTGCTCATGAGCGCCGACAGATCGCTCACGTCCCCGGAAACATAGTAGGGTATGCCGCATCCGCCGTAGGAAATGTATTGGTCTTGGTCCACCATGACCACGTCGAAATCGGGGCGAAGCCGCTTGATGCGGCAGGCAGCTTTGGGTCCCAAAGCCACCGCCCCCACAATGACCACGCGTTGTCGTGCCATAAGAAAACCCTTCCCTTGCCGTCATTGATTGCCGAAACCGCGAATGGCCCCGCAGTCCGGACAGGTCCAGGTGATGCCGTTGCAGGTCATGCCCCAAAAGTTTTCTTCCATGCAATCGGAACAGATCATGAAGCCGCACGGGCAGGTCCAGCAGAAAGGAAGTTCTTGCCCGCACACGGCGCACACGTACCGGTTTGGCCGCCGCCGCAAGCGGCGTCGTGCCGAGCTCTGGGGTTCCTTTTCCGCCGTTGGTTCTGAAGAGTTAAGGTGTTTTTGCAAAGCCATCGAACCTCTTTCGGCTTGGCCATCTCGCGTCCTCGCGCACAGCTCTATAACACCGCACCCTCCCCCAAGACAACAATCGGTTGGGGTCAGACCTTTATTTTTGATAGGATTTAGGGCGGGGTCAGACCTTTATTTTTGATACCGTTTGTTTTTGAGGAATTTTGCTATGGCAAGGCCGCTGCGAGTGGAATACGAAGGAGCTGTCTATTAAGTATTAAGTAACGAGTCGAGGAAACGCGCAACAAGACATTTTCCTCGACAAGGAGGACCATATTCGGTTCCTTGAGATTCTCGCTGATCTGGTTGCCAGATAAATGCACATGCACATGCAGTTGGGGTCAGACCTTTAATTTTGATAGGAGTTGTGCTCTAGTTAGTTTGTTGTGGCAAGCCCGCTGCGCGACGGGTTAAACTTTATCTTTCATACCGTTTGTGTTTGAGGGATTTTGCTATGGCAAGGCCGCTGCGAGTAGAATTTGAAGGAGCTGTCTATCACGTAACGAGTCGAGGAAATGCGCAACAAGACATTTTCCTCGACAAGGAGGACCGTAGTCGGTTTCTTGAGATTCTCGCTGATTCGGTTGCCAGATACACCTGGATTTGTCATGCGTACTGTTTGATGACAAACCACTACCACCTGATCATCGAAACTCCACAGGCCAATCTGTCTCGGGGAATGCAACGTCTCAATGGGGTGTACACCCAGTGGTTCAACCGACGGCACCGACGTGTCGGTCATCTCTTTCAAGGGCGCTTCAAGGCAATCCTTGTGGAAAAGGAGAGCCATCTTCTAGAGTTGACCCGGTACGTCGTGTTAAATCCTGTTCGAGCGGGGCTGGTCCGTACCGTTCAGAGTTGGCCTTGGAGCAGTTATCAGGCGACGTCCGGCCAGATCGAGGTGCCGGAGTTCCTGACGGTGGATTGGATTCTGTCACAGTTTGGCCCCGATCGAGCGCGGGCGGTTCGGGCCTACCGCCGTTTTGTGTCGCAAGGGAAGGGAGGCAATGTATGGAAAGAGTTGCGCGCGGGGGCCTTCTTGGGAACCGCTGGATTTGTGGAACAACTTGCGCCCTTGCTTTCGCAGAAGCCCCTTGACCCTGAACTTCGGAAGAAAGAACGGTTTGCGGCCCGGCCGAGCCTGGAAGAGCTGTTTTCGGGTATCTCCGACGAGGCAACGCGCAATGAACGGATTTGCCAGGCTGTGCGGACCTATCAATACAAGCTCAGAGAAGTGGGGGATTTTTTAGGATTGCACTTTTCCACCATCAGTGTCATTGCAAAACGGGCGAGCCAGGTCAAGAATCAAAAATAAAGGTCTGACCCCACCATTCTTGTCGGTCATCTCTTTCAAGGGCGCTTCAAGGCAATCCTTGTGGAAAAGGAGAGCCATCTTTTAGAGTTGACCCGGTACGTTGTGCTAAATCCTGTTCGAGCGGGGCTGGTCCGTACCGTTCAGAGTTGGCCTTGGAGCAGTTATCGGGCGACGTCCGGTCAGATCGAGGTGCCCGAGTTCCTGACGGTGGATTGGATTCTGTCACAGTTTGGCCCCGATCGAGCGCGGGCGGTTCGGGCCTACCGCCGTTTTGTGTCGCAAGGGAAAGGGGTCAATGTCTGGGAAGAGTTGCGCGCGGGGGCCTTCTTGGGAACCGCTGGATTTGTGGAACAACTTGCGCCCTTGCTTTCGCAGAAGCCCCTTGACCCTGAACTTCGGAAGAAAGAACGGTTTGCGGCCCGGCCGAGCCTGGAAGAGCTGTTTTCGGGTATCTCCGACGAGGCAACGCGGAATGAACGGATTTGCCAGGCTGTGCGGACCTATCACTACAAGCTGAGAGAAGTGGGGGATTTTTTAGGATTGCACTTTTCCACCATCAGTGTCATTGCAAAACGCGCGAGCCAGGTTAAGAATCAAAAATAAAAGTCTGACCTCAAAGTTTACAGCATTCTCAAACTTCGCCCCCCCCACTTTGCAGCAGAGTATCAAAACTAAAGGTCTGACCCCAAAGTTCTAAAGGTCTGACCCCAGATTTCTTTTGTTGAGAATCCAGTCGATGACGCGGCCGGGATCCGGCTGGGGAACATCGGGGTGGGCAGAACGGGCGGGCGGTTTGGCGGCCGAGGTGGAAGGCTGCAAGGGGGTCTTGTCCCGTGTCGGTGCTGTGAATGGAGCCGCACGGGAAAGATAGTTCTTGGGCTCTTGGAACAGTCTTACCCTTTCCGGGTCCCACGCTCCCGAAAGCCCTGGGTCCGTCGTCGGCCAGAAGCCATAACCAGGGGGGCTACCAAGCCGTTCCATGATGGAGAGACTGTGCGCCGCGCCGAGCATGGCCTGGCCTTGCTCAACCGCGGCCGGCTTCCTTCGCCGTGCGGACGATGGGTCTGGATGTGTTTTCCTCTTTTCCCCTGACGACGGGGTTGTTTCCCGTGCAGTCATGTACGGCGACGGCCGTTCTTCGTTGACGGCTTTTGGCTCCCACGGGGTTTTTTCCGGCAAGGGAAGGGGCTTGATGACGCGCTGCCCGATGGTCTTTCCGTTGCCGAAAGAGTCGGCAACCGCAGAGGACTTGGTTTCCGGGGGGCCGGTGCCTTCCAAGGGGTTCTGGAGCAAAGGCGTCTTTAGGGCCTGAATCCACTGCGTGGAAAGGCGTTTTACGGTTTCCAGAAGCCAGGCCCCCGTGGTGCGCGGCACTTCGAAATGCCACATCAAAACCAGCGCCAAAATCACGGCGCCCACGAGCACCGCGGCAAATCGTTTGCGGCGGCGGGATGGCTCGTGGGAACGCCCTTCCAAGTCGTTCACCACTTCTCGAACGATTTTCGGCGTGATGGTTTTTTGTCCGTAACCAAAGCCCGTGATGAAGGCGTTGTCGCAGATGATGTTGATCTTTCGAGGAATACCCTGGGCTTCTCGCACAATGAGTTCCAGCGCTTTGGCACTGAAAGGTTCCCTCGGCTGAATCTGCACCCGGGACAAACGGTGGCGAATGTATTCCAAGCTTTCCTTGGGAGTGAGCGGTTTGAGTTTGGTGCGGATGGCAATGCGCTGTTTGAGCTGGCGCAGCCGGTGCTGGTTCATAAGGTGTTCCAGTTCCGGCTGCCCAATGAGGACGATCTGAAGGAGTTTGTCCTTGGTGCTTTCCAGATTGGACAGCATGCGAAGATTTTCCAGAGTTTCCACGGGCATGTTCTGGGCTTCATCGATGATGAGCACCACGTTCCAGCCTTCTTGGTATTCCTGAATGAGCCGCATGTGAAGATCGAGGACCATCTCATAGGGATCCAGATCGGGCGGATCCAGCCCCAGTTCGCGATAGATCACCCGCAGCAGCCCCTTAAAGGATACGTTGGCGTTGAACACCAGAACGGTCTTGATTCGGCTGCGGTCATAGCGTTCCAGATAGCTGCGCACGATGGTCGTCTTGCCGAGGCCCACCTCGCCCGTGATCGTGATGAAGCCCTTGCGTTGCTGCACGCCGTAAATGATGGCCGCCAGCGCCTCCTTATGACTCGGACTTAAATACAGAAAATCCGGATCCGGCGTGATGTGAAAGGGTTCCGAACGGAATCCGTAGAAATCGAGATACATAGATCTCACGCTCTTCGGTTTTCAGGTTCTTAAGCCAACGTTCAACGCACGCGCACGTCAAATCGACAAGGCGCCCCAAGGTTGGCCTTGGTCCACGACCACGGCGTTAAGAATGTTCAAAGAGGCGTCCAGGACGCCGCCTTGAGGTCCCGCCATTGGTGTCTTTCCGGCCTTGGCGAGTTTTCCGTAGGCTCCAGAAGGGTCCTGGGCAACTGGACGAAATCGAACAGCGCTCGGTACCGGTCCTCTTCAACGGTGACACAAGGGAGCGTCCGTTTCAGGGTGTCGTCGGCCGTGCCGCCGGCTTCGAAACCCGGTCCCCGCATGGCGGCCATGAGGACCATAGTGACAACCATCCAAAAAGCTTTGCGAATCATAGCCGTCCCTTTTTGTGGTGATGAGGTTGGTCTTAAAAGAGCTTTTGAATGGCTTTCAGCACGGGATTGACGTCCTCGGATTTCGGCAGCTCGACCGGTGTGCCGGTGCCCAATTCCCTTCGAACGCACTCGTACTGTTCCCAACCCTTGAGTTGATAGGAAAGGTCCACGTTCTTCCACTTGGGATGCCCATGCCGGCGCAGCCAATCGAGATTTTCATAGAGAATTTTTGAAAACCGCCCCACCTCGCCGCAATGTCCGAACCGGTAATCGTAGGTGATGAGCATGGCCTTAACGGCGACCGTGGGGACTTCTTCCTTTTGCCAGTCGTATGTCCCTGCGGGGATGACGGCCTGAGGGTAGAATGCCACCACCTTTGTGTTGGTCAGGGGGATGAGCTTCAGCTGATCTTCGGCTTTGACGTTTTCTTTAAAGAGCCGAACCGGGCAACCGGCCACATAGATCATGGCGTCCAGCGTGCCGGCTTTGATCCGTTCCAGGGCTTCTTCGGTTCCCACCGGGGCCAATTCCTCAGGTTTCACTTGAGAAATTTCAAAAAGTATTTTGGCCGTGAGATACGTCCCGCTACCTTCCTTGTCGATGGCAACGCGCTTTCCTTCCAAGTCGTCAAAGTCGCTGATGTCCTTTCGTCCCACCACATGGATTTCCTCATCGTACAGAGGAAACACGATCTTGATTTTCTGTGCGATGCGTTTAAGGGCCAAAGGGGTCCGCACCTTGGCCACGAAAGCCAAAACGTCCGATTGGACGATTCCAAGCTGCACGCCGGGCCTCTTGTAGACCGCGTAAACGTTTTCCACCGACCCGTTGGAATGGAAGACCTCCAACTCATAACCCCGCGATTTCATGAGTTCCTGCAGGTTCAGTCCCACCTGATAGGAGGTTCCCTTTGGCCCTCCGGTGATGATCCCCAATTTCACGGCAGCCGCGGGTGAGGCCGAGAGCGTCAAAATCAAAATGGCTGCAAAAAGCTGCCCTCGACCTGTTCGTCCCATGAACAACCTCCTCTTGAACGGTTAAGGGGGGTGTTGCGCCAGAGCATAGACCATGCCACCCATTGTCCTTGTTATTGTCACAGGACGCGGGAAATGTCGCCCAGGGATGATCCGTTGTGCCGACCCGTTGATGGCTCAACAACCCTTGACACGGGGCCGCATGGCTCTGCTTTTCAGCGCCAAATCATCGCGCGAATCCGGATCTTGTTGTTTCTGTCTAGCAGAGTGAGCGGCGGCGGGCAACAGGATCGCGAGTTGGGAGCCAGATGTGGACGATGGGATGGATGCCGGACTGCGGAGGACGGACGACAAAGCAAGGTTTTTCGGGGAAGCTTGAAGGCTCATCGCGCAGCGACGGGGTCAGACCTTTATTTTTGATACCGTTTGTTTTTGAGGAATTTTGCTATGGCAAGGCCGCTGCGAGTAGAATTTGAAGGAGCTGTCTATCACGTAACGAGTCGAGGAAACGCGCAACAAGACATTTTCCTCGGCAAGGAGGACCGTAGTCGGTTTCTTGAGATTCTCGCTGATTCGGTTGCCAGATACACCTGGATTTGTCATGCGTACTGTTTGATGACAAACCACTACCACCTGATCATCGAAACTCCACAGGCCAATCTGTCTCGGGGAATGCAACGTCTCAATGGGGTGTACACCCAGTGGTTCAACCGACGGCACCGACGTGTCGGTCATCTCTTTCAAGGGCGCTTCAAGGCAATCCTTGTGGAAAAGGAGAGCCATCTTTTAGAGGTGACCCGGTACGTTGTGCTAAATCCTGTTCGAGCGGGGCTGGTCCGTACCGTTCAGAGTTGGCCTTGGAGCAGTTATCGGGCGACGTCCGGCCAGATCGAGGTGCCCGAGTTCCTGACGGTGGATTGGATTCTGTCACAGTTTGGCCCCGATCGAGCGCGGGCGGTTCGGGCCTACCGCCGTTTTGTGTCGCAAGGGAAAGGGGTCAACGCATGGGAAGAGTTGCGCGCGGGGGCCTTTTTGGGAACCGCTGGATTTGTGGAACAACTTGCGCCCTTGCTTTCGCAGAAGCCCCTTGACCCTGAACTTCGGAAGAAAGAACGGTTTGCGGCCCGGCCGAGCCTGGAAGAGCTGTTTTCGGGTATCTCCGACGAGGCAACGCGGAATGAACGGATTTGCCAGGCTGTGTGGACCTATCACTACAAGCTGAGAGAAGTGGGGGAATTTTTAGAATTGCACTTTGCCACCATCAGTGTCATTGCAAAACGCGCGAGCCAGGTCAGGAATCAAAAATAAAGGTCTGACCCCAGACTTACAGAATGCCGAATGGGATGAAGCCTTGAGAGGGAGTTGAAAAGCTGTGGACATTTTGGTGAATGCCATCCCGCTATCGGGTCTGCAAACGGGCATTGGGCGCACCCTAAGATGCCTCTACCAAGCTGTGGAAAAGCTTTCTTTTGGCCCGTTGCCCCTGTGCATCAGCTACTTTGACGGGTGGCGTGTGCGTCGAGACATGCCCAAGGCGGCGGACCCAAAGCAATGGCAGACACGGACTGATGCGGTGTGGAAACTTCCGGACCTTGTGGTCCTGGGCCGGAGAATCCTCAGGCAGGTGCAGGTGGAGTGGCGTCTGCGGCGGGTGTGCCGTCAAGCGTCCTATGACATCTATCACGAAGCGTCTTTTTTCCCTGCGGCGCAGCATCGAGTGCCCACGGTCTTTAGCCTTTTTGATTTCTCCCTGGACCGATTCGCTCATACGCATCCCAGAGAGCGCGTCTGGTTTTACCGTCTCTTTTTTGCGCGGCGCCTCCGCTACGCGTCCCACATCGTGACCATCTCCCATGCGGTTTTGAACGAAGCCAGAGCCCGGTTGAGAGTGGCCGACAATCGCTTGACGGCCGTGCCTCTGGCTCCGGACCCCATTTTTTCCCAAAGATCTTCCGAAGAGGTCGCCGCCGTGCGCCGCCGCTTTGGTCTGGACGGCGATTATTGGCTTTTTGTGGGATCTTTGGAGCCGCGAAAGAATCTACGTCTCTTCTGGGACGCCCTTCGACGCCTGGGGGCGTCGGCCCCCATGGTGCTGGCGGGCTGGCACGGTTGGGGGGATAAGTCGTGGCTGCGGGAGGCTGTGGAGCGAGGGGGGTCACGGACGCCGCGATGTGTGCTCACGGGTTTTGTCGACGATGCGACGTTGGCGGCTTTGTACTCAGGAGCGACGGCCTTGGTTTATCCCAGCCTTTATGAAGGCTTTGGTCTTCCCGTGCTGGAAGCCATGGCCTGCGGCTGTCCTGTGGTGTGTTCGAACATTGCGGCTTTGCGGGAAACGGCCGGGGATGCGGCCCTTTTCATCGAACCGCACGATCCCGACGGCCTGGCTGCCGTGCTGGACGACCTTCTTAGCCATGGCCGGCGACGGAAAGAATACAGACAACGAGGATTTGAGCGCGCTCGCCAATTCAGCTGGGAAAAAACGGCTCGGGCCATGGTCGACGTCTTTCAAAAGGTTGTGGAAAAGAATGCATAGCGACCATCATCGCGATAAAAATCAGGTCTAGCGCTTCAAAGGCTATTCCACCTCTGCCGATGGGCTCAAGGAAATCCTTTTCAGAAAACCTTCACGTCGTGTATTGACCGCCTTGGACCGCCTGAGTCTATCGTTGGAAAAAGGCCCATTCATCGCCATTCATGGACGCAACGGCTCGGGCAACCCAAACGGCGCGCCATCGTATCCGGCATGGTCCTTGCGGCCCACGGCACGGTGGACATACGCGGAAAGATCTCAGGATTGGTCCCGACCCCACCAACACAAAAAACACGGAAATTCAAAATCAAAGGTCTGACCCCAGCAGTTCACACCCCGGTTCGATTCAAAAATAAAGGTCTGCCCCCAATAGATGAATTCAAAAATAAAGGTCTGACCCCAATGACGATGACCCCAATGACGACCAATGGCCCTGACCGCCGAGGCTCGTTAGGCCAGCATTCAAAAAATAAAGGTCTGACCCCCGGTGTTCAAACCTGTAGGGGCAGGCCTGTGGCCTGCCCAATCACGCCCCCCTAACGTTGGGCTAACCCTCAAAATCAAAAATTTACCCCAAGAATCAATTCAAAAATAAAGGTCTGACCCCAATGACGATGACCCCAATGACGACCAATGGCCCTGACCGCCGAGGCGCGTTAGGCCAGCATTCAAAAATAAAGGTCTGACCCCCGGTGTTCAGACCCCGATGGATGCATTGGGCTGGCTTTCAAAATCAAAAGTTTGCCCCAAGGATCAGTTCAAAAATAAAGGTCTGACCCCTCGGTGTTACCCCCAGGTTCGATTCAAAAATAAAGGTCTGACCCCAATACAATAGATCGACCCCGGGGGTTAGTCGGTGGGGTGGTTGAGGTGCTTGAGGAGGGTGCGGAAGCGGCCTCGCGTGAGGCGAAGCAGCCTGGCGGCTCGGCTTTGGTTGCCACCGGCTCGATCCAGGGCCAGCTGCACCACGCGGCGCATGAGCGCGTCAAAATCCAGCCCCTCGGGCGGGAATTCCACCAGGTCGGTCACGTCGCGGCGCGGCTTTTCGGGCCGCAGAAACGCCAGGTCATCGGTGGTGATGGGCGGGGTGCCGCCGCGCAGAATCATGACGCGTTCCACCACATTGGCCAGTTCCCGCACGTTGCCGGGCCAGGCGTAGTCCTTAAGCAGGCGAAGGGCGGCGGGCGTGGCCGCTTCGGTGGGCGCGCAGGGCTTTCGCGTGTAGCGCTGAATGAAGTGAACCACCAAGGGCAAAATGTCTTCGGGCCGTTCGCGAAGCGGCGGCACGTGTAGGGGAAAGACGGCCAGGCGGTAGTAAAGGTCCTTACGAAAACGCCCTTCCGCCACGGCGTGTTCCAGGTCCATGTTGGTGGCGCACAGCACGCGCACGTCCACGGCAATGTCCTGGTTGCCTCCGATGCGCTGCACTCTGCGTTCCTGAAGGGCTCGAAGCAGTTTGGCCTGCACTTCCAAGGGCAGATCCCCCACCTCGTCCAAAAACAAGGTGCCGCCGTTGGCGAATTCCAGCTTGCCTTCCCGGCGCCGGTCCGCTCCGGTAAAAGCCCCGCGTTCATGGCCGAACAGTTCCGATTCCACCAGGCTCGGGGTCACGGCGGCGCAGTTGACGGCCACAAACCGAGACTTGTGGCGCGGGCTTGCCTGGTGAATGAGGCGGGCGATGACTTCCTTGCCCACACCGGATTCTCCCGTGATGAGCACCGTGGCGTCGCTGGCCGCCACCTTGAGGGCCGTGCGCTGGACGTTTTTCATGGCAGGCGACGCGAACACGGCGTCTTCCACGGCACCGGCGCTCAGGGCGTGGCGCAATCGAATGTTTTCCTGAAGCAGGCGGCGAACGCCCAACGCCCGTTCCACGGCCAGCAGCAGATCCTTTTCCTCGTAGGGTTTGACCACGTAGTCGCTGGCGCCCAGCCGCAAGGCTTCCACGGCGGATTCCACCGTGGCGTAGGCGGTGATAAAGATCACGGGGCAGCCCGGTTCCCGTTCCTTCACTTCCTGCAAAAGACTCAGGCCGTCCATGCCCTCCATGCGAATGTCGGTGATGAGAAGATCCACCGTGTCGCGCGAAAGAATGTCCAGCGCCTCACGGCCGTTTTCGGCGACAAGCACGTCATGGCCATGAGCCGACAGCAGCATGCTGAGAAGCGTTCGCACTTTGGGTTCATCATCGACGGCTAAGATGCGTGCCATAGCTTTCGGTTTCCCGATGACGGTTCAGAGCGTTGTGGGCCCCCTTTGAAGGAATCGGCCATAGGCAAAAAAACCGTGGCGAACGTGTGGCCGAATAGGCCACGAAAAGGCCCCGTGGCCCGTGCGCCACGGCATGAAGGCCCCCAAAAGCCTTCAAAGCCCGGCCGGCCACCGCCCGGGCGTTTTTCGACCGCTAAAAATCCAGGCGCCATTCAAGCCACACGCGCAGGGGCGGGCGTTCCGCAGGTCCAAAAACCCCGGGCACGGACCCGCCGCGATCCAGCAGGTTATCGGCCACCAGTTGCAGCGTGGCGCCTCGAGTGCCGGCATGGTGCCAGGTCCATGATGCGCGCACATGGCGTTCCCCTTGAAAACGTCCCGTCCTTCGGCCCTGATCGTAGGCGTAAGGCCAGGGCCCCGTCAAGAGGCCTTCCAGGGCCACGGTGGACGAGGCACCGAAATGCCGGCGCACGCCCAGCTGAACGCTCCAGTCCGGGCCCACATCCAAGGGCGATGTCCACGCTTCTTCAATGGGTGAGCGGGTTCCGTCGGGCGCCACGAAAAAGGCCTTGGTGACCCGGTAGTGGACGGCATCATCCGCCACGTCAAAGGCCGCCGCGGACCCGTACAGGTCCCATTGAGGCCCAAAAGCCCAGCGCGCCTTGATTTCCGCACCCGTGATGGCATGGCGAGACGGTTGGGATAGGCCTCCGTAGGGGTCTTCCTGCAGATGGTCGGACACGCGGCTGTGATAGACGGTCAAGGCCACCTGCTTGTCCGCTTCTTTGGTCCAGCTCAGCTCCAGCGCCGCCGTTTCGATGTTTTCGGGATCCAAGAACCGGTCGCCGTAGAGCTGCGCCGCGTAGGGTGTGCGGTAGGCGGTGCCGTAGGTGGCCTTAATCTGCCAGTCGCGCCCCAAAGACCAGGCGGCGCCGGCGCTCAGGGTCGTGGTGGATGCGTAGGTGTCCGTATCATCCAGGCGCAATCCAAGCCAGAGGTCCACGGGACCCAGGCGGCGCCGCACCTGCCCGTAGGCGGAAAGCACGGTGTTTTGAAAGTCGGCCTGCACCACGGACGGCACAAACACGTAATAGGTGGGTTTGAGAAGATCGGGTAAAAACCCGTCCCGCACCACCGCGTTGTGCGTGTCATCGCGACGGTACCCGGCGCCCAGCGTCACGCCGCCGCCTTCGCCCCACGGCCGGTACCAGACCAGATCCGCCGCGACCATGTCGTCCTTTTGCTTTCGAGAAACGTCGGCATCGGTGACGTCCAAAGGTACATGGGTGTAGGACGCGGTAAGGGAAAGGTCCGATGTTCCCAGGCGCTGCCGCAGCGTGCCCTTGAGAAAGGACACAGGCGCCCGCTTTTCTCCGGCCCAGGTGATGCCGTCCGTGTTGGTCATGGTGTAGCGGTGGCGGCCATCGGCCAGGCGCCCGGTGAAGGCGAGGCGATCCCCCACGGTGAGGGTTCCCAGGGCTTCCCACGCGTAGGCGTCATCCACGGTGTTGGCGGTCACCTGGTGGCTCGACATCCCGGCAAATTCATGGCCCGTCGGCTGCAAACTCAGATAGGTGTCCGTCCACGATCGGTATCGCACGCCGTGAACGTTCAGGCGCGCCGACACGGGACCCTGACGCCCCTGCATCGTCCATCCGGCTCCCAATTCGTTCTGGGATCCCGCCCAGGCGCGAACGCCCGCGCCACTCCCGTGAACCATGGATCGCGGCACCACGTTGACAATGCCGGCGTAGGCGTCCGGGCCCCACAGAACGGATCCCGGACCCAGAACAATTTCCACGCGGTCGACCCCGGCCAGGGACAGTTCCTCGTCCAGCGGATGCACGCTTTTCATCATGGGGGATCGCAGCGGCACACCGTCGTAGAGGAACAAAATCCCTTCGCGAACACCCCTGAGATACGGCGTGGATCCGCGTTCTCCCGGCCGCACCACAAAGCCGGCTTCGCTTCGAAGCACATCGGCCAGCGTGCGATACCCTTTGGTGAGGATATCCCGGGCCGTGACCACGCGCACGATGGCCGGCGCCCGCTGCGCCGACTCAGGGCGCCGAGAAGCCACCGTGAGCACCGAAAGGTCTTCGCCGGCAAAAAACACCAGGGGATCCACGTCCTGGGAAGCGCTCACGGCCACCGCCCCCGCAAACCCGTAAAAAGCCAGGCCCAAGGCCACGGCCACAAGAAACACGACGCGACCAAAGATTCGCCGCCGTTGCGTCATGGATTCTTCCGAGTGAACATCAGGCCGCTTCACGCCAACGGTTTCACAAAAACCAAACCCCCAGTGGTGCTCCAAAAATGTGACTCGGCCGCGCCGTGGGCTCATCTTGTCCATGAGACCTCGTGGCCGCGGTGTGCATGCGTTTAAGGCATCCACCTTTGGCGGCGATCCGTCTTTTCGCGCGTGAGGGGCCGTGTTTTTTTTCATCGTTCCCATATTGTCATGACACCTGAAGGACCGCGGGCACCCGCACCACAAATCGAGACCCCTTTCCGCCGAGCCCGGGTGTCCAGAACACCGTGCCGCCGTGGGCTTCCACAATGCGCCGCACCATGGCCAATCCCAAACCGCTTCCCTTGGCTTTGGTGGTAAAAAAGGGTTCAAATATTTTTTCTCGATGTTCTTCCGGAACGCCGGGCCCAGAATCTTCCACGGCAAAGCACCACCAGATGGCTTGATGGCGGGTGGCATCGTCGAAAAGGGCGTTGGGTTCTCCCGCATCCATCCCCTTTTTCGAATAGGCGTGCCGATGAGAGGCCGAAATATCCCTCGGCGCCGCGTCCTTCAACGTGTCTTTTTCGAAATTTTCGGCGGTGTGGCCATCGGGGCTCTGTGCCGCCGTGGCGTGGGGTTCCGTCCAGCTTTTCACGCGCACCAGGCCCCCTTGGCGCGTCGCTTCCAGGGCGTTTCGCACCAAATGGCCCAGGGCCGTTTCCATGAGCGCCGCATCAAAGCGGCCGGCCACGTGACCTTCCCCGGTGATTTCCACGTGCAGCCGATCGCCCCCTTCGGCCAAAAGCCGCATTTTTTCGGAGGCCTTTTGCAGCCACGCCACCCAATTTCCCGGCCGTCGATCGGCCACCACGGGTTTGGCAAAGAGCAGAAAATCCGAAACCAACCGATCCATGCGCCGCACTTCTTCTTCCATGAAGCGAAGGGCCGTGTCGTGGGTCGTGCCGTCGGGATCCGGGCGTTGCAGCACCTGCAGGCTGCCGCGAAGAATGGTCAGCGGGTTTTTGATTTCATGGGCCACCATGCTGGAAAAGCGCCCCACTTCCGCCAGGGCTTCGCGGCGGCACAGGCGGGCGTTAAGCTGTTCCAAATCCTTTTCGCGCCGGGCCAGGGCGTCCAGCATGGCGTTGAACATGTGGGCCACCTGGTCCGTTTCGCGAAGGCCGCTTTGAGGTGCCCGCACGGCAAGGTGCCCCTGGGCCACGTCACGGGCTGCGGCTTCCAGACGACGGAGCGGGTGAGTAAGGCTGCGGGCGATGGCGCCGTAGACCAGGGCGGACACCACAATGAGGCCCGTCGTGAACAGGGCAAACCGAAGCACCAGTTGCCGAAGCAGTCCTTGAAGGGTGTCCAGTCGATAGCCCAAGCGCACCGTGCCGATGCGCCGCGGCGCCGTGTCGGTATCCAAACCCGGCAAAGTGTTCTGAATTTCCCGAGTCCACACGGGAACGTCCACCCAGCGAAGCCTGGCGTCTTCGACCCACGGATGCCGTTGATGGACGTAAACCGGGCGGTCTTTTTCATCCAGCACCTTGATCCCCTGCAAATCGGCCTGGTCCACCAGCGTTTCCACGGCGGATCGCACGACGTCGGGATCCTGCAGCAAAAGCCCCAGTTCCGTGTGCAAGGCCGCGTATTGGGCCAGCACGCGCAGGTGTTCTTGGTAGCGGGCGGTAAGGAAAGCCGATGTGGTTCGAAAACCCAGCGTGGCCACGGCCGAGGCGGTGACGGTAATGAGGATCGCTCCGGCCAGGGTCAGACGCCGGGCCAAAGAGGGCTTCATGGGCCCTGCGGCGCCAATGGAAGGTTCCACCGGGCGACGTCCACGAAAAACCCGCGCCAAGACCGAAGGCCGCTTTGTTGCCGCCGGAGAAGATGCCGAAGGTCGAAACGTCTCATCCGTCATGTCGTCGCGTTGCCCAATCTGGCCATGCATGGCTGTGCCCAATGGGCCGGTGCACCCCGCGCGGGTGGGCCGGCCACGTCCTTTATTCCACAAAAACCTTCAAAGGCAAAGGATCGGGGACCTTGAGATGCAGATGCCGTAGCGTGGACGCTCGAAGCACCACGCGGTAAGGGGCATGCATCACCATGGAATCCCGACCCCAGCCGGGGGACGTTAAAAGCTGCGCCGCCGCCGTGCCCGTGGCTTCGGGATCAAACAAAAAGGCCGCCGCGGCACCCGCTTCCAAAAACAATCGATTGTACCCCACGGCAAGAAGCCGACGAAGCACGGCGTGGCGCACCACGTGGCGAATGACGGCCGTGGACGAAAGCTGCCCATGCGGAAGAAAAAGCACGGCCTGGGCCGATGCCGCGGCGGCTTTCTGAAGCGCCCGTTCCCAGGCCGGGGAATCGGTCACGGCCAGAGGCAGTGTTCGAACCGGAAAAGATGGGGATGGCCCATTGGCAATGCTCTCATGAGGGCCCCGAGGCGGTTCGGTGGCCGAAAGCACGGCCACGGTGGTCACATGAGGAAAAAGGCGATGAATCCACGCCACCTGTTCGTCCACCGGAATGGAGAGAACGATGGCGGACGATGGCGCATGGCCCTGAAGGGCTTCGGGAGCGTGCAGGACCATCAAAGCCAAAATGGGCGCGTTGGGCTGCGATGCGGCCACAAGATCGGTGGCTTCCGGCCCCACGGTCACCACGGCATGAAGCGGGGTGGTGGGATCTCGAAGGGTGTCTGTGATCTGAGAGGGGCCGTCTTCCAGGTAGAGGCGCTGCACCGGGTGGGGGATGGCCTTTTCCAAGGCTTCCACGGCCACAAGGTAGGGCCGAATTTCACGGGATAGGACCACCACCGTGCGGGCCGGTGGTTCCGCTCCACGGGCCGAGGCGCACAGGACAAAAATCAGTGCGGCCAGGCCCCATTGAATCCGCACAGGGTCCGCCTTTCGATGAAATGGACGTGCCACGCCATGGTGCGTGATGGCTCGATGAAAAAGAAACGGCGTGTTCCTTTAAAAAAACCGGAACGCTTTGGCCCCATAGAATCCTTATCTGGTGGGAAAAAGATCCAACCACACATGCACGTCCCCCGCCGCCGCCCTTTCGGCGGCCACCACCTGACCCGTGGTCCGGTTCACCCCTTCCACCACCACAGCCTGCCATTCAGAAAGGGCCGGACAGATGTAGCCGCCCAGAGGATCGGTTCGCGTTTCCCACCACAGGGTGCCGTCGTCGCTGCGACACCGCACGGAAAAGGGTTCCGTCAACGGATTCCAGGGATCGAGAAAGGGCCCGGTGAATCCGTGCGGGCGCACGGACCCCACCACCATGGGAAAAATCTTCAGAGGTCGCCCCACATCGCAGACGGCCAGATAGGCGTGGATTTCCCGGCCGTCCACGACGCCGGTGACGGCTTGAAAATGAACCCCCATGTCCGTGGCCCATAGAGAAAAAAGACGTCGCTGCGCGGGATCAAAAGCGGCCAGGTCGGCCAAAAGCCATTGGCGAAACACGGTCCAGACGGCTTCCAGACCATCCATGAAGGCCACCTGATCCAAAAGACCCAAGAGTTCGTCCACGCGAACGACCCCATAGCCCAGGGCGGCCGCCCGTTCCTCGGGACCCAGGCCTTCCGGAGACCGAGTATCATAATAGGCACGGGCCACCATATCGGCGGCGTGAAAGCGGGCCGAAGCGGCCAAAAGATCATTGGGAGCCAGGGGAGGAAGGCCTGTATCCAGCATCCAGGCATCGGGTCCGAGGGCGTGCCGAGCGGCCGTTTCATCGATCCCGGCGCGCTGAAGCATGGCCAGGGGTACCGTGCGCGCTTCGTTAATGAGGCGCATGAGGGTGGCCGTTTCCAGATTCAGGGGCACGGTTTCTTGGGCTTCCACGTTGGGAACCATGAGGACCATAAGGGCCAGCACCAGGCCGATCCGCGCCGCGCGCCAAGGGGCCACGACGCCCGCAAAAACGAGCCATCTTTTAAAGGAGCCCGCCAACCGGGCCGGCACTGCGCTACAACGGGTCATCACCGGTTATCCTTCTGTTAAAGCTTTCTTCGCGGCCATGACGGCCGGCGAAGGGGTTCCATCGTGTTTTTGTGCGTTTCCTTCAGCCGGGGGCTTAAGAAAGGTATGAGGCCCCGACCATTCATGTTTATACCAAAGTCGTGCCGTTTTGGGGCATTGGGAAAAACCCGGGCGGCCGATAACCCTTGTTAAAAGAACGGCGCACGGCGCCATCGTGGGTGTGGCCCCGCGCCGCAGCGTGCCGATGGCTCGTTTCAACCAAGCACGGTCTAAGGCAACCAGGGGGTTTGATGGCCGGTGCTTTTGTTTTTGGGGTCGAACCGGCCCCGTGGCGTTGACGCCGTGGTGGCGTGCGCCTTGTCATGGCCGTTGGCGACCAGATCGTGGGCGGCTGAGGCCCGTGATGGTGGGGCGTTCATGGCGTTGGCATGTGGGGCACGTCCTTTGCTTGAGGTACGGCGGTGGAAAGAACGCTGTGCCGGAAAAGATGCGCTTTTCCCTTGACAACCCTTTGACCCTGGGGCAATAGGGAAGGCACAATGGCTTGTCATGGAAATCGAACCATCGCTTGAGGCGCACAAAAATTGAACGAATGAAGCTGAAAAAGAAAGGGGTGATGCCAAAAGAGAAACCGCCACGAGAGAAACAGGGGGTTTTTGAAAGGGCTGAACGATGTTTTGTTGGAACGGAATGAAAAACCAGGCGAGGAGGAAAGTATGGCTGATGCATTGACCAACAAACAATGGATTGAAGCATTTTACGTGGCCTATTTTGGGCGCGCCGGGGACCCTGACGGTGTGGCCTACTGGCTCGGTAAGGTGAACAGTGGTGAGTTGGATCTGGAGGGCGTGGCCGAAAACTTTGCGCAGTCAGCCGAAGCCACGGCGCAGTACGCGTATTTCAATATAGTCTACAATCTTCCGGGCTACCCCATTTCCGATGCCTTGTATGAGGGCTTTGTCACGCAGGTTTACCGGAATCTGCTGGAACGGGACCCGGACGACGATGGCCTGGCCTACTGGGTCAATGAGCTGAAGACGGGGAACTCCAGCCCTGGCGCCTTTATCGGCTACATCATCAATGCGGCGCAGGTGGACCAGGACGGTGATTCGGCAGACGATTGGGCCACCATTTATAACAAGGCCCAAGCGGCGGAATACTTCACCGACTACCTGGTGGAGAACAATATCGAATGGACCCAGACGCTGAGCAGCCAGGTGAGCGCCATTTTGGACAATGTGGACAAAGACAGTGACCTGCCCGCGGTGGAGCAGCAGATGGACGACGTCATCAGTGAGTCCGAAGGCGCAACGACCGGTGAGACCTTTGTGCTCACCACGGGTCTGGATACCTTTGAGTCGGTTGGCAACGGTGTGGTGAAAGCCGTTTTGTCGTCAAATACAGGTGAGACGACGTGGGGTGTGGCCGATATCATCTCTGGCGCCACCACCGGCAGCAAGATGGATCTGACGGCCGTCATCGGATCTGGTGGTACGTCCACGGCGGGCCGTTCCGTCGATGGCATTGAAAGCTACGACATCAAATTCGTTGATGACAACACTTCAGGTGGCGACACTCTAACTGTCAATGCATCGACGCTTACCGGCGCCAAGTACTTTACCATCGTGTCGGCCACGGCGTCGTCGGGTGATGGTCAGGAGACTCCGAATGATAAAATCGAATTCCAACAGCTCACCTCGGATCAAGTTGTGACCATTAAGTCCACCGACAGCGACCTTGATGTTGACCTGAGCTACAAGGATGGTGAAGATACCAGTTCCGCCGACACGGCAACGGTTTATCTGAATGGCGCCAAGGCAAACACGATCACCGTCAACGGCGCCTTCGAAACCGTCAAGGTGGATGGCACAGGCACCTCCAGTGTCAAAGAGCTCAATGCGTCGGGCGACGCCATGACCACGCTTGAAGTGACCGGCTCCGGCGCGACGACCCTTTCTGCCGTCAAGGGTTTCTCCGACACCGCAAGTGCGTTGGCGATTGACGCTTCCGCTGCAACCGGCGACGTCACCATCGGCACCAACCTTTCCACCAAATTCACCAGCGTCAAGGGCGGCAGCGGCAACGACACCCTGATTGCCACGAACACCAGTGGCGCCTCAATTACCACCGGCTTTAAGTCGGAAGGTTTCGAGACCATTCTTTTTAAGGAAGATGGCGTCGCGAGCTCTTCCTTGAGCCATACAATTAATTTGACGAATTCGACCGATGTCACCACGGTGGGGCTGCGTGGTAACGCGGGTGCATCTGGTGCTGGCGACACGGTCACCTTTTCCAATATCGCTGACGGAAGCACGATCCTGCTCCAAGGGAACAAACAGGCTGGGAACCAGTACATCGGTAGCGTAACGGCCACGGTAAAAGGCGCAACCCCCACAGCACCGGCTGAAGCCTTGACGGTGGAGATTAACAACCAAGGCAAAGACGTGGGTGTGTCGGGTGGCAACGAGAATAAAATCTATGTCGGTACCGTCACCGCCGATAACGTCAAGAACATCACCATTGACGCCGCCGACGGCGACGTGGCCCAATTCACGCTGGCTGCCAAGAACCTGGTCAGCCTGACCCTGCAAGCCACCGAAGATTTGGTACTCGGCACCGTTGGCTCGAGGGCTACAGGCACCTTGACCACCATCGACGCGACGGGCGTGGCGGGCAAGGCGGAATTCCAATTGGCGAAGGACATGGAGAAAGATTTGGATGTCACCACCGGAGCCGGCAATGACAAGGTGACCCTTGGCGATCAGAGTGGCTCCAGCGCCACCACCATCACGATTGATCTGGGTGACGGCAACGACACTTTCGTCACTGGCGCCGTTAGCGGTGGTGTCACCCTGAATGTGGATATGGGTGCCGGCGACGACACGGTTGAAGTCAGCGATAACAGCGACATCAATACCGATAAAGGTCACAGCATCGACTTTGGAGAAGGTACGGACACCCTGAAGTTTACAGGCACTAGCGGTTCAGACCTCAGCACCGTAGAGATGACCGGCCTCGAAAAGGTGATTTTGACAGGTTCCGGCAATCTGAACGTTCAGGCAGAAAGCTTCAGCGGAAAGGAGATCGAAGTCTCAACATTCAGCACCGGCTTGCTAACGCTCACCGGCACGAGCGGCGCTGATACGATCGACGCGTCGAAGCTGACCATCGTCGGCTCGACGGGCGTTGGCATTGAGGGCGACAGTGGCGCCGACACCATCACCGGCTCCTCCGGCGACGACAGCATCGATGGCGGCGCTGGCGACGACGTCATCTACGGCGGCGCCGGGGCGGATACGTTGACCGGTGGGTCAGGAGCTGACATCTTCACCTACACGGCGGCCAGTGATTCGAATAGTGGTAGCGGTGTTGACACGATCGACTTCAGCGCCAGCGATGGCGACAAGATCGCGTTTGACGCCGCCAGCGGCGGGTTGTTCGCTTCTGCTATCTTTTCTTCTTCTGGTACCAATTATGTAAGGGTCTTGAAATCAGCGTCGGCAAATTCTATTCAATTAATTGATGTAAGCCAGTCGCTTGCATCTGCAAGTGCGATAGCTGGTTTTTTCGGATCTACTGGTTATAATAATGCGACCGCTTTTAAAAATGCTCTTAACACCGTTTCAGACGTGGGCTCGGGTAGGCTCGTAGCTAATGCGTGGTACATTGTATTTGGGAAGGCAAATAATAGCAGCGCAATATGGGTCGCCAAGGCTAAGGCTAATGCATCTGCTAATGCCCTCTCAAGCGCTTCGATTATCATGACGATCAGTCTAACAGGTGGAGCTCCGGCAGCGAATGATATTGTTATTTACTAAAAAGATGTGGATCAACAACGAATGGAAGCGTAAGGGACATCGTTTATTGATCCGACGTCGGTTGAAGACAAACCGGAGTCATTGACTCCATCAGCAAAAAAAGGCGCCTTTACTTCGGTAGAGGCGCCTTTGTCCATCCATCATCGCTGAAAAGAGACATGGTGTGATGCAACCCATACAAGAGTTACTTCATAGTGAAAAATCAGCCGGTCCGGACCTCACCCAACTTCGGCAGTGGCAAAGAAGCATGCAGCCTGAGCTCGTGGTTGCGGCGCTCAAAGATTGTCCCATTGAATCCATGACCCCGAAGGTGAAGGCCGTCTTGGCTTTGGCGCAGGTCACCGCGGGTGCGATGGAATCCCTCGAGCTGTTACAGGAAGTGGCCTCACAGAATCCGGATGCCGAAGACCCTTTCTGGCTTTCCGACGTGGGTTTGGCTTGTCTTCTCACCGGCAATGTGGACAAGGCCTGTGACCTATTGCAACAGGCCACCCGAAGTTCCTTGGCCACAGCCGTCGACTTTGGGCGCTTGGCCGCCGTGTACCTGGCCCAAGGCGATTTGGAACAGGCTCGAATTCATTACCAGGAAGCTGTTGACCGCGAACCGGGCCATGCTGTCTGGCACAGCAACCTTGCGGGGATTTTGGTCCGTCAGCAGCGCCTGGAAGAAGCCCTGGCGCAGTACGAGGCAGCCCTGCGGCTTGATCCCGACCTGGTTCAGGCCCAGCAGGGCCGAACATCGGTCCTGGTTGCCATGGAACGCACGGAAGAACTGGTCGAGGAACTCACAAGCCGGCTGAAGCAGGATCCGGACTCTTTGGAGACACGCCTGCAACTGGCCAGATTGATGGACCTGGACAACCAGTTGACGGAGGCCGTGCGCACCCTTCGCGAGGCCTTTGTTCCGGTTGACGAAATCACGCCACCGCCGGCCGATCTTCCCCTTGAACAAAAGAAGGAAACCGAGTGGTGGAAGCAGATCGCCCTGCGGGCCGAATTGGCCCGGATTTTTATGGAACGCAGTCGACCCGCCATGGCGTTGCACCTTTACCGGCAGATAGAGAAATTACAACCCGAAAATCCCGTGCCGTGTTTTGTGGGCCAGGCGAGTGCACAATGTGAATTGGGTGAGTACCAGGAAGCCCTTGAACTGCTGAGCAAAGCAGAAGCCTTTTTAAAAGAAAAAAGAGAGTTGCCTGAAGCGGTTTTGTTGAGTGCACCATCCCAGAGCCTGCCTGAAACTCCGGGCACGTTTCTCAATATAGAGCTGGTTCGCTCGCATATTTTGTGTGAAAGCGGTGAGTACGAAAAAGCAGAGGAAATACTGCGCGAACAACTCAAGACCTACCCAGGCCATGCAGGGCTTTTATCGTCCCTTGGCCAGACGCTGCTCTGGACCGGTAAACTGGATGAAGCGGCAGAGCTTTTTCAGGAGGCGGCCAAGGTCAACCCCATGGCCCTGGCTCAACTGGTCAGCGCCAGACGCATGCCTGAAGACGAACAATCCATTGAGGTGATGCGCCAGGTTGCGGACAACCCCTTATACAACTATGCCGTCCGCTCCAATATGGCCTTTGCCCTGGCTGAGGTGTTTGAAAAACGAGGGGAATACGCCGACGCGTGGCATTACTTGGATCTGGCCAATTCGCTCGTCAACAAGCGCCTAAACTATGACCCCAAAGCCTTTTCCAGAAGGGTGGATGACAACTGTTTGTTTTTTACAAAGGCCTTTTTTGCCAAACAAGAACGCATTCGGCTCAGTGACCGAACGCCGATCTTTGTGGTTGGGATGCCCAGGTCCGGCACAACCCTGACCGAGCAGATTCTCTGTTCGCATCCCCAGATTTATGGTGCCGGTGAACTGGATATTATGTCCCGGCTGGTTTACCTCATGCCGCGGGTTCTCCAATCCAAAGAACACTACCCCTTCTGCATGGAGGCTTTGACACCGCATCTTCGCGAAGAAGCGGCTCGTTTCTATTTGTACAGGCTAAAATTCTATGACACCGAACACGAATATGTGGTGGACAAGATGCCGCACAACTTTATGCATCTTGGCCTCATCGCCATAATCTTTCCCAAGGCCAAGATCATCCATGTGCGGCGTGATCCCCGCGACACGGCGTTGTCCAACTACCAACAAAATTTCAAGGCCAGACACGGCGGCCTTGGGTATGCTTTTGACCTGGAAAAATTGGCCATGCAGCTTAATGACTACCACCGCATGATGAAACACTGGCGCGCGGTTTTGCCCATTCCCATGTTTGAATTTCGGTATGAAGACCTGGTGGAAGACCTGGCCACCTGGAGCCGCAAGCTGATTGAATTTGTCGGTCTCGAATGGGACGAATCCATGATGGAGTTCTACAAAACCCAACGCGCGGTGCGCACGGCCAGTGTCTCCCAGGTCCGCCAACCGATTTATAAAACGTCCAAGCAAAAATGGCGAAAATACGAAGCCTACATGAAGCCGTTTTTTGACAATCTCAATCCCAAAATACTCGAGGAATGGGAAGCGTAATTTTTTGATGACGTTCCACACGCTCAGGGATAAACACGTATGGAATTTGATGAAATATTCGCCAGGGCCAAGCAGCAGACATATCAGGGCGACTATGATTTAGCCATTCACCTGCTTTCTGATGCGCTTAAAAAACAGCCGGATAACCTTGAAGTGCTGTCGTTTTTGGCTGAAGTTTATATCCTTAAGAACAAAAAAGATGACGCCAAACAATGTCTGGAACGGCTCCAAAGCCTCGACCCCCATTCACCAAAACGCCATCGAGTGACCGCCAGATTATACCTGGCCGAAAACCAGCTTGATGAAGCTCTGGAAGCGGCTTCCAAAGCGGTTCAAGAAGACAACGTGAGTGCGGATAACTATGTGGTGCTGGCGGCGGTCCTCTGCAAAAGGCAGGATTTCGACAAGGCTGAAAATTTCCTGAATATAGCCATTGACCTGGATCCCAAAAACCCTGAGGCACATTATTATAAAGCTGTCCTATCCAACCAAGCCAAGCAGTATGCCTCTTCCATTCGTATCATCAAAAATGTATTGGAAGAATATCCTTCTTTACACAAATTCTGGTATCTTTTGGCCGTGGCGTATAAGGAAACCAATCAGCCGAAATTAGCTTTGGAAGCCATAGATAAAGCTCTCAAACTTCATGCCGACATTCCAGCATACTACCTCTGCAAAGCCGAAATTCTTCCCAACCTGAACCGCAAGGACGAAGCTGTCAACGTGCTTTCTGACTACATGGAAAAATTTGGCGAGGACGCGGAATCCTATACGGTACTGGGTTTTGTTTACAGTACCCTTGCCAAACATGAGGACGCCCTGAATTCTTTTGATAGAGCGATCCACCTGAATCCCAATCACAAACAGGCCTACCTGAAGAAGGCCAGGCTTTTGACGGAAATGCACGAACTGGAAAAAGCCGTGGAGTGCCTTGAACGCCTCGTTCCCATCGATCCTCACGACGCCGGTCTGATCGCTCAAATGGGCCATCTCTACAGCATGATGAATCAACCGGATAGGGCGGTGTCGTTCCTGGACAAAGCCATACGCATGGATGGCCATGATCCCATGGCCTATGTGTATAAAGGACAGCACTTTGTAAGGATGCATGACGTAAAAAGCGCCAAGACCATGTTTCAAAAAGCCATGGATTTGCCCTTAAAATCGCCCATGGCTTATGTGCAACTGGCCCGAATTCACGCTCATGAGGGAAAGTTTTCCGAGGCTCTGGATCTCCTGAACGAAGGATACCGGTTTTTTCCTGGCCACCAGGGGATTATCATGCTCTTTTCGGATGTGGTCGGGTGCGCACCGCCTGACTACCCCCTTTCCAAGGGCTTTTTGGGAAAGGTTCATTTAAACCTGGCCTCCGTTTGGAACAAGTACAATACGGAAAAGTTGCCGGACGATGATGCAATCAAAGACTTTGTAAACAACATATTCAATGTGTTAAGGTCTTTCAGGATTTATAATCTTCCCGTGCAGATATCACAGATATTCAGGGGAGATCCCTTGGAGGCGCACTGCCATAAGTGCAAGGCGTTGTTTGATTACAAGAACGTGATTCCCGAAGTCTGCTTTGGTTGCTACAAAGTGGTCCTGACCTTCAGCAAGCTGACCGATTGTCTTCGATACAATTTTCTGATGGACAGAGTGGATCCCAAGGCGCCCATTCGCCGCAAGCTGATGATTGATTCAAGAGGTTCCAACAAGGGAAGCCTGAAGGGATTTTACTACACTCGAGACTGGGATGAGGCGCACAGAATCGGTGCGCATTTACAAGAAGTCATGGCGGCCCATATGAAGTATGATTTTAGCGTCAAAGTCAAACGCGGCTGTTCTGAGTTTCAAGACGCACACCCTGAATACAATGACTTGGATGAGAACGGTATGTTGGTGATGACGTGCCCGGATTCGTGGAAGCAAATTGAGAAGGACTTTTTCAGCCGCCGAAACTTCGAAGTGCTTGAAGTACGCACCAAATACGATGAATTAGGCCTCACACTACAGGATGCGTTCGTAATCCGTAACTGGCTCAACATAAGAAGATTCCACGGACACGACGACCTCCAATAAGAGCCGGTGGGGGTCAGACCTTTACTTTTGAATCACCTTCTCCTTTGGAATGGAATGAGACTTTCCATTTTCCGCCTCAAATTCCCATAAGTGCGTGACGCACGGTCACCCTGCTCTGCATTCAAGACACATTACTGCGCAATACTAAGTTTAGGCTTTTATTTTTAAACCGCCTGGGGACGCATGAATCCTTGCTGTCTCGCGGGATAGGGAGGCGGCGGATAAATGTGCGCCCGGGATGACACGGAATACGCAATACTGGGGTCAGACCTTTTCTTTTGAGAGTGGGGTGATACTTTTTAGTTTCCGGCGGGTTGATTCAATCTTTTATTGCCCGCCAGGGCATTGAATTCTCACAAGGACGACACGGCAATAAATCATGCGCCGGTGGGAAGATCCTTAGACGGCGACGTCGGCACCCATACGATGGGCCGAGGTTGCGGCGCCGGAAGGGCGCGACCGGCGGTGCCGGCCAGGGCCGCAGGCTGGGCACAACGGCCGTGGATGGCATCAGGCGCAGAGCCGGGGAAGGCGGCGTGATTTTATCGGCCCTTGGCGGCGCCGAAATGATTCACCGCTTCGGGAGGATTAGGACGGACGACGTCTTTTAAGGCCTACCGACCATGATTTCCACCGCCGATGGCCGCCATAGCGTTGTCCGCAACACTAGGGGCACGAAAAAGCGTTCAGGCCATGGCCTTGATGCATGCGCCAAATGATCACCGGGACCACGAGACGGCCCACCCGTTAACCAAAGAAAGCTTTTTCTCAGTGACTACCTGAAGCACATTCACCGAGGATGGTCGGGCTGGGGGGCCTCTTTGGGGCTTGACAAAAGGGGAGGCGGACCGGCTTAACTCGAGGAAGATGGAAACCCCATGAACGACATTGAGGAAATTCGCCGCCGGCAACAGCAGGCGGACAATTCTTACCTTGAAACCTGGCTTTCGGAAAATCCCCACGTGCTTTTTACCGACGAGCCCGCCTGGCGGGCTTTGGTTTCGGTGATTCTTTTCCAACTGGGCCGGGGGGAGGATGCTCGGCCGTTGCTGGAAGGGCTCAGCGAGGCGTCTTTTTCCGAGGATTCGGCGGCGCTTTCCGACTATGGGCTGGCTCTTCTTTATGCCGGCGATGGCGACGGCGCGTTGGCCGCCTTGGAACGGGCGGCATCCCTTCCCGGCGCCGATGCCGTGGCCCATGCGCGCCTGGGTGCGCTGCAGGTGGGCCGCAACGAACTCGCCCTGGCGCGCCGGTCCTTTGAACAAAGCCTGGCCCTGGATCCCCAACGGGCCGAGGTGCTCAGCAACCTTGGGGGGGTGCTGGTTCGAGAATCCCGCCTTCAGGAAGCGCTGGAATACTACAACCGAGCGTTGGCCCTTAAGCCGGATTTGACCATCGCCGCGCAACAGCGTGACCTCATTTTGGCCCAGCTCGGGCGGCTGGACGAAGTGCTTTTGGAACGCCAGGAAGCCCTGGAAAAGAATCCGGACGATCCTGCGGCGCATCTGGCTCTGGCCCGTGTGCAGTGGCAGGCCGATCAGCGTGACGCGGCCGTGGCGACCCTGGAAGCGGCCATCGACCGCCTGCCGGGCAAAGACAGCGTGGTGGTGCGCCAGGTCCTCATCGGGTATCTTTTGCAAGACAAAAAAACCCACAAGGCCGGCGTCCTGCTGAAAGAGTGGCTGGAAGAACCGGACTGGCTGGCCGAGCTTCCGGACGATGAAGCCCATGAGGTCAAGCGCCGGCTGCGGTTGCTTCTCAATGAAGCGCGCATTGAAAGCGGCTTTTTGGATGCCGCCGAGGCGGACCTGGAGGAATTGGGTCAGGAGTGCGACGGCGAGCTGCGTCCTCGATGCCGACTGCTTTGGGCCAAGCTTTTGATTGAACGGCAGCGGGCCGAGGAAGCCGTGGCGGTGCTGGAAGAGATTGTGCATGCGTGGCCGGGGATGGTGGAAGCCTACACGCTGCTTTCCCACACGCTGGCGTCCCTTGGCCGAATGGACGAGGCCGATGCCTGGTCGGATCGCGTGCAGCAGCTCAATCCCATGGCCGTGGTGCAGCAGGTGGAAAAAGACCGGCATCAGGCCGACGAGACCCAGTTTGCAGCCCTCATTCGCATCAAGGACAACGTCATTCTTCCTCGCGAGCAGCGCAGTGCCGCGGCCTTTGCCCTGCACCGCGTGCTGGAAAAACGTGAAGAATACGACCGGGCCTTTGAGGTGCTCATCGAAGCCAACGAGCTCATGAAGCCCTTGCTTTCCTACGACTGGCGGGAGCATCGCCGAGAGACCCTCAAGGTGCTGGAAACCTTTACCCCTGAGTTGGTGGCCGAACTGGCCGGCAAGGGCATGCCCGGACGGCGGCCCATCTTTGTTGTGGGCATGCCGCGATCCGGCACCACGCTGACCGAACAGATTCTCGGCAGCCACAGCCGAGTGTTCGGCGCCGGGGAACTGGGCTGGATACCGCGCATCACTCGGCTAATCCCCAAGGTGGTGGCGAGCCGCCGGCCATGGCCCGCCGGAGTGGCGGACCTGGGCGAAGGGGGCCTCAAGAGCGCCGGAAGCTATTATCTGCAAAAAATCGGCGGGCTCGACAGCACCCATGAGCGCGTGGTGGATAAGATGCCCCACAACTTCGACTACCTGGGCCTCATTGCGCTGGCTCTTCCCGAGGCGAAGATCATTCACTTAAAGCGGGAGCCGCGCGACGTGGCGGTATCCAACTACCAGCAAAACTTTGCCCAGTACCATGGGCTCATGGGCTTTGCCTATGATCTGGAATGGATCGGTGAGATGCTTAACGACCACGACCGAATCATGAGCCACTGGCATGCCCTTTTTCCCGGGCGCATCTTTGAACTGGACTACCAGGAACTGGTCCACGAGCCGGAACGGGTGATTCGAGCCCTTTTGGACTTCTGTGAGCTGCCGTGGGAGGACCAATGCTTGCGGTTTTATGAAAACAAGAGCCAGGTGCGCACGGCGAGCATCCGTCAGGTGCGCCGGCAGCTCTATACGGCTTCCGTGGAAAAATGGCGGCGCTACGAACGTTGGCTCGAACCCCTGGAACGGACGTTGGCCAAAGGGTTTCGGCCTCTGGACGACGAGGAGCAGGCGCCGGAAGAGACGGTGGCCACCCCGACCCTCATCGGCGTCACCCGGGCATGGTGACAAGGAGGAAAGGCTGACCATGGATGAAGCAGGCGCATGGCTTGATCGGGGCGCGTCGGAATATGTGCAGGATGTGGAGTTTCCTTCCGGTTTCGTTGCCGATTTAACGCCGGCCATTTTGAGTGTCGTCGCGGCGTTTGAAGGGTATCAGCCTCCGGACCCGGCCGGTCCCTTTCGCTATGCCGAACTGGGCTGTGGTGACGGCACGACGCTGCTGGCCCTGGCGGCGGTGAACCCGCAGGCAACCTTTGTGGGGGTGGACTTTAATGCGGCCCATATCGCCGAAGCCGAACGGGTTCGCGCCCGGCTGGGCCTGGACAATGTCCGTTTCGTTCAAGGAAGCTTCGCGGAACTGGCGGCGGCATCGGGCCAACCTTTGGGAGACGACCCGTTTGACTATATGGTCAGCAACGGGTGTTACGGCTGGCTGGACCGAAAGCAGCGGCTGGCGGTGGAGGAGCTGGTGAAAGACCGGCTACGGCCCGGTGGCCTGTTGTTTGTGGAGTATTTGGCCCAGCCGGGTAAGGCGGCCATTGCGGCCATGTGGAAGCTGGCCCAGGCTCTGGCGCCGCCCACGGCATTTGACACGTCGCGCCGGCGGGCCGAACATGCCCTGAAAGAGCTTGAAAAGCTGGCCAAGCGAGGCATGGGCTTTTTTGCGGCCTATCCCGGGGCGGCGGCCACCCTTCGCCGCTACCTCACGGGGGGAGCTTTGCAGGGGGACACGGACCGGCTCAACCATTTTGCCCACAATTCCCTGGCCGCCGGTTTTGAACCCAGGTATTTTCACGAAATGTACGACCGCATGGAGGAAATCGGCCTTTCCTACGCCGGAAGCACCATGCTGCATCTCAATGATCCGGAACTGGCCGTGCCGCCGGCCCAGGTGCCCACGCTGCGGGAACAGACCGGGCACCGGCTGCGGGAACTGATCAAGGATTTCATTCGCAACACGCACACCCGGCGCGATGTGTGGGTGATGCGGGCCGAGGCCGACCGGGACGGGGCGGATGCGTGGTTGGCCGGGCTTCGGCTTTTTTCCCGCATGCCGGCCGACGCCATGCCCAGAAGCCTGGCGGTGAACAAGCAGCACCAGGTGCCGCTGGTGGGGCCGCTGTACGAGCAGCTGATCGCCGCATCGGATACACATGCCGGCGCGAGCCTTAAAAATCTTGGGTTGAGTCCGGCCCAGGCGGCGGTTGGGCGCAAGATGCTGCTGAGGCTGCTGGCCAGTGGCGGGTACCTTTTGGGCATTCGCCCGGCGTCGGAGATAGGCCACAGGGGACGGCTGCAGCCGGTGAACCGCTGGTTGTTGGAACGCGCGTTGGAGCGGGGAGGTGGCGGCCATCTGGTGTCGCCGGTGACCGGCGGGGCCGCCATTTCATGCCATGTTGTGGAAACGGCGTTGCTGCTGTCTTTGAACGACGCGGAAGATTGGAACGCGCCGGACCGTGTGTTGCAGCGTGCCCGAGCTCTCCTTGATCAAACCCAAAGCCAGAGAAAGAACCAACCCGAGGTGAAGGAAGACGACCTGCGCAGTGCCTTTGAGCTTCTTGCCGGCCGAAAACGCCTCAACATGCAACGCACCGCCATCATTTGACCATCCTGGGGTCGACGCACATGGGGTCAGACCTTTATTTTTGAGTAGCTGCGTCCCTTTCATCAACCTGACGCACATGGGGTCAGACCTTTATTTTTGAGTAGCTGCGTCCCTTTCATCAACCGACCGAATGTCAGTGCCGGGCCGTGGATTTAGGGCAGGCCGCAGGCCTGCCCCTACAGTTTTGGGGGGGAAATTTTCGGTTTTCGCCGTAGCCATGACACACATGGGGTCAGCCCTTTAACCATCCTGGGGTCAGACCTTTATTTTTGAATGGCCTTCTGCTTGATGAGCCGACCCAACGCGAGGGCCGGGCTGTGGATTTTGGGCAGGCCGCGGGCCTGCCCCTACAGTTTTTGGGGGGGAAATTTTTCGCACATGGGGTCAGATTGAGTTTTGAGCGGTATCCATCGCATGTTTAGGTGAGGCCTTTATTTTCTGTGAGCGGGCGGGGCATCGGCGTCCAATTGGACTGGGGAGTTCCCTCGTGGCGTGGCCTGGCGTCTCTCGATTGGACAACGCCAACATTGACATGGCCGGGCCCCGGGTCCTTTCACCGGTAGAATGACCCGTGTTGAAACCCTGAGGGTGAGCGTGTCGGTCATTGCCAGCCAGCAAAGCCGGTTTATCGGCGAGCAAGCCTATGCTATGGTGAGCCGAATCGGCCCGCCGGTGCCTGCGGCAATGCATGCCTATGCCAATGCGCGCATTGCAGTGGATCTGGCCCGCGAAGGTAAAGGGATGGCCAAACTGCGCGCGACGCCGCAAGACCGAATGGGGGCCACTTCACCGGTGGCCGTGGTTGGGTTTACCTGCCACGAGGAGACGACCTCATGGACCTTTTGCGCATTGGAGGCCAAAAAGGCGCAGCAGCATGAACCCCAAGACCTTCCTCCACATCGGCTGCGGTTCCAAGCGTAAAGACCAGACCACGCGCGGGTTCAACTCACCGGCGTGGCGCGAGATTCGGCTGGATATCGACCCGGCGGTGCAGCCCGACATTGTTGGCACCATGACCGACATGGCGGCCGTTCCCAATGAATCGGTGGATGCCATCTTTTCCAGCCACAACATTGAACATCTCTATCCGCACGAGGTTCCGGTTGCCCTGCACGAGTTTCTGCGCGTGCTTAAGCCGTCAGGGTTTGCCGTCATCACCTGCCCCGATTTGCAATCGGTGTGCGCGCTCATTGCCGAGGACAAGCTCACCGAGCCGGCCTACGTGGCCCCTGCCGGGCCCATTGCGCCCTTGGATATCCTCTACGGGCACCGCCCGTCGCTGGCGCGCGGGAACCTGTACATGGCGCACCGTTGCGGTTTCACGCAAAAGGTGCTGACGGGCACCCTGCTTGCTTCCGGCTTTGCCACTGTCGTGGCCATGCGGCGGGGCAGGCCGTACTATGATCTGTGGGCCATTGGCAGCAAGCGCCCCAGGTCGGACGACGAAATGCGTGCTTTGGCTGCGGAGCACTTTCCGCATACGTAGTGGGGTCAGACCTTTATTTTTGAATGGCCTTCTGCTTGATGAGCCGACCCAACGCGAGGGCCGGGCCGTGTGTTTGGGGCAGGCACAAGGCCTGCCCCTACAGTTTTTTGGGGGAAATTTTCGGTTTTCGCCGTAGCCATGACACACATGGGGTCTATTTTTGAAGGTGGCGAATCCTTCCTGAGGGGTGGCCAAAATCCCTTTGAGATTCATTGCACAAGAGGTATGGCGAGGGCGGCGCAAGCTTTTTTGTTTGGGTGCCAAACCATCGCCCCTGGCGACGGCGAAGACGTAAGTTCCCTTGCCAATTTCGGCGCCCATGACTCCCTGACGGCACCGAGCGGATCGAGATCGGTGCGGGTGATACCGAAGCCGTGAACGCGAACCTGACCAACGCGAAGAAATCCGAGAAGCTCTCGTTCAGCACCATGGGTACGTTGTCAAATGTTTCGGTCAACGCCACCCAGGTTGGTGCGGCGACCCTGGCATTGAACCAAGGCGCGGGCAGCGACACGTTGTATCTGTGCAACCTTACAACAAGTGTGAGTGGTATGCCCCGCATGACGATGACCGGCGCGTCCGGCACGCGTGCGCCGGCCACGATCAACACGAGTGCCACGCCGGCGTTCGGCGACATTTACATGATCTGGGCCATGCGGTTTTGTATCCGGCGTTCTTCCTCCGTGCAGGGCGCCGCTTTTTACGGAAGACGATGGACCCATGCGAGGGTGAAGCGAACGACGTGAGTCGCCTTGGGGTCGTTCGATTCCTTTGAAGACAATTAGGGCCAGAATGGGCGCGTCGGGGTGCGATGAGACCACGAGCTCGGTGGCCGCGGTGCCGTTGGGTCTCAAAGGGCGTCCGTGATATGACGGGGCCGTTTTGAAGAGCGTAACGCGGCACCGGCTGGGTCAGGGCTTTTTCTGAAGCCTCCAAGGTCATAGGGTAGGGGCGCATTTTACGGGAAAGCACGACCACCGTGCGGGCAGACGGCCTAGGGACCGTCCATGAGCGTGACCTTGTGCATGAATCCCAAAAGCACGTCCATCCGCACGGCCGCACAGCCCAGCGCAGAGGCGCGTTCCATAGGATCGAAGCCTTCCGGAGACCGAGAATCGTAAAAGAGTTGGCCCATCACATGGCTGGCGTGGGAATGGCCCGAGGCGGTAAGAGGGTTGTTGGAAGCCAGAGGGGGAAGACCCGTGTCGAGCATCCAGGCGTCGGGTCTGAGAGCTTGCCAGGCCTCCGCCTCATGGATGCCGGCGCGTTGATGCGCGGCACCGGGGCCTGAAGGAAAGTTTGAGACGCCGGCAGGAAAAGCATGTACCAAAGTCGGCGCGACTCGGCACGCTTTGCAAACATAGGCGGCCGATGGTTTCCTCCGTCGGACCGTGCCACGGCGCGGTCTTTGTTGCTAAACTGTGGTGAGTCTTTGTTGTCGCTCGTTTAGACCAACCACGGTTTTGGGCTTCCAAGTGTTTTGTTAGCTTTTGCCTTTGTTTTCTTTCGCATGCCGCTCCCGTCTGCGATTCCCGGCCGCGATTCCTTTCGAGCACGTCGTGTCGCCGTGTTTCGGCTTTTGAACCTTTGGTCTTAGGGCGTCTATGATGTTTTTATGTTGGGGACGTCCTTTGCTTGATCCGCAGGTGTTATGGGGCGCTTGGGCCGTAAGGTGCGCTTTTTCCTTGACAACCCTTTGACTTTGAGAAAATAGAGACGTCAAACTATTGTGTTTTATTAAGCCATGGATCGCTTGAGTTAGTCTCAATGATCAAAGCCAAAAAGGGAACCGAGTGATGCCAAAGAGGAAAAAGCCGCCACGGCAAGAGTAAGAATTTTGCGCGGGGTGAACGGCTTTTTGTTTTCATCGGATGAAGACCAGGCGAGGAGGAAAAAATGGCTGAATTGACCACCAAACAATGGATTGAAGCTTTTTTCGTGGCCTATTTTGGGCGCGCCGGGGATCGTGAGGGTGTGGGTTACTGGTTGAACCTTGTGGAAACCGAGCTGTTGGATCTTGCCGGCGTGGCCGAAAACTTCGCGCCGTCAGAGGAAGCCAAGGCGAAGTATACGTATTTCAACGCCGTGTTCGACTATGAAGGCTACCCCATTACCGATGCCATGTACGAGCAGTTTGTCTCGCAGGTTTACCAGAACCTGTTCGAACGGCTCCCCGACGACGGTGGGAAGGCCTACTGGGTGAATCAGTTAAAGACCGGTGCGTCCAGCCCCGGCGCCTTTATCGCTCACCTCATCAACGCCGCGTACGAGGGCCGGGAGGGCGATTCTACTAGGGATTGGGCCACCATCAGGAACAAGGCCCTGGCGGCGGAATACTTCACCCAGTACGTGGTTGATAATAACATCCAATGGAGCGACGAGCTGAGCCAGCAGTCGATCGCCGTTTTGGACGATGTGGGCAGCGACAGTGACCTGGACGTCGTTTTTCAGCAGATCGAGGACGCCATCACCCAGGTGGGGCCACCCGGCGAGGTCTACACGCTCACTACGGGTGTGGATACCATCGAGGGCACCGCCGGCAATGACACCATCATTGCAGATAATACCGGTACTGCCAAGCAATTGACTGCTGCGGATCAGATCGACGGCGGCGCGGGTAACGACGTGCTCAAGATTTATGCTGCGGGGGATGATAACCTGAGTCAAACCGAGTTCGGCACTCTGAGCAACGTCGAAAACATTTACATCAATAACGGCGTGCTTTTTGGAACGTTGGATGTTTCCGGTTTGACAGGTGTCACCGGTATCGCCCTTGATAGCCCACAGGAGATGAAGGATGGTGACACATTCACATTGAAGACCGCGTCGGAGCAAACCGTATCGCTGGCCAAGGTCACCGGCGAAGGTACCGTTGAGCTCTATGATGCCTCGGATGTGACGCTCAACGGTGTGGATATTAAGCTGGACCTCGCTTCAAAAGGCACCGCATTAAAGCTTACCACCACGGGTGAGCAAAGCGACATTGAGCTCGCCAATACAGGTGGTAATCTCGCAAGCTTGACGATTGTTGCCGACACGGATCTCGAGATCATCGAGTCACTACCTGGGCTTAAAAACATAGACGCATCTAGCAGCACCGGCGATGTAACCATCGACGCCTCGGGACTTCCAAGTGACAACCATCTGACCTTTAAGGGTGGGGCCGGCGAGGACATGGTGATCTTTGCGGAAGGCCATCTTACGGCCAATGACAATCTCGATGGCGGTCCCAACGAAGACTTGATATTGGTCCTTGATAAGGTAATGAACTACGCCGGTATTAATGCAGCCAAAAATTTCGAGGAACTTGGTTTGGGTGCCGACACGACCGTGGATATTGCGCAGATCACCAACGGCATCCAGAAGTTCGGTGCTTTAGGAGGCTTGACGGTAGGCTTCGAAAATGCATTGTCCACGAACAAGTTCTTCATTGTCTATCTTAAAGACACTAGCGACGGAGGTACTATCAGCATTTCCAACAAGGTGGGTGAGACGGCGACCACAGTGATCATTTCCAATGAAAGCGAAGGGGGAAAAACACTGAGTGAGTTGACACTTAACGGCGCACTGAATATTACGCTGATCTCCGAGGGGGAATCGTCGTCGGTTACCAACACCATTCAAAAGTTCAATAATTTAGACAACAGTGCAATTACCGTCGAAGGCAATGCCGATTTAACGTTTGGCCTGGCCTCGGCCACTACCACCGGCTCAAAGGTCGATGCTTCCGCCTTCACGGGGTCATTGACGGTTACCGGGTCAGGGAAGGGTGACGTCCTTATGGGCGGCTCCGGTGACGACACCCTAATCATTGCCGATAATACAAAGGGCATCAGCGAGCTCACGGGTAATGGCGGTAGGGACACATTCGATGTGGGTGGGGCCATCAATACGGGTGAAACCGTCGATGTCGTCATCACCGACGCTGCCGCCGGTGACAAGATTGTCCTCGCCGACAAAGGGTCTGAAACCTGGACCAAGGGTGCGGTGGATGTCAGCAGCGCCGCCAGCCTCGCGGCCGCCCTTGATATTGCCTGCGCGGGTGATGGCAGCACAAACGCCATCATCAAATGGTTCAAGTACGCGGACAATACCTATATCGTCGAGGATATGAGTGCTGATGCGAACTTCGTCGCGGAGACTGACCTGGTCATCAAGCTCACCGGACTTGCCGATCTCTCAGACTCCACTTACGAGCCGGATGCTAATCAGCTGACCATCGTCTGATGTCCAGCGACAGGCACCCGCTGCTCCGCGGGTGCCTCCTTTGCCTCCTTTGGGGTCAGACCTTTAATTTTTACTCGGTAATTATCCACAAGCCCCGCGGACCATGGTCATCCCGGCGCCTATTACAGTCAGACCTCTACATTTTACCGGCCGTCGGATCGTTGGGCTCCCATTAGGCTAAGAATCTCCCTTTTGCGCGAGGGATATGGGAGTAGGGAGCTGTGGACTCCCGCGTGCACGGCTGTGCGGACATGGGGTCAGACCTTTATTTTTTAGGGAGCCGCTTTGCCCGCCGAATTCACCCATCACATCGAACCTTTTCCGTTGATCTTTGAGTTTTAAAGGCGACGCAGCGGGTGGTTCAATGCATGGCGACGACGCGGTCTTTGTGGGCGATTTCACGGGGCCTTTGCGGCAGATCTTTGATGCGATCATGGATCTGGCCGGGTTCGTCATCTTTGAACGATGTGACAACGGCCCTGGCCGGACCGTCGCTCTTCGGGCCCAAAGCCGTTTGTCGAGGCCAGGTGCGAAGGCCGAAAGGGTCACTTCGCGTTGGGCTTGATGCGGAAGGAGAAGCCAAGAGCACCGCGGTCACCATCAAGCCCATTGTGGCCTTGATTCCCGGGGGGCATTACGGTAGCTTGAATCGTCCGTGCGCTACATTCTGAGACGCGGCGCGAAATTCTTTTTTAAGGTGCTGTGAGTATGCCTAAGCCATCCTCGGCGAGACCTCGAAAAATCCTTTGGGCGAATCGGTATTGTCTGCTGGATACGTCCAGCGGGGCATCCATCGAGGTGCGGCAAATGTTGTTGCAGCTTAAGCGCCGTGGGTGGGACGTCCGAATCCTCGGTTGTACGGTTTTTGACTCGGAACGGGGCATGACCCTTCTGAAGCCGCATCTGGACCCCAAACCCACAACACGCTTTGTGAAGGTCAAGGACCCTGACGGACTGGATCATACGCTGGTGGTCACCCAATCGATCCATGCTAAAGAGACGACCAACGACGAACTTAACCAGTTGTTTTCACTCTATTTGACCACGCTGGATGAATTTCAGCCGGATTTTGTGTTTTTTTATGGCGGCAATGCGTTTGATCTTTTGATCGCCGATGAAGCGCGGTGTCGGAACATAAAGACGGTGGCGTATTTGGCCAATTCAAATTACTTGGGCAGTACGCGCTGGTGTCGGGATGTGGATCTGATCTTAACCAATACCAAGGCCACGGCCCGGTTTTATAAGGAAAAGATGCAGCTTGAGGTCACCCCGGTGGGCATCTTTGTTGAGCCCGGCAAGGTGGTTGCAGACCATCACGAGCGCAAACACATTCTCTTCATCAATCCAAGTTTCGAAAAAGGCGGGGCGTTTGTCGCCCAATTGGCCTGGCTGATGAGCAAACGCCGACCGGACATCACTTTTGAAGTGGTGGAATCACGGGGTCTGTGGCAGCCCATACTGCATGCCGTGATGAAAACACTTGGCGAAGACAGGCATGAATTGCCCAATGTCATCGTAACTCCCAATCAAGCGGACATGCGTGTCGTGTATGCACGGGCCCGTCTTGTGTTGATGCCGAGTCTATGTTGGGAGACTGCCGGTCGCGTGCTGGCCGAAGCCATGCTCAACGGCATTCCGGCCATTATCACGGATCATGGCGGCATGCCGGAAATGATCGAGGACGGCGGGATTAAATTCAAACTGGACCCTGATCTCCATGAGCCGCCTTATACCAAGATCCCTAAAGCTTCGCTGCTGGGCCCGCTGATTGACCGCATCATCGCGCTGTATGATAACGAGCCGCTGTATCGGGCTTTTTGCGAGCGTGCATGGCGTGTTGCCCAACGTATTCATAATATTGACAGAAATACGGATCGCCTGATCGAAGTCCTGGAAAAATTAAAACGCAAACCCGACAAGCACAAAACAAGAAAATTCCATAAACAACCGCAGGCGAGAGTCAAGCAAGCGCCGTTCACTCATGAGCGCGTGTGGCAGGAGATCTGTGCACGGTTTCCCATGTTTGCTCCCAACAGTGCCGACTGGACCGGCGGACTTCAGGCACGGGCCGAGCTCACTGCGCAGGCTGCCCCGGCCACTTTCTCGGCGCTGGAAGCCTTGGCAGCTAAACTGACAGGCGTGCCCAGTTTGCAGCCACAGCCTTTGAGTGCGCTCAGGCTCGATGAGGGTCAGCGTGAATTCGCGGCGGTGATGGCCGAGCGTTTTCATCATTACGGTTCTGATAAAGCCCGAGTCCATGGCTACGAACAGCTTTATGCGTGGTTGCTGGCGAAAATGCGGGATCATGAGGGTTCTTTGCTTGAAATCGGCTTGGGCACGAACAACGTGGATACGCCGTCCAATATGGGCGCAGCAGGCAAACCCGGCGCAAGTGTCCGCGCTTTTCGAGACGTGCTTCCTTATTTCCAGATCTACGGAGCCGATGTCGACCGTCGCATCCTGTTTGAAGAAGAGCGTCTGCGCACATTCTATGTGGATCAGACCAACGGCAAGACATTACGGGACCTGCAACGGCAGATCGGCACGCCGCTGGATGTGATCATCGACGACGGCCTGCATGCGCCGCACAGCCAGCTCAACACGCTCCTCTTTGCGCTCGAAGCCCTCAGGCCCGGTGGATATTTAGTTGTTGAAGATATCATGCCTCCCCAGCTACCCATTTGGCGTGTGGCCGGCTCCCTCCTTCAGGGGCTCGGTCATGATGTGACAATCTATCAGTGTCGCGCGGCGCTTGCGCTGCTGCTGCGTAAATAGCACGTGGGGTCAGGCCTTTATTTTTGAATGGCCTTCTGCTTGATGAACCGAGTTAACGCGAGGGCCGGGCCGTGTTTTTTAAGGGGTCAGACCTTTATTTTTGAGTAGGCAGGTCCTTTCCCGACCGAATGTCAGGGCCGTAAAGGCTGGGGTCAGACCTTTAATTTTTACCCTTCGAGCGAACACGCGTGGGGTCAGACCTTTATTTTTGAATGACCTTCTGCTTTCATGAGCCGGCCTAACGTGAGGGCCGGGCCGTGGATTTGGGGCAGGCACAGGGGCCTGCCCCTACAGTTTTTTGTAAAGGCTGGGGTCAGACCTTTAATTTTTAGCCTTCGAGCGCCAGGCGTTGAAACCCATGGCTTTTGGGCGAAGGCACCGCCGTGGATTCCCGTTTTCGCCGTTGACGTCAATGCCCACATGCGGGATCGAATGTTTTTCAGGGAAGGTGAGCTTCCATGCACGATGTGGTCGGCGAATACGAAGGCGATGGGCATGCGCCTATGAAGGCAACCACGGGGCCATCAGGGGCCCCATCCCACGCACGCCTGATGCAGGAAGCGCAACGGTACGCCCGGTCGGGGCGTTTTGCCGAGATGCTGGCGGTGTGCCGTCCCGTCCTCGACGATGCCAAAGCGGATGTGTCCCGCCTGCTGGATATCGGGGCCTTGCTTGCCGGCTGCGGCTTTCTGACAGAGGCTCAAAGCTTTTACCGGCGTGCTCGGGCTCTTGATCCAACCGACCTGCGTGCCGTGCTGAACATGGCCAACCTGGCCCACGATGCGGGCGAACATGCTGCAGCGCGCCGCTTGTATGCGCAACTGCTGCACGCGTTGCCGGACAACCCGGTTGTGCGCCGAAATGCGCTGATAGCTCTGGAATACGACCCCGAGGTAACGGATGCAGAGCGGCTGACGCAGGCCCAAGCTTGGGGCGAGTGGGCCATGGCCCGGGCCGGCGGCGAAAGGCCACGTCCGCCACTCATTCCTTTGGCCGATCGGGCGTTGCGCATCGGTTATGTGTCTGCCGACCTGTGCCAGCACACCGTCGGCCTGTTTGTCAAGGATGTGATCAAAGCGCACGATGTCAGTCGAGTGGAGGTGTTTGCCTACAGTGCCGGGCGGGTGAAGGATTGGGTCACCGAACAAATTCGGGCGGCTTGCCATTTTCGCGACGTCGCCGCACTGGACGACATGGCTCTCGTGGAGCAGATTCAGGCCGACCGCATCGATCTTCTCGTCGATCTTTCCGGCCACACGGCCGGTTCCAGGCTGACCGTCTTCGCCCATCGCCCCGCCCCGGTTATGGTGAGTTGGCTGGGTTACTTTGCGACCACCGGGTTGTCCTGTATGGATGCGGTGCTGCTGGATGCCTGGCACGCTCCGCCCGGCACCGAAGCCCAGTTCGTCGAACCGATTATTCGTTTGCCGAGCGGTCGGTTTTGCTATCAGCCGGTGCCCTGGGCGCCCGCGACGGTGGCTTCGCTGCCTCTTGAGCGGAACGGTTTCATCACCTTCGGTTGTTTCAACAACACGGCCAAGTTCAACGACGGCGTGTTCGATGTGTGGGCGCAGGTGCTGCGAGCGGTCCCCGATGCCCGCTTGATTTTGAAGTGGCGCACCTTCAACGATGAAGGCTTTCGGCACAAGATCACGCAAGCCTTTGTGGACCGTGGGGTTGCCGCCGAGCGCATCGACTTGCGCGGCCCCAGCTTTCATGCCGATCTGCTCAAGGAATACGGCGACGTGGATATAGCCCTCGACCCCTTTCCCTTCACCGGTGGACTGACGAGCTGCGAAGCGCTGTGGATGGGCGTGCCCGTCATCACTTGGCCTCAAAGCCGGGTGGTCAGCCGGCAAACTTACGCTTTTTTGTGCCAGATTGGTCTACCGGAACTGGCGGCGAAGGATGGCGAGGACTATGTGCGCATCGCCGTGAGATTGGCCAAAGACCGCCAACGGCTGCTTCGCCTACGCAGTACCCTGCGTCGGCGCATGCAAGCCTCTTCCCTGTGTGACGTGACCGGCTTTACCCGGCAGCTGGAAGATACGCTGATTGGGCTTTACCGCAAGATTGAACACGTGGAGTCAGACCTTTATTTTTGAATGGCCTATTGCTTGATGAACCGACCCAATGCGAGGGCCGGGCCGTGGGTTTAGGGCAGGCCGCGGGCCTGCCCCTACAGTTATTGGAACACGTGGGGTCAGACCTTTATTTTTGAATGGCCTTCTGGTTGATGAACCGACCCAACGCGAGGGCCGGGCGGACTTTTGGGGCCAGCATAATCACCTCATGTGGTGGCGAAATGGCAACGAAAAGGTTTTGTTTTTCTGCTTAACATCTTGCTTTTTATATACATATTGTGTAGTGAAAATTCCTTCAAAAAGCCGACTCAACGAGTGCGCAGAAGGCGCGCATTCATCGTGGAAAGAATCCAGCGGATTTCCGGAAGGGAAGCCGGCACAGCCAAGACAACATGTTGCGCTTTATCGGCCGGCCAAAGCGAAGAGTGAGCCGACACGGCCGGGCCCATGACACCTTTCGGCGGGTTGAGAGGATCATGGCCCACGGGACGCGTTGAAGCAACCTCGGGATCTCGAACCGTTGGCAAAGGCTCGGCGAAAGAGGTTCGCTCAGGGTTAGCCCAAATGGGCTGATTTTTTTAAAAAAATTGCGAGAAAGAAGATAGGGGTGCCCTTTAATTTGTTTGATGTGGGAATGCCGATGGCGATTTTTAAAAAAACCTCCTGCGGGCATGAGGAAATGCGGGGGGTACGGCTCCACGGCAATGGGTTGTCGTAGACGGCGAAAGATTCGTTGGGTCAGCGCGCAATGGACGGGGAAGCCAAAAAAAGGAAGAGGTGACCCCGAAGAAAAAACCCCGCGCCAGGAATGAGGGGGTTCTGCGGCGTTTTGTTTGAAGGGGATGAAAAATCAGGCAAGGAGGAAAAGATGGCCCGTGCATTGACCACCAAACAATGGATTCAAGCTTTTTATCTGGCTTATTTTGGGCGCGCCGGGGATCCTGACGGGGTGTCCTTCTGGAGCATTCAGGTGAACAATGGAGTTTTGGATCTGGCGGGCGTGGCCGAAAACTTCGCGCAGCAACCGGAAGCCACGGCGCAGTACGCGTATTTCCACGTCGTGTTCAACGCGTCGGGTGAACCCGTGACCGATGCCATGTACGAGGAGTTTATCACGCAGGTTTACCAGAACCTGCTGGAAAGGTTACCCGATGCCCAGGGGATGGCCTACTGGCTGGGTGTGTTGAAAAATGGTGAATCCAGCCCTGGCGCCTTTATCGCCAACATCATCAACGCTGCGATGGCGGGTCAGGAAGAGGATTCATCGGAGGATTGGGGCACGATCTGCAACAAGTCTGAGGTTGCGGAGTCCTTCACAGACTACCTGATCGAGAATAACATCCAGTGGACTCAGGAGCTGAGCGATCAGGTGAGTGCCATTTTGGACGAAGTGGACAGTACAAGAGATCTGAACGAGGTGCAGCAGCAGATCGAGGAGGCCATCAACCAGGTTGTCGGCGACGACGACAACGACACAGGCGACGATAGCGACGATAATGACGACAACAATGATAGCGACGACAGCGACGATGGCGATACGATCACCCCTCGCCCTGGCGATGAAACGATCGCGGGGACCGCGGGCGACGACACCCTTCAGGGGACCGCGGGCAACGACATCATCTACGGCTACGGCGGCGACGACAAAATCTACGGTTATGGCGGCGACGACGCCATCTTCGGTGGAGCCGGTGCCGATCGCATCGACAGCAGCGACGGTGATGACCGTATTGACGGTGGCGATGGCGACGACACCATCTACGGTGGTCCCGGCGCCGACCTTATCGATGGCGGAGCGGGCCGTGACTACATCCGAGGCGACGCCGGCGATGACACGATCTTCGGCGGAGCCGGCGCCGACCTTATCGACGGCGGCGGGGACGCCGACCTCATCGATGGCGGAGCCGGCGACGACACCATTGACGGTGGCGATGGAAACGACACCATTGCCGGCGGGGACGGCAACGACCGCATCCTTGACGCCGCCGGTGACGACAGCATCTCCGGCGGGGATGGCAACGACACCATCAAGGGCAACGCCGGCGATGACAGCATTGACGGCGGAGCCGGCGACGACGTCATCGAGGGCGGGGACGGCGACGACACGATCTTGGGCGGGGATGGAAGTGACACCATTGACGGCGGCTACGGAAACGACAGCATCTCCGGCGGACTCGGCAACGACCGCATCTCAGGCAGCTATGGCGACGACACCATCTTTGGTGATGCCGGCGACGACCGCATTTACGGTGAGAACGGCAACGACCACCTGGACGGCGGAGCGGGCCATGACACCATCGGCGGCAACGTCGGCGACGACACCATCCTGGGCGGAACCGGCAACGACCTTATCGATGGTGGGGACGGCGACGACAGCATGGACGGCGGCGACGGCAACGACCACATTTACGGTGCAAGCGGCGACGACACGATCTTGGGCGGGGAGGGCAACGACACCCTCGACGGTTACGCCGGCGACGACCTTATTCAAGGGGGCGCGGGGGCGGATACCATCATCACGGGAACAGGTAATGACATCGTCATTTTGGACGCTTTTCAGAGCGCCGATAAGATCGTAGACTTTGGCCGCGATGGCGCGGACAAGCTCTACATTGACGTGGCCACGGGCACCACCGGCACCAACGCGGTTCCCGGCGCCGGCACAAAGCGCTCGATCGTGGTCCATAACGCGGCGGCTCCCAATGCGGTTGTGAACGTTGATTTAAATTTCTCCTCTGCCGTGGCGTTGTCCAGCGAAAATTACCTCTTTCAAGCCAACGGCAAGAATTCTCTTTTGAGTTTGATCACAGATCTATCCAACGAGGGCACCGAAGCCTTTTCCGGATTCGCCCTCGGCTATGACCGGGGCGCCGGCAAGTTGTATCTTTTCCACGTGACGGCGGCAGGAGGAGGGGCATTCAACATTACCGCCACCCGAACGCTGGTCACCATTGGTGCATGGACCACGCTGGATGCCGGCGACATTTACATTTTTTAAGGGGTCAGACCTTTATTTTTGAGTAGCCAGGTCCTTTCATCAACTGACCGAATGTCAGGGCCGGGCCGTGGATTTGGGGCAGGCACAAGGCCTGCCCCTACAGTTATTGGGGGGGAAACCTTTCGTTTTTTGCCGCACGCCCAGGCATATGGTTCATGGTGCGGGGAAGCATTTTGTTTTCGCCGTAGCCATGACATACGGGGGAGTCCTTGGGAGCACGCCATTGGGGTCCGGTTTGTCATTTTGCATGCCAGATTCTTGTGGGCCGGCGCAACGTCGCGTCCTTTGAGGGCAAGTTCTAGGGTTCGACGTGTGGTTGTTGGGAGCCGGGTGGTGTGGCGAAGACGCCCGTCTTGGCGGTAAAAAACCCGGGGGGCCAAAGATGGTTCTGCTGGGGTGTCGATTTTTTTCCTTACCGCACGGCGTTGGCCAAATCTTGGATTGCATGGCGAAATCGGTGACCATGCCGAAGGTGTGCGCATGAAGATACTCTTTATTCACCAGAACTTCCCCGGTCAGTTTAAGTTTTTGGCGCCGGCACTGGTTCAACACGGCCACACCGTCGTGGCGATGACGATGCAAAAGACCCAAGCCAGGACGTGGCAGGGTGTGCAATTGGTGCCCTACAGCGTGAGCCGGGGCACGGCGCCCCATGTGCACCCGTGGGTGAGAGATTTCGAGACCAAGGTCATTCGCGCTGAGGCGTGCTTTCGAGCGGCGCTGCGGATGAAGGCGGAGGGTTTTAGTCCGGAGGTCATCATTGCTCACCCCGGCTGGGGCGAGAGCCTGTTTCTCAAGGACGTGTGGCCTCGGGCCAAGCTGGGCATCTACTGTGAGTTTTTTTATCGCCGGCACGGTGCCGATGTGGGCTTTGACCCGGAATTTCCACCCTCGGATGAAGGAGAAGTGTGCCGGCTGCGCCTGAAGAACCTGAACAACCTGCTGCACTTCGATCTGGCCGATGCGGGCATCAGCCCCACCCACTGGCAGGCGAGCACCTTTCCGGAATCCTTTCGAAGCAAGATCACCGTGGTGCATGACGGCATCGACACCGAAACCGTCGTTCCCAACCCACGGGTGAACCTGACCTTGAACGGCACGCTGACGTTGACGAAGGCCGACGAGGTGATCACCTTCGTGAACCGCAATCTGGAGCCCTACCGGGGCTATCACATCTTTATGCGGGCGCTGCCGGAAATCTTGAGGCGACGACCCACGGCGCGCGTGCTGATTGTGGGGGGCAACGACGTGAGCTACGGGGCCAAGCCCGATGCGCAGCGCTACAAGGGGCTTTCCAGCTGGCGCGAGATCTTCGTCGCGGAGGTTCGCCCGCAGATTCCCGATGCCGACTGGGCGCGCGTGCATTTCCTTGGTCGAATTCCTTACCGGTATTTCGTGGCGCTCCTGCAGCTTTCAACAGTGCATGTCTATCTGACCTACCCGTTTGTGCTCTCGTGGAGCCTGCTGGAGGCCATGAGCGCGGGCTGCGCGATTGTGGCCAGCGACACGCCGCCGGTGCGCGAAGCCATTCGGCACGACGAAACCGGTCGGCTGGTGGATTTTTTTGACGTCCCGGCCCTTGCCAACGAAGTGTGCGCGTTGCTCGATGATTCGGCTGCCAGACAACGTCTGGGCGCCCAGGCTCGCGCCTTTGCCCAGGCCACCTACGACCTCAAGAGCGTCTGCCTGCCCAGGCAGCTTGCGTGGGTGGATGGTTTGGGTTTGTAGTAGGGGGGTCAGACCTTTATTTTTGAATAGCCTCCTGAAAACGTGGGGGTCAGACCTTTACTTTTTACTTTCGTGGGAGTGGCGAGGGGGGTGTTTGAGTGAGGGCTCCGGCCCGGGTCGGCGTGACCGACTCGGTGAAGATGCACAGGAGACGGTGCCGGTGAGCGATGGCGCGCGGGTTGCGAAACCGAAAGGCTTTTCGCTATAGTGGCGTGCTCGAATTGTTCCAACACTTGAGACAAAGGGGGGACATGCTGTGCACACCACGGCCGCTTTGCCCGCCGGAACGGCCCACGACATCGAACCTTTCCCTGTGACACCCTATGACGAGCAGACGGCGCATCGATTTCGAGATACCCTGCTGCTTCTCGGCCCGGCTCCTTTTTTTCAAGACGCCGGCCCCGTGGTGGAAGGCTTGCCCTTCCTTGCGGAAAACCTCAAAAATGAGCTCGGTGTCCCTTGCGCCCTGGTTCTTCTTGGGCCGTCGGCCGGTGTGCCGCAAGGTTGGGTGGTGGACCCAAGCCCTCCTTTGGTTCAGGGCGTTTCGCTTTTTTCACGACCCAATGCCGCCGTCACGGCCGCGCTTTTCCGCTGTGCCCAGGCTTTTCTGGCCCTTTGGCCCACGCCCGGTGCCGTGGATTCCTGGATTTACCAGGCCATGGCCCAGCAGGTCCCCGTGATCAGCGGCCCCGAAACGCCTGGGGGCGTGCGCCAGATTCTGGGCGACGCCGCCATGCACCTCACCACGTCAGACCTTTCCTCCCTGGAGGCCTTTCTTCGCGTTTTCTTGAGCGATCGATTGGTGCGCCGCCAGGTCGCCGCCGCTCAGGCCGCTCGACTGGTTCACTTGGGTCACGCCGCCCCTTCGGCTCGGCTGGACTACCTTGTCGACGGACCCTTTGACACCAGCTACAGCCTTGCCCTGGTCAATCGGCAAGGGGCTCGAGCCCTGGATCGCCTGGCTTCAGGCCGCGTGGGGCTCGATTTTCTCGGCCGCCCCGATGGCCATTCACGGTGCACGCCCGGCGCTTTGGAACGCCATCCCGATTTGGCCCACTTTTTTGCCCGAGCCCAAGGCCCCGTCGCCGTGAAGGCGACCCTGTGGAATTCTTATCCGCCCTATGTGAGCGGTCGGCCGGGTTTGGTGAGTGTTCTGCACAGTTACGGATGGGAAGAAACGGGCTACCCGCAGGAATACATTCGGCGGTTTGAGCGCTGTCTGGACGGCATCACGGTCATGTCTTCCGCCGTTCGAAAGATCCTCATCGACAACGGCACGGCGTTGCCCATGGCCGTCAGCGGCCTGGGTGTGGATCACATTCTTCAGACGCCGTGCGTGCCTTACGAAGGGGATTTGGGGGAAGGTTTTCGTTTTCTCTATATTTCGTCGGGCTTTCCACGAAAGGGCCTGGACGTTCTTTTGGACGCCTACGGGCGAGCCTTTACCGGCGCCGATGACGTGACTCTGGTGCTCAAAACCTTTCCCAATCGTCACAACCGCGTGGAGGATCTCGTGCGCGCCTTTCAGGAAAACCACGCCGACCCGCCTCGCGTGGTGGTGATCAATCGAGATCTTCCCGACGGCATGGTGCGGGACCTGTATCGGCGCTGCCACGCCTTTGTCGCCCCCACGCGCGGCGAAGGTTTTGGGCTGCCCATGGCGGAAGCCATGCTTCACGGCCTGCCTGTCATCGTCACGGAAGGAAGTGGGCAGGCGGATTTCTGCACCCATGAGACGGCCTGGCTTATCCCCGCGCGGTGGGCTCGCGCCGCCTCGCACCTCAGTGAACCCGGTTCCCTGTGGCTGGATCCCGATCGCGACGCTTTGGCCAAGACCATGCTCGCCGTGGCCTCGGCGTCTTCGGAAGAGCTGGCACCGCGCTGCCGAGCGGCTCGGCACTTGGTGGCCAGCCAATTTACCTGGGACCGATGGGCCCAAAGAACGCAGCAGGCCGTTGAAACCTTTGGCACGCCGTCCCCGTGGCGCTATCGGCCCATTTCGATGGTGTGGGTGTCCACGTGGGGAGGCCGATGCGGCATCGCCCGCTACAGCCAGTACCTGCTGACGCCGCTCCTTGACCGACCGCACGCCGTTCGGGCCACCGTGCTGGCTCCGGCCTGGGAATCGCCCTTGGTGCCGGATCCTTCATTTGTGCGCCGGGCCCCTCACGGCCCGCAGGTGGTGGAAGATGTTCTTGACGCCGTGGAAGAGACCCAACCCGCCGTTGCCGTGATACAGTATCACCCGGCGTTTTTCGGCGCCGATCGCCTTGCGGCCTTGGTGGATGCCCTGCATGAACGCGGGGTGCTCGTGTGGATCACCTTTCATGCCGTGCGCCAGACGGCCGACGCGCTGAGAGAAAACGCGGCGGTGTTGCGCCGGGCCACCCGGCTGGCGGTGCACACCCTGGAGGACGTCAATTTCTTTCGAAGCCTTGGCCTGGACGACCGCACGGTCTTGTGGCCGCACGGCGTGCCGACCTGCGAACCTCAGGATCTTGACGCGGCCAAGCGGCGTTTTGGCCTGGAAAAGAAGACCGTGGTGGCGACCTTTGGTTTTCTCATGCCGCACAAGGGCGTTTTGCCGCTTTTGGCGGCCTTTCAAAAGCTTCTCGGGCGATTTCTCAATCTTTTTCTGGTGCTGGCTACCTCTTCATACCCCACGGAAGCCTCGGCGCGGCACGCGGATGAGGTGCGCCAAGCCATTCAGGCCATGGGTCTGGAGCGTCGAACCCTCTTTCTCACCGACTTTCTTGAAGACCGGGCGGCTCTGGCCCTGCTGCAGGCGGCAGATCTCATCGTTTTTCCTTACCAGCACACGGAAGAATCCTCCAGTGCGGCGGTGCGCTTCGGGCTTGCCGCCGGTAGGCCAACGGCCTGCACGCCCCTTGGCATCTTTGACGATGTGGCGTCCGTGGTGCATTTTCTGCCGGGAACCGACCCCGAGGCGCTGGCGCAGGGGATTGGGGACCTTTTGGCCGATCCGTCCAAGCGGCATGCCTTGCAGGATCAGCAAACTCGATGGGTTGCCCGCCACGCATGGCCTGTGGTGGCCCACCGCATGGAACGCGTCCTTCGAGCCCTGCTCATGAATCCCGACGCCGCGCGCGACGGCGGGGTGGCGGGCGAGAGGCCTGCTCGAGGTCCAGATCTTCGTGGCAACGGTGCGCCCTAGGTGGAATAAAACCGTCAGGTTTCGGGCGCCCGATTTGCCTTTCGGGGGTTGACAGCTCCTGAAAACGCCGGGCGCCCAAACACTTCACGCGTCCTTAGGGGCGCCCCCCTAATAAAGCGTCCACCAGGGCCATGGCCTGGGCCACCGTGGCAAGATCATCCGTCACTTCCTGCAACGCTGCCACAGCATATTCCCTTAAGGTTTCCGACCACACCAATTCCATTTGGGCGACGCGGTCGGCAAAATACTGGCCCACATCCACCTTGTTTCGAATGACGGCCCAGTCCGAGCCGTGACCTTCCATGGCCGCATTGATGATATGCCCGATGACCTGCCCAGGACCGACCAATCCGGTCGCCAGGGCATCCGCCCAGTACTGCAAACCCGATGCATCCGGTTCGCGATTCAGAAGGTTGAGGTAAACCTGGCGCACGAAGGCCTTACGGTCGGCATCCGTGGCCGCACCGGGGTCGTTCAGATAGGCATAAAGCGCCTTGGCTTCCTGGGTCAAAGCGAACTCTTCCGCCACTTCGATGGCCGAAAGATATCCGTCGGTCACCAGATTGACCCAGAAAGTACGCCCTTCTGGGTCCGGGCATCGGCCCCAGTAGGCCACATAAAAGGAGGCCACCCATTCGGCGGTGTTGAGCCCGTCTGTACCGGGCCATGGCGGGTTGGACGGCGTTGGACAGACCAATACGTTCGCCTTGCGCCCGAAGTTCTGAGTCCAATAGTGCTCATAGGTGGTTCCCGGCGCATAGGCGTACCCAACCCCGATATCACAAAAGGTCCCGTTGAGTATGTAAGCTCGGTGTCCCGCACTGTTCATCCACGCCTCCATGATGGCTTCCGGTGTCGTAAACCCGGCGGCGATACTTTCGCCATAGGTGTTCCATTTGTAGCCCGCTTCGGTGATGCGATCCCCGGGTGTTGACCCGTCCAGACCTATGTGGCCGAAGTAATCCTGCGTCGCCATGTCGTCGGAATGGCCACGGGCCGCTCGAAAAAGACCATCGTCCCAGTCCAGTTCTTTGAGGCCGTACGCACGGCGTTCCACATTGACCAAGGCGGCCGTCTGCCATTCCATAGAAAGCGGCGTCATGGCGCCGGACAAAACGCTGCCGGACGTGCTGATAGCCAATTCTCTCACGACGTGCACGGTTTCCGTGATCGGTCGAATCTGGAATGTGCGTCCAAAAACCTGAAAGGACCCTGCGATGGATGTTTGGCCGACGGCGAGAATTCCCGACACTTCTTGCGTTTCGGGACTCACGCCGCGCACCAGCAGGCTTCCCAGCAAATCCGGCCCGATGGTTTGGATTTTTAAGGTGAGGGAGAGATCGTCAAAGAGCGGTATCTCGAAGACGTCGCCGGGTTGGCCGTCGGAAAAATCCGCCGCGACGTTCACCAAACGCTGCCGAATCACCACCGTGGGATCGGATACCGGCGCTTGGATTTCCTGACTTACATAAGGTGTCACAACCATCACGGGTTGCTCGGCATGGGCTGCAGCCGCCCAAGGCAGAAGGAGGCTGAGTGCCAGCCACAGCGCTGGAATTCTTTTCTTCATCGAGTTTTCCCTGTTCATGGTTCTTCTCCATGCCTTCCAGGGGTTATTCGCGCAGGGTGTCCGGGCATCGAAATTTCGCTTCCGCTGGGGCGTGCATCGCAGGGAGCTGTTGGTTCGAAAGCCGCATGGACGCACAGCGCATGCATGTTGATGGCACCGGTCCACGAAGCCTGGTACGAGCTGTTTCGCCACGGCCCGGTCCTGGGCGCAACTTTATCCTAAGAGCAAGATTCGGTCCAGCACCGCCACCCAGTAGTCGAAACGTTCGCGATGCCACACACGGTCACGGGCCACGAGGCTCCCTTGCAGACCGCCGGGGTCCTTCACGCGAAACACCACCGCTTTCGGCCCATGGACGGCCGCCTTAAGAAAATGCCTCTCACGCCTTTGGCTGCATTCCGGTAAGGAATTTGAGAGTTTTCACAAGAGAGGCCGTAACGATAGGCGGCCACAGGCTAATCCAGCCGGTGCAAACTACGGGGGCGAGCCCCTCACGCACAGATGCCCACGCATGGCGTTTCTCCATGGCTCAAGAGGATAAAATGTGGCTCTTTCGAACCAGAACAACCGTCAAGGTTTTTTCACGCCGGGCCGATGAGGGCACGAGATGGGAAACGGGCTCGGTCCACGCGGCCACGTGCGCTCCTCACGGGGCGCCGGCAAAGGCAGCGGGTGGAAACACAGTCCTGACATTCGGCCCCAGATCATCGGGCCACAATCTTCTCATCCTGTGAACCGGGAGCTGCTCGGAATGCGGGACTTCCCATTGGATCCATTCACCGGTAACGGGCGTTAGGTGATCATGACTCCATGATCTGAAGAGCGGACAACAGCGTGCCTTGCGCCGTCACCCAACGTTTGATGGGAGCATTCAAAAATAAAGGTCTGACCCCAGGTTCAAGGTTTGTAGCCGATGACGGCGTAGTCCTCTTCGGAAAAGAGCAGCTTTCGGAGCAGCGGCGGAAGGTCTGGCTCGTCCTCGGGATGGCTTCCGGCCGCCCTTGGCGGCCGGACCACGGCCACATCGCAAAAACCTCGGGACTCCAGAAGAAACACCGCCACCGGCGGTGGAATGGGATGCCGATGGGTGGGGTCCAGGTAAAAAGAATAGCAAGAGACCATGAGGTTCTCGGGGTTTGGCGTCTCACAGAGAAGCATTCCTCCAGGAGCCAAGGCCTGGTAGGCGGCGTCCAGGAAACGAATGAGTTGGTCCAGCTCCAGGTGTTCGATGAGCTGAAAAGCCGTGATCGCCCCCACGCAGCCCGGCGCCTGGCCTTGAAGGTGCTGAATGGCATCGGCTTCCACCGCGGTCAGGCCCTTTTCCCGGCAGCGGGCCACCATCAGGGGGTTCATGTCCACCCCGATGGCCTGAATGCCTTCCGATTGAAGGAGTTCCAGCCATTCTCCTCGACCGCACCCAGCATCCACAACGGGAACGGGTACGAGATCCAGCGGAAGGCGGCTTACGTAAGGAAGGTAGAAACGAAGTCGTTCATGGATGCTTTCGGTGGAGCCACGGAAAGCGTCTTCCAGGGACGTGTAAAGGGCGTCCAGAAGAGGGTAAGGTTCCTCGGTCACGGAGTGCCCCGTGTGGGTATTCTGCGAAGGGGTATGCAGCCCAACCCGATCCGCAGTGGGTGTGGCGGCGGGCGACGTTCGGCCGGCGACCGAAGTGCCGTGCCAACGTTGATGATCGGCCAAAGCCGCCCGCACCCGCGCTATCGCTTGGGCCTGGTTGTGCAGATGTCCTGGCAGGTCCTTGGACAGAAGATGATCGACTTGTTCCTGAAGACGCTCCAGGCGCCGAAGCACCTCTTCACGAAACCCATGTAAGCCGGCGTCCAAAGCGTCTAGTTTGCCGTCATGGGCTTGAAGGCGCGGATGCACGACTTCACGCAGATGATCCGCCAACTGCTCATAGTTTTCCAAGCGGCGCTGCACGACTTCACGCAAATGACCTACCAACTGCTCATAACTATTGAAGCGGCGCTGCACGGCCTGAAGCACTTCCACGGGGACTGCGGCCATGGAATGTTGGAAGGCGTCCAGCCGGCGAAAAAGTTTTCCGATGCCGGGAATTTTGCGCCAGACAGCGCCTACTAAAGCCGGCAGCAAACCGCGAAGGCGCACGGCGTGGGAGCGGCCTTCAGGGCTTCGGCGCAGTTTCAACACCACTTCCGCTTTGGTGAGGCGGCCGGAGCACAGAGCGTCCCCGAAATGGGTCGCCCCTTTTAAATCCGGCGGTCTTCCCAAAATGGCTCGATAGGCCTGCTCGATAAAATCCGGTCCCCAAAAGGCATCCAGGTCCTTGTAAAATACCTGACCTCCGGGCGGTGTACACGGTAGGGGCTCAGGACAAGGACGGCCCGCGTTGTCGGCCGCGGGCGACGGCGCAGCGTCGGGTCCAGAGTCGGGTCGAGGCTCTGGTGCAGGGTCTGATGCAGAGTCGGGTCGAGGGCCGGGTTCAGGGCCGGGTTCGGGGTCGGGTTCAGGGTGGAGTCCAAGTTCAAGGGAAGGATGCTTGTCGCCGAGTCGTTCCAGTTCCTCGCGAACGCGCTTGACCAAAGTGTCCAAGTCGATTTCCGCGATGTGGGTTTCGAGCACCGATGTTGCCTCCCTGATTGAAATGAGGTGTTTCGGACTCCCGGAAGGGCCGTCCATTCGGTTGTGCGATGCCGAGAAATGGCTCGGCAGGAGCCGTCGGGTCCGCGTTGCGGTTCGTGCGAAGCGGAGGCCCGAAGGACTCGGTTACGGGGAAGTGTGTAGGAAGCATTGTGGGGCCGTCCCAAGAAACAGTCTTAGAATCGCAAGGCCTGCAAGACGCCGCGGGCCGCGCGCTCCAGATCGGCGCGCATCATATGTTCCACGAGCTGGTCAAAGGTCATTTCGGGTCTCCAGCCCAGAACCCTCTTGGCCTTGGACGCGTCGCCGCAGAGCCGATCCACTTCCGCCGGACGATAATAAGCCGGGTTTACGCGAATCACAGTTTTTCCTGTGCGGCGATCTCGTCCTCGCGTTTGAGCTCCCTCGCCTTCCCACTGCAGGTCAAAGCCGGCGCATTGTGCCGCCTTTTCGCAAAATTCTCGAACGGAATGCATTTCCCCGGTGGCCAACACATAGTCATCGCCATGGGGCTGCTGCAGCATGAGGTGCATGCCGCGCACATAGTCCCCGGCAAATCCCCAATCCCTATAGGCGTCCAGATTACCCAGTTCCAGCACATCCTGCTGGCCATGGCGGATTTTGGCCAAAGAGGCCGTGATCTTACGCGTGACGAATTCGCGACCGCGCAGCGGGGATTCATGATTGAACAGAATGCCGCAGGTCGCGTGCAGGCCGTGCGCTTCTCGGTAATTGATCGTCATGTAATGGGCGTAGACTTTCGCCACAGCGTAGGGGCTTCGCGGGTAAAAGGGGGTGTTCTCGTTTTGGGGCATGGCGCGCACCTTGCCGAACATTTCCGACGTGGACGCTTGGTAGAACCGAATGCCAGAGTCCACCGTGCGGATGGCTTCCAGAAGGTAGCACACGCCGATGGCGTTAACCTGGCTGGTGTAGACGGATTGTTCAAAGGAGACCCCGACGAAGCTCTGGGCGGCCAAATTGTAGATTTCCGAGGGTTGAACCCTTTGGACCACGCGAACAATGTTGGTTAATTCCAGAAGGTCCATGGGAAGCATTTCGACGCGATCCAGGATGCCCAGTTCTTCCAGTCGCCACATGTTGGAAGAGGCGGTGCGTCGAAAAGTTCCAACG
>NZ_RJVA01000008.1 GCF_003751385.1 Desulfosoma caldarium | reverse complement strand
GGCCAGGAGGTCTTGTAGCGCGGCGTGGTCGTCGGGGTCAAGCCTGGCCATCTCGGCCTGGCTCACCTGCAGGCCGGGGATGCAGCGGAAGGCCTCCTCGATGGCCCGGCGCTGGGCCTTCTTGCAGCCGTCCCGGTAGAGGGCGAAGACCAGGCCCTGGCGAGCGTGTACCAGACAACGCTGATGCCGCGTGTCCGGCCCCCTCAAAGCCCGGGGGATGTGCTCCTCGCCCTCGGAGACCAGGACTTTGGCTTGCGAGAAGCGCTTGTCGACCCTTGGGGCCGATGTCCTCCCACGACTCGCCGATGGAGAAGTCCAGCACCTCCAGCGGTCCGAAGGGCGTGCGGCTTCCCACCACCAGGCGCATGCCGGCCATACCGGCGTCGAAACCCTTGTGCTGGAGCTTGAGCTTGGTCCTGTCGGCCGGCCGGTAAGGCCAGGAGGCTGCGGAGTCTCCCTCGCCGAGGTCCGGGAGAGGGTCGAGGTGGCTGAGGAAGTCCTGGAACCGGCGGTACAGCGTGCTCGCACTGGGGGCCGCAGCGTCGGGAACCGTGCCTTGGAGGGCCTTCCTGCTCTGACGGAAGGACTGGATCACGGCCAGATGGTAACCGGGAAGGAGCGTGGCTTCGCACCAGCGGATCCTCTCAGGCAGATCCAGAACCCACTTTAGCGGCCAGAGCACGTGCCCTGTCTCCTTTTCGTGGAGCTTGCAAAGGCGAATACACGCCTCTCCGAAGGGCAGTCGCCACCGCCGCACGCGGCCGCCCTTATCGCGGAAGCGGCCAGGATGCGTTACCAAGAGTTGCGCCCTGGCGCGCTCCTGGACCGCCTGAAGCACCACCATGAAGTGGCTGGCGGCCGAAAGGCTTTGAAACCGCCAGAAAGCCAAAACCAGGGCATAAAACAGGGTTGCGTGTCGGAGCATGGTGATCCCCACAGCAAGGTCGATGCTGAGCGTCCAACGACTCTCCCTTTCCATGGGGGCTCCACCTTGCCGGAGTCTGTGATATCCCCACGGTTCTCA
>NZ_RJVA01000007.1 GCF_003751385.1 Desulfosoma caldarium | reverse complement strand
ATGGAGATTGCGAAGGATCTTTATGAGGAGTTGGAGCGGACCTACACGCAGGTGGAGGGTGAGATTCCTTTTGTGAGCCGGGTGCCGGAGAAGACTTTGGAGACGTGGCGGAAGTACGGAGTGGTGCCTCGCGGGGCCATGCGGGAGATTATGGAGATTATGCACCGCACGCACATGGGAGTGGATCAGGACTATGAGAATTTGGTGCGGCAGTGTTCGCGGACGGCCCTAGCGGATGGTTGGGGTGGTTCGATGGTGGCCACGGAGATTTCGGACATATTGTTTGGGACGCCGAAGCCTTTGGTGGCCGGTGTGAACATGGGGTTTTTGAAGGAAGACCATGTGAACATCATTGTGCACGGGCATGAGCCGAATCTTTTTGAGTCCATGATTGATTCGGTGAATGATCCGGATTTGGTGGCCAAGGCCAAGGAAGCTGGGGCTCAGGGGATCAATTTGTTAGGGATGTGCTGTTCGGGAGCGGAGGTGCTTTCTCGGCACGGGGTGCCGCATGCGGGCAATTTTATGAGCACGGAGGCGGTGATTGCCACGGGGGCGGTGGACGCCATGGCGGTGGACGTCCAGTGCATTAAGCAGGCGTTGGTGCAGATGAGCGAGTGTTACGGGACGAAGTTTTTCACGACCAATCCTCGGGCGAAGATCGAGGGGGCGCAGCACATTGAGTTTCACGAGCATCATCCACGGGAGTGCACCGACAAGGTGGTGGAGCTGGCCATCGAGCGGTTCAAGAACCGGCCGGGTCGAGTGGTCATTCCGCAGCGCCGTGACCTGGGCGTGCACGGGTTCAGTCACGAGTACATCAACTACATGTTGGGTGGAACGTTTCGAGGAAGCTACACGCCGCTCAATGAAAACATCATCAACGGGCGCATTCGCGGGGTAGCCGGGGTGGTGGGCTGCACGAATCCTCGGGTGAAGCAGGATTGGGTGCATGTGGAGCTGGTCAAGGAGCTGATCAAGAACAACGTTTTGGTGGTGCAGACGGGCTGTTCGCAGATCGCATTGGCCAAGGCGGGTTTGATGAAGCCGGATGCGGCGGTGTTGGCCGGGGACGGCTTGGCGGAAGTGTGCGAGACGGTGGGCATGCCGCCGGTTTTGGGCTGTGG
>NZ_RJVA01000006.1 GCF_003751385.1 Desulfosoma caldarium | reverse complement strand
AATTTTAACCGCGAAAAAGGCCAGTGCTGTCGACCGGCGCCGGTCCTCAGTGCTCCAGGATGGCTCCCGTGGGACACCCGTCCACGGCCTCCAGGGCTTCGTCATCCAGCTCTTCGGGAACTTCCTCACGCACCGCGTAGGCCTTATCGTCCTCGTTCCAGTCGAAAATCTCCAGGCAGGTATCGATGCACGTCTGATGCAGAGATCCTGGTCCACCTCCACCCGTACCCGCAATCCCTCCTCTACGGCCTTGAACTGGCCATAGCAGGACCCGCGGGCCGCGGTTTTATCCCCCGGGCGCACTCAGAGTTCCAACAGCCCCCTGATCAGCTTCAGCTCGTCGAGTACGCCCCGGGTCAGGAGAAAGCGTTCCTTGACGGCCTCTTTCCCCCTCTTTCCCATCTCCCGGGCAAAGCCGGGATTCTTCAGGAGGTAGTTGACGCGGTCTGCCATTTCCTCCACGCCCTTCTTGCCAGGGGGCACCAGAAAGCCGTTGTAGCCGTCCGTGATCTGGGACGGGATACCGCCCACATCCCCTCCGATGACCGGCTTTTCCTTCCACATGCCCTCGCTGACTGTCAGCCCGAATCCCTCTTTGATCGAGGGCTGCAAGATGATTCGGGCGGCCCGCTGGAACGCGTTGACCTCGATGTGGCTGTCCACCGGCAAGTTGAGCAGGTGCACGTCTGGCAGGCCCTCCACCTCTCCCTTGAGCTCCGCGAAAATGGCCTCGTTTTCCGGGTCGTCGCTGGCCGTGCCTCCGACCATGAGGAGCTGGCAGCGCGTCTCCTGCCGCACCAGTCTGAAGGCCTCGAGGGCGTATCGGTGTCCTTTGAAGGGGTCGAAGCGCGAGACCAGGACGATCAGGGGTTTGGCCTCCATGTCCACCACGCCGTACCGGGAGCAAATCTCTCGGACCTGCTCGGGTGGCAGGTCCCTGTTCTTGTCCGACAAGGGATCTATGTACGGCAGAATGACCGCGGAGGTCACCTTCCAACGGGGCAGAAACTTGGCGGCCGAAAAGACCACCAAATCGTACTCCTCGGTGAGGCTCCTTATGAAATCCAGGACGAACTGGTGCTCCCTCGAAAGGTGGATGTGGCAGCGCCAGATCCACTTCTGCCGCCGCCTCACGTGCTCCGGTGCGAACTTGATCAGTCCGGCCGGCTGGGGGTCGTGAACTACTATTATGTCGGCGTCCTCCCGCACCGCGGCATAGTTCTGCCGGTTGGTATCCCAGTAGACCTTGGTCCCGGCCAGGTCCGGAACATTGGGCCTACCCTGGAGAAAGTTGTGCACGGTCTTGGTGTAGATGAAAAAGCTAGGCTCCGCGCGGATAACGTCCCAAGTCACGTCCAGACCCAGGGCCCGCTCGAAGGGTACGAGGGACCGGAGCATTTCGGCCACCCCTCCCCCGCTACGGGCCGAATTGATCTGCTGCACCTTGACACCGCGCAAATCGCGGCCCAGAGAGAGCAGTTCATCCATTTTTTCCTGGTCGACCAGGGACGCGTAGGCCGCCAGGCGCTCGGCGCTGAAAGCGCCCTCCCAATCGATCCGCGGGCAAACGCCTGTATCCGGCATGGGATTCCTCCTCGACCTGAATTTCCC
>NZ_RJVA01000005.1 GCF_003751385.1 Desulfosoma caldarium | reverse complement strand
GCCTATGGTACTGCGCGGGAAACCGCGTGGAAGAGTCGGTCGCTGCCAGCCCAATCCTCCCACCACAAGCCGGTCCCCTACTCTGACCGGCTTTTTCATTGGCTCCTCCATTGAACTTTCCCCGCGCGGTCGTTATTAAAAGAAATGCCGGATTTTCTGGCGGCAAAGGAGAACGCAATGCAGGTGGTGTCGGCAAACGATTTCTTCCAACACTTTTCCGAAACTGATTGTTTTTATGTGGGTTTTTTGAAAATGCGGGGCAGTTGGGTTCCCCTTTGTGCTCTGAAAGACCCCCAAGAGAGCACGGCCCTGGACATGATCTACGTGTCGCGACTCTACGACCCTATGGCCGCGCTCACCTCGGCCTATGCCGAGAAAGTCTCCGGTGTGGAGCAAACCTTTGTACAGTTCCTCATGCCCAACGAAATTCGAAACCTTGTGGACCGATACGGCCTCCACTTTGTGGCGCAAATTGCCGAAGAAGAGGGCGCTGGGTGCGGATGTGGGTGCGGCTGCGGAGGCTAAAGCACGGTCCCTTGGCTCAAGGAGAACGCCATGGCCCGAATCGTCTATTGTCACCCAGCGAAGACCAGGTATGGCCTGCATTTGTACACGGACCTGGATTTTTGGGATGCTCGAAAGATCCTCAAAAATGTGGCGCTGGTCAAACGCAATTTTGGGGAAAGCCCTCCTGGGGACGAATTTCCCACCCAGGTGGTTGTGGAAGATGCCCCGGCTTGGCTGCAGGCCCTGATCAAAAGGCGGCTCATGAAGGCTATTCCCTCCCCGCCTCGCCATGTGGTGGTGCGATCCCTGCTCATGGAGGGGTATTATGAATTTGACCCTTGGCGATATTTTCCGCGCCGCTGGTCCCCTTCCCTGATCGAACACTTCCTTTCCTACCGCTTGCCCGTCGACCATGGAGTCCTCAACAGCCCTTACAATACCTACCGGCTGGAATGGCGAGGCCAAGCCATTCGCGTGGTCCCGGAAAAGAGAACCCAAAAACATGACCCGGTGATTCGTACGCGCCGTCAGGCTCGCAAGCACCTGATGGTGCCTACCTGTTTCTAGGGAGCTTCATCCGAGATCTCTGCGCGTGGGCTGCTCGAGTGGGCTCACAAGGGGCGGGGTTCTCAGGACAGCTGCGGCCACGGGCTATGGTGGCAAGCTTTTGTGGGAACACGCTGTGGGCAGGTCTGAGCCGATAAACTTTCCCAAAATGCGTGAAGGCTTCCGTGGATTCAAGGGGTTTGGCCAGTGAAACGAGTTGACAAGCCATAGGGGATCTTATATGCATAGGTGTCTCATAGGTAGCGTGCTCATAAGTGGCGTGGAGCTGCTTTGATTATCGGCGCATCGCCTTGACACGTGAGCCTTCCTCGAAACCAAGCATCGATACCGGCTGGGATGGTCATCATGGCTATGAGCTGCAGAGGGAGCGATGGCGCGGAAAAGCCTCTTTGGCATTGATCATATCGCGTGCCCTGCAGTTTTTTATGCCAAACTGAACCCGTTTTTCCATTGGAAAATCTTGATCAAAAAAGGAGGTTTCCGCAAAAGATCTCGAAAGGCATAATGGGCTGAGCTGTAAAATGAAAAAAGGCACAAGCACTGAAAGGAGGGACGACCTTGGCATTCCAACCTGTACAGCAAAAGTATACCGGAAGCATTCGTGAGGTGACCTTGGGCGCCGGCGACAAGGCCGTGGTCATCGGCGGGCGATCAGCTTTTCCGTTTTACACCTTTGAGGGGCAGATGCCTCATCCCCCGAGGATTGCCATGGAGGTTTGGGACAAGGATCCCAACGACGAATGGTCGGAAGTGGCAAAGGAGCCGTTCAAGGATGTTCTTGGAGACCCGGTGGCCTGGGCGAAGAAGTGCGTTCAGGAATACGGGGCGGAAATCCTAGCGGTTCAGACCAAGAGTGCAGATCCCAATGCCGACAATAAACCGGCCGAAGAAGTGGCCGCGGTGGTGAAAAAGATCGTCGATGCTGTGGATGTGCCGGTGGTGGTCTGGGGTGTGGCCAACCATGAAAAGGATTCGCAAGTCATGCGGCTGCTGGCAGAGCAATGCGCCGGAAAAAATCTGGCCATGGCACCGGTGGAGGAAGGGGACTACAAGCAGATCGCGGCAGCCTGCTTGGGCTACAAGCACACGGTAGTCGCTTCCACCCCCATTGACGTGAACTTGGCCAAGCAGCTGAATATTCTCTTGGGCAATCTGGGCGTCAAAGAAGAAAAAATCGTCATGGATCCCACCACGGGCAGTCTTGGCTACGGGCTGGAATACACCTATTCGGTGATGGAACGCATCACTCAAGCGGCTCTCACTCAAGGCGACGAAAAGCTTCTGCAGCCTCTCATTTGCAACGTGGGCGAGGAAGTATGGAAGACCAAAGAAGCCAACCAGACCAATGACGAAGCCCCCCAATTGGGCGATCAAAAGACCCGCGCCGTGATGATGGAAACCATCACCGCCGTGGACCTTCTGTTGGCCGGTGCCGATGTGGTGATTTTGCGCCATCCCGAATCCGTGGCCTTGGTGAAGGGGTTCATTCAGAAAATGTCCTAGGTGAGCTTAAAAAAAGACCATAAACGGCGAGAGAGACCTCATGAAGGGGGGAGAAGGAAAGAGCTATGGCCGAAGTCAAGGAAAAGAAGCAGAAGGGGTACAATTTTCGTGATTTTTCCACGTGTGAGGCGACCATACAGATGCTGCAGAAGGCGGCGTCGGATGGGGTGGAGACGGCGTTTCAGCGGGCGG
>NZ_RJVA01000004.1:0-2628 GCF_003751385.1 Desulfosoma caldarium | reverse complement strand
AATCCCGTGGGAAGCAGGGTGGACCATCATCCAAGGCTAAATACTCCTCAGCGACCGATAGTGGACAAGTACCGTGAGGGAAAGGTGAAAAGCACCCCGGGAGGGGAGTGAAAGAGGACCTGAAACCGTCTGCCTACAAGCGGTGGGAGCCGAGCACTCAACTGAGGGCATCTGGAATTTGGTGGATGTCAGGATGCTTTGGGTTGAGTGCTCGGTGACCGCGTGCCTTTTGCATAATGAGTCAGCGAGTTACTCTCTGTGGCGAGGTTAAGCCGGTTAAGGTGGAGCCGTAGCGAAAGCGAGTCTGAACAGGGCGAGGAGTCGCAGGGAGTAGACCCGAAACCAGGTGATCTATCCATGGCCAGGGTGAAGGACGGGTAACGCCGTCTGGAGGCCCGAACCGCACAAGGTTGAAAACTTGTCGGATGAGCTGTGGATAGGAGTGAAAGGCTAATCAAACCTGGAGATAGCTGGTTCTCCCCGAAATGCATTGAGGTGCAGCCTCGAAGGAAGAATGACGGAGGTAGAGCACTGGATGGGCTAGGGGTCCTACCAGATTACCAAACCCAACCAAACTGCGAATGCCGTCATGTCGTCTTCGGGAGTGAGTCTACGGGAGATAAGTTCCGTGGACGAGAGGGAAAGAGCCCAGAGCGCCGGCTAAGGCCCCCAAATGCATGCTGAGTGGGAAAGGAAGTGGGAATACTGAGACAACCAGGAGGTTGGCTTAGAAGCAGCCATCCTTTAAAGAAAGCGTAATAGCTCACTGGTCTAGTGTTCCTGCGCCGAAAATGTAACGGGGCTAAGCATGCTGCCGAAGCCGCGCCTTGTTGTTCGCAACAGGGGTAGGGGAGCATTGTGTAGGCCGTTGAAGCTGTGCTGTGAGGCATGGTGGAGGTATCACAAGGGATTATGCTGACATGAGTAACGATAAAGCGGGTGAGAAACCCGCTCGCCGTAAGCCTAAGGTTTCCTGGGTAAAGTTAATCTGCCCAGGGTTAGTCGGCCCCTAAGCCGAGGCCGAAAGGCGTAGGTGATGGGAAACAGGTTAATATTCCTGTACCACCTGGAAAGCGTTTGAGCGATGGGGGGACGCAGAAGGGTAGGCCAGCCGGGTGATGGATGTCCCGGTGTAAGCCCGTAGGCGGAGGGCCCAGGCAAATCCGGGCCTTCATGAACGCCGAGAGGTGATGCCGAGGCCGTAAGGCCGCAAAGTGGTTGATCCCATGCTGCCAAGAAAAGCCTCTAGCGAGTTTTCCGGGTGACCGTACCGTAAACCGACACAGGTGGGCGAGGAGAGAATCCTCAGGCGCTTGAGAGAACCCTGGTTAAGGAACTCGGCAAAATGACACCGTAACTTCGGGAGAAGGTGTGCCTCCATTAGGTGAAGTCTCTTGCAGACGGAGCCGAAGGGGGTTGCAGAGAATAGGGGGTAGCGACTGTTTACTAAAAACACAGGACTCTGCTAAGTCGCAAGACGACGTATAGGGTCTGACGCCTGCCCGGTGCCGGAAGGTTAAGGGGAGAGGTTATCCTTCGGGAGAAGCCTTGAACCGAAGCCCCGGTAAACGGCGGCCGTAACTATAACGGTCCTAAGGTAGCGAAATTCCTTGTCGGGTAAGTTCCGACCTGCACGAATGGCGTAACGACTTCCCCACTGTCTCGACCAGGGACTCAGTGAAATTGCAGTCTCGGTGCAGATACCGAGTACCCGCGGCTAGACGGAAAGACCCCGTGCACCTTTACTACAGCTTGGCATTGGGTTTTGGGCGTGTATGTGTAGGATAGGTGGGAGGCTGTGAAGTGGGGGCGCCAGCTCTCATGGAGCCGTCCTTGAAATACCACCCTTATGCGTCTAGGACTCTAACCTGGATGAGTCATCCTCATCGGGGACAGTGCCTGGTGGGTAGTTTGACTGGGGCGGTCGCCTCCTAAAGCGTAACGGAGGCGCGCGAAGGTTTCCTCAGGCTGATTGGAAACCAGCCGTAGAGTGTAAAGGCATAAGGGAGCCTGACTGTGAGAGGGACACCTCGAGCAGGGACGAAAGTCGGTCTTAGTGATCCGGCGGTTCCGTATGGAAGGGCCGTCGCTCAACGGATAAAAGGTACGCCGGGGATAACAGGCTGATCTCCCCCAAGAGTTCACATCGACGGGGAGGTTTGGCACCTCGATGTCGGCTCATCGCATCCTGGGGCTGGAGCAGGTCCCAAGGGTTCGGCTGTTCGCCGATTAAAGCGGTACGTGAGCTGGGTTTAAAACGTCGTGAGACAGTTTGGTCCCTATCTACCGCGGGCGTAGGAACTTTGAGGGGATCTGTCCCTAGTACGAGAGGACCGGGATGGACGAACCTCTGGTGTCCCAGTTGTTCCGCCAGGAGCACCGCTGGGTAGCTATGTTCGGAAGGGATAACCGCTGAAAGCATCTAAGCGGGAAACCCACCCCAAGATAAGAGTTCCCTCGGGGCTTTGGCCCCGCTAAAGGCCCCTCGTAGACCACGAGGTCAATAGGCCGGAGGTGGAAGTCCGGTAACGGATGGAGCTGACCGGTACTAATCGGCCGTGAGGCTTGACCATCCCTTCTCTGAAGGAAATGGATCTTCGCAATCGTACACTCACCCTATTCTTCCCT
>NZ_RJVA01000003.1 GCF_003751385.1 Desulfosoma caldarium | reverse complement strand
GGGTGCACAACGCAGCACTCGTCTATGAAATCCCCTATGGTGTCCATTTCACTGCGGTAACCTTCCGTAGCTTCGGTCACGGCCTCGGGTGGTTGCAGCCCTTGCCGTTGCCATTCCAGGCAGCCCCGCACGGCCCATGCTAGGATGCCTGGAAGTTCCGCTTCTAGCTTCTGCCCAAGTTCCCGGTCCTGCTCTTCTGGTGGGATTTGCACCGTGAAGGGCACTAGGCGCATTCGGCGCCATATGGCCGAAGTCTGCCCCCTGATGTCGGGCTTGTGGTTCGTTGCGATAACGATCTTACATTGTGGCTTGAATTCGAACGGTTCGGCGTACAGGAAGCGTGCCGATATGGTATCCCCCCCGGTCAACCTCTTGATCAACGCCTCGTCAAGGCGCCGCCCCTCGGCGCTTTCCGCAGCCGCGACAAACCTAGCGCCCCGCAGCTTCGCCACGTCGTTTGTCACGGCCCCAGGGCGCTGGACCATGAAGGTGTCTGCCTGGGTTGTCTGTCCGTAGTCACCGAATATCTTTTGCACAGCTTCCAGGAACGTGGTTTTGCCGTTCGCCCCGCTGCCCCAGAAAATGTGAAAGCACTGCTCTTTTGTTATGCCCGTCAAGGCATAGCCAACGAACCGTTGCAGGTAGGCAATCAAGTCTTGGTCCCCGTCCATGATTTCTTCCAGGAACGCAAGCCACCTCGGGCATTGCGCCTCGGGGTCATAGTGCACGGGTGCAAGCTTCGTGATCATGTCTCGCTTGTCGTGCGGCCGAAGCTCACCGGTTCGCAGGTCAATTGTCCCGTTAAGGCAATTGAATAGCCATGGGTCTTTGTCCATGGTGTCCGGGTGCGCAGGCACTTCACTTTGGGCAAGGAACAACATGGCTTGAATTCGCCCGCTTCCTTCGGTCTTTTGCGCATGCTTTCGAATGGCTCGGACTATGTTTTCGTCCACCTTGTTTTGTTCGGCCACGTCGGCTTCCCGATGAATGGACAAGGCCACGTCCTTAGCCAATTGCCGCACGTAACCCGTTTCGTCGCACTTCCACCGGGTGCCGTCCCATAGCAGCCATTTACCCCACAGGTGGCAAAAGCGCACATTCGCCCCGTGGTGCGCCACGAACCGCTTTGCGTTGCCAAGGTCGGTCAAGTGAAGCCGGCCGTCAGGGTCTAGGCCCTTAGCACGTTCGGCTTCCCATTCGCCCGCCCAATAGTCCACCCATTCGTTAACGTATTTTTCATCATAGACGGGCTTGCATTTTTGCTTGTTAAGGGCAAGGGTCAACATGCGCACTTCCTCGCGCCCTGCCCCCATGTTCAGCCAATGCCTGATGTATGCCGTTAGGGTGTTATAGCGCTGCCCGTCTGGTATCTCGTCGGCATCCCAAGGCCGAACGACACGTTGCACCTCGCAGGCTTCCACCTCGGCTTTGTGGTCCGCGTCTTTCCCTTCACGTTGCGGCTTAGGCTTAGGCGTTTGCTCTTTCTTGCCCCTGCCCAATTCCCGCAGTTTTTGAAGCACTTCCTCGGGAAGTTCTTTTCTAGGGGTCTCGAAAATGCTCTTGGTCCATTCGTAGGTGCGCCCACTATGATGTCTGCTAGGTGGTAGGACGATGTATCCCCCGTCCCCTTTGACGTCGATTTGGTGCGCTGAAATGGCGATGGTTCGCACAGGTCCATTGCTTACCGTAAAGAACAGCCTCCGCCCCCGCCCGCTCCGGTCCGATGCGGTTTCGCTTAGGCCCGGGTGTTCTTTTTCAAGCTCGGCCAGCAATTCCTCCCCTTTTGGTCCGTCGATGTCTATCACGACACCGACACAATCCTTGCCTGCGCCCGTGGCCCCGCCGATGTTCGCGTTCGGCCACTTCTCCCACCATTCGACAACCTTTGTGACGTCGTTCGTGGGTGCGTTCTCGGGGTTGTTCTTCCATGCAAGCAAGGGGTGTTTCCCTGGGCTTTCGCATTTCTTCCAATTGCAGGTCCTTTTCAGTTCCCCGGTCTTTGGGTCCTCGATGATCCCGCACAAGGGGTGCACCTTGAAGCCGGCCTGGGCATACTTCACCGCAGCCTTGCCAAGGTCACTTAGGCGCGCAATGCGTTCTTCCAGGCTTAGCTTGTGCTTGCTGTTCTTGGCGTGTTTTCCTTGACGAACGTCGGGTTTCATGCGATCATTGGAAGCGTGATTATTCATCACTTAACCTCCGTTGTGCCCCGTACGGGTTGTGGGGCCCGTCGGGGTTTTCTTTTGTCCACTGCCGATGGTTTTTGACAACTACCTGATTTTCTGGCATATTCACGACGGCACCTCACAATCGTGCCCTCCTTCCACGCGCCCCGGTCGGGATAGGCCCACCGGGGTTTCCTTTTGCGCACATGGTGGCCCCCTTAAGCGCAGTAATAAGCCTGGGCATCTTCGGGCCTTTGCGCTTCGGCCTCGGCCTCAGCCTCTAGAATGGCTTCAGCTAGTTCTGTGATCTTGGCGTCCAGTTCTGGGCTTGGTCGGAAGGTCCCCTTAAGAACGCCGTACAGGTGTCCGCAACTGCAGCCAAGTATCTGGGCAAGTCTCGGAACGTTGTAGCGCTTAAAGACGTGTGCAAATCTGTGGGGTGTGGGTTGAAGCAGGTTTTCCAGGTCTTTGGGCGTAAGCTTCATCGGCAACCTCCTCGTTAATCGCGTTTGCGTTAACGGCCTGTGGGCGGCGCCGATTTTTAGCTTGCCCCGTGGCCTCCGTAGGCCTTATACTTCAGTCGCCGGGGTTTACGACGCCGCCCGGTTTCTCGCTTCTTATGCCGCCATGGTGACGTTGCGGGTCACCATGGCAACCTTTCCTAAGACCCCTTACCATAAATATGATCCCTTGGCAAAGAAAAAGTATATCCTACATATACCAAAGGCTTATAGCTGCATAGTTACAGCCTAGAACGGCACGCGTAACATAGCTGCAGCTTGCCTCTTGGCGGCTTCACCCCGCCTATCGTAGCGCGCTGTGGTGGTTACTTGCGCATGTCCAGCTAAGCGCTGGACCGTTACGATATCGGCGCCCATGTCCAGCAAGTCCGAAACGAAAGACCTTCGCAGGTCATGGGGTGATAGGTGTTCAACGCCTGCTTCCTTGGCGCGCCTAGCTAGAATGTAATAGACGGCTTGCGTTGTCATTCGGCGCCATTGCAGGTCACCGGCTTTGGTCACAGGTAGGAACAACGGCCCCGCGGCTTTGCCCCTCGTGCGCAGCCATGCGGTCAAAGCCCGTGCCGCACCATTAGTCACGTGGCACAGCCTCTGTTTGCGCCCTTTGCCCTGCACGCGCAAGGTGCCTTCGCCTTGGTCATAATCGGCAAGGTCTAAGCCTATCACTTCGGCACGGCGCAAACCGCAGCCATACATAAGCGCAATGATAGCTGCATCCCTGGTGCCCTTGGGGCTTTGGTCCGCCTTGCATGCTTCCATTAGTGCGCGCAATTCGGCATGGCTTACGGCCCGCCCTGCAGGTAGGCTTTCGCCACGAACGCAAGGCACATCAGCCGCCCTCTGGTAATCTTCGGCGTCCATAAGCCCAAGGCGCCATGCAGCCCGAAGCACACCTCGCAGTGCAGCCAAGACTTTGTTTGCCGTTGTGTGCTTCATGGTATTGGCCAGGTGGCTTCGTATGGCTTGCACGTGCTGATAGCGCAGCCCCTGCCATGGAAAATCCATGGCACCGAAGCGCCCTTGGGACACGTACCTTGCCACTTGTTCAAGCGCCCCTAGCATGGTGCGCCTGCTCGTCCCTTCCGACAAGCCGGCCAGGTAAACCGCAGCCGGGTTTTGGTCCGCCGGCCTCGGGCTTTGCGCTTCGATGGTGATCAATTCGTTCATGGTGCCCCCCATTGTCACAGAAGGTTCATTCTAATAAGTAAAAAGACCAAGGAAAAAGCCCGCAGGTGGGCACCTACGGGCTCGTTGTCTATTCATCTTCGGTCAATGCCTCGATGCCGGCCTCTAGTGCTCTGATTGCCGTAGCGTTGATCGATTCCTCGCGCCGTGCTGCAAGTACCTTCAAGGCGGCTTTCAAGCGCCTGGGCACTCGCAGGTGGAAGCCCACGGGCTCGTAGGCCTCGCGCTGCAAGGCTTCCCAGGTCACTGTGTTTCGGGGTTTCCGCCCCGGGTCACCTGGCACAAGCCTACAAAAAGCCCATAGCAGACCGTCCACCATGGGTGCACGTCCTGCCGCCTCGATGGTCTCCATTACTTCATCGTATTCAACGTCCTTAGGAACACCGGTCACCTGCAGGTAGCAGCTTGACCGCGTCCCAAGGTCCCACATCACGTTCCACGTTGCCATTGCCCAGCACCTCCCTTGTTGTGTTCCCTTTATTGGTACCATCATATCATGCTAGCACAGGAAGTCAAGGGCAAAGTGCAGGTGGAACGTGTTTTTTGGCCTTGCGTCACCATATCAATGTTCCCGCACCGTCCCTCACGCGCCATATCCCGCTTCGAAGTGCCAATTCAGCCGCCGTGTTCACTGGCATATCTAGGCGCTTCGCAAGTGCCCGCAGTTCGGCCCATACGTCACAGGGTAGGCGCAACCTCACGCGCCTGGTCTCCCGTGCTCTACGCTTCAAGGCTTCCCATGTCGCAAAGCGCCTCGGGCTCCCTTGTGGCTTCCCCTTGACCACCTCGCAACCAACCCAAGGCGCCCCGTCCACGTAGGGTGCATATCCAGCCGCTTCAATGGTCCATCGAACGTCATCTTCGGTCGCGTCCCTAGGAACGCCAAACACCTGCATGTAACAAATGTCCCCTATCTTCACATGCCACGTCGCCATGGTTCTCACTCCTTTTGCTAGTGTCCTATGTCCCCCCTAAGGTAAACGGCTTGCGACGTTTGCGCAGGAACGGCGATCGCGCCCCGCCCTATGGTTTGATATGGGTCCACGTCAAAAACCGCTCCTGGTGCAATCTCGCGCGAATTCACGGGTTTTTGCCTTTCTTGGTCACCGCTTCCTTGATGTCTGGCCTTAGGTCCAGGAAGTCTATCCCATATTCACGTTGCAAGCGTATGGCCAAGCGCACGCTCGGGATGATCTTCCCGCTAAGCACCTCGCTTAGGTATTGGCGCGATATGCCCAATTGACGCGCCATTTCTGTGCGGGATGGCTTAGCGCGCTTGGCCTTCACCTTTGCCACGTGTTCGGCAACTAGGGTTTCCAATGGCTTGCCATAGTGCGCCTCGATGTCTCGGCGCGTCCTTGGCGAAGGGTCGGCACGCCCCCTAAGCACCTCGCTCAGGTAGCCGGCCGATATGCCGATGGCCTTTGCAGCTTCCTTTATCGTCATGGCACCTCCATGGATAAGCCGGCCCGTGGAAGCCGGCCTGGGTTCATCGAATCCACCGCCCGTCCCTATATTCACGGGCTCCACGTGGCTTCCGAATCGGTTCCTCGATGCAATGCGCTGGGTCCGGATGCGTCTTGGCCCCATGTTCCAGGGTTAGCCAAACGCCCCCCTCCACCTCGACGGCGCCCTCGCCTACGTAGCGACACCGCCGGCCAATCAGGTGGCCCCAGTCAGCCGCGCGTAAGCCCGTAGGCCACGCAAGCCGGTATCGCACCGGGCGGCCCAAGTCCGAATCCCAGTCGGTCAACATGAACAAGCGCCCCGCCCGTTCGACGATCTCGCCCTTCATTGGTCCACCTCCGGGTCAAAGATGATTGCAGGCCCGCCTTCCAGCTCGACAATGCCGTCCCCCAGGTATTCGCACCGCCGGCCTACCAGGTATGACCATTCGGCCGAACGAAGCCCCGTGGGAAGTGCCTTATCGGCCCCGTCATGCACTAGGTATAGGCGCCCGTCGATGTCCACAAACATGCTATTCATGGCTTCCTCCTACAAGAAAGCCGGCCCCGTAGGACCGGCCCTTGTGTTATCGGATGTCCGCTTCCTCCCCAAGCCCAAGGCCTTGGATCAGCTTCTGGGCACGGTCCATTTTCTCTTCCGTGGCCCGATGAACCCAGGCCACCGCACGGCACCTGTCGCAATACAGGTGCTTCATGTCTGGTTCTGGCCCGTAGCCAAGGGCAATGGTGCCCCCGCAATGGTGCCCGGGGTTTGGGTTTCTGTGCATGTCTAGGATGCTAGCCATGGTGCGCCTCCCTATGCGGTTTGCGTTGTCTTGATAAACTTGACGAAGCATACCATGCGCCATGGTGCGCGTCAATATAAATCTGACACGGGATGCCATTTTTTGGTGCCCCATGCATGGTAGCAGCCTGGGTGGTCCATATAGTGATCCTGTGGCCCGCCACGTTGCGCCACACCGGCCGAAAGCCGGCAACCCATAGTCCAGGTAGGGTGCACCGCCACAAGCGCACAGAACGCAATCTGGCGTCTACGAACGGGCAAGGCTTGCACTGGTCAGGAAGCCGTTGCTGGCCAAGGAAGCGCATGAGCGAAAAAGATGCGGGTATGGTGGGAATTTGCTTCATCAGAATTCTGATGAAGCAAAACCGTGGACACTAAAAAAGCTGGCCAAGGAAGCCCTGTGAAGGCCCTTGCGCCATGGTGAAGCCCATGCTAGCGTCCCACGTGTGCCCTAGGGGGTTGCGACACCATACGATAGTCTAGGTGCATAGGAATTCTTCTGGCCCCGCAAAGGGCACACACTTTCCCCACCGTGGTTGCCCCCCGGTAGGGCGGTCCGTAAGTCATCGGGATCACTACACGAAATCGGCGCGCGTACCTTCGTTTTATTGCTTATCAGAAATTTGACACAAATCACATGGCCTTGTCAGGTAACGCATGACAAAGCCCTTGCCGTGGCACAGACAACGTGTGGTAAGGGTCTACCTGACACCGCAATGTCCGTGGCCATACTTCGTGTGTTCGATGGTAGTTGACGGCGCAAGCGGGTGGTCCGTTGCTTCACCCCAATTGGGGTGCAGCAAATCCATGGTGGCCCATGCACGCAACCGCCACGTTGCTGCAGGCAAATTTGCCTGAAGCAAATCCCCACAAAAACCCATAAGTGCCCGGAATCCATAGGAATTCACGGCCTAACACGGTCGGGATGCGCGTTGTGCATGGCCCACAAGGGTGGTCCCAAGTGCGGTCAACACTGCTAAGTGCCTGGAATTGCTGTGGGTTCACTGTGTGTAGTCACAAAGCGGAAGTGCGCCGATGCGCCACAAAAACGGCACCTTGGGTACCCCAAAAAAGGCACCGGGGTGACCTTAGGGTGACCTTCTGGAAGGGTTTTTTTGGGGTAAAAATGGCGAAAAGCTAGGGAAAACAGCCACTTAAGCGGGGTGACCTTTGGGGTGACCTTCTGTCGAACGGGTGAAAAACCGGAAAGCCCAACGATTTCAAGCGCTTAAGGCGTTTCAGATGGTCTTGTCGGGTGACCTTTGGGGTGACCTTTGAAATTGCCTTGTATCATGATATCTTCAAGTAAATTCAGGTACTTAACAACCACTGGGGTGACCATGGTGACCTTCTATGCAACCCTTTTACTTGGGAAAAAATGAAGTACCCCTAGAAAGAAAAGAAAGGAAAAAGGAAGGGGTGAAAAAATAGAAAAAGAAAAGGTTTGCAGCAAAGGTCACCATCGTCACCCCCGCCTACCTTAACCCTTTGGAATTCATGCGAAATATCATGCTATCAGCCATTTTTAAAGGTCACCCCAAGGTCACCCCAGCCTTGCCTTTGGAATCGAACGTAAGTCGTTGAATCCAAAAGAAAAACCCCCGTTTTCGGGGGTCATTTAGAAGGTCACCCCAAGGTCACCCCAAAGGTCACCCCAAGGTCACCCTGGGAAGCGTGTTCTTGCGTCTAGCGCACTAGGCGTCTCCCTTGGCCACAACCCGCAAAGCCGCGCTGTAGCTGTTTTCTTTGCCCTTACCTTTGCCCCATTCTCGTTCCCGCTCTTCGTCCACCCTCTCTGCTACGCTAGGTTGAAGCCCGATCCCTTCCCACAATCTATGGCCCTTGAATGTCACGCGTTTGAAGCCGCGTTCACCCAAGGTTAGTCCAAGCCGCCTCTGGCTATATGGCCTTGCGCCCGCGTCCTTGCACCATAGCTCATAAGCTTTGTACAAATCCGAAGCGAACGCCTTCAACGTCGGGTGCACAACGCAGCACTCGTCTATGAAATCCCCTATGGTGTCCATTTCACTGCGGTAACCTTCCGTAGCTTCGGTCACGGCCTCGGGTGGTTG
>NZ_RJVA01000002.1 GCF_003751385.1 Desulfosoma caldarium | reverse complement strand
ATCCCCACAGCAAGGTCGATGCTGAGCGTCCAACGACTCTCCCTTTCCATGGGGGCTCCACCTTGCCGGAGTCTGTGATATCCCCACGGTTCTCATGTCCAGGCCCCTAATCCTGATTGCCACACAGAACGGAACAAGCCCAATACTTATCACGCCGCCCGCCGTTCTTCTCTGAGCTCGAACATGCCCGCCACCTCTTTTAACTTTTCCATGATCTGCTCCAGTTGCTGGGTGACGGCCGCCGTTTCCTGGTTGGTGGCCGCGGCCTACTGGGCCACGGCCGCTATGGCCTGGGCGTGGCCCACCATGCCCCCAAGTGGTGTCGGTCTGGTGGCACGCGGCCTCGTGGATCTGTTCCACCGCATTGAGCTAACCGTCGATCATGTCCGGGATGTTCCGAAAGCGAGCCACCACGCCGTCCACCAGTTCCCTATCCTGGCGGACCGGGCCCACGGCTCCACCGACTGATTCCTGCATGGCAGCTACCAACTGCGTTATTTACACGGAGGGGCGGGCCGAGTTTCGGCCAGGCGGCGCACCTCCTTGGGCACCATGGCAAAGCCCCGGCTGTACTCGCCGGCTCGGGTCGCCTCGATAGCCGCGTTCAGGGCCAGGAGCTGGGTCTGCTCGGGGATGTCCCGGATCAGCTCCACGATCTGCACGATGCGCTCCGAGTTGGTCGAAAGCTCGGCTATGCGCCCCTCGATGACCCGCATCCCTTCCTCAACCCGTTCCAACTCCCGGCTGCCCTCCGCTGCCGCCGCCCAGGTACTCCTCGACGTTTGCGTGCCCTGTTCGGCGGCCCGGGCCACCTGCTGGGCCGCCGCGGTTAGGCTCTCTATGCCACCTAGGAGCCTGTTGCAAAAGTGCCTATTTTTCTCCTGAAAAGCCACTTTCAAAAATTATAAGGACTACCATTAATGGTCACCTAATTTGAGCAATTCTGGCACAAGGAATAGCCGACGATCGTCTCTCTGACCATCGAAGTGTCGATTTTGGCACCCCGATGGCCATCTTTGAGCTACTGACTGGGCAATTTTTTTGTGAATGAGCCCTGATGTTTCGCTTATTGTCAAATTTACGCGATTTTGGAGACACCTCTCCACTTGTAGGTGATTTCTTCGGTGCCGGACTTCCCTTACCCCCAGCAATATCTGGGCGGCGCCCCGCTTTTGTGCCAAAGCCTCTCGAAATGGAGGGCCTCAAAGGTTGCCGTCGTCACTTTCAGCACCACACGGCGGCCGTGACGCACGATCTTAGCGGCCATGTCCAACACCCTACGGCGCAGCGTGGTGGCCTAGCCAACGGGCTCGACCACCGGCGCGCAGACGTCTTGCTTGAAGCTCTCGTAGAGAAAAAAGGCCACCAGCATCGTGTCGAAGAAGGTGGCATTGGGGGCAAAGCGCTTGAAAGGCAGAGGCCGAAATCCTTCAGCGCTCGATGCACCAGCTCCTCACTGCCCCGGCCGTGGTAACCGGCGAGGATCCCTTGCCCTTGAAGCCATGGACCGCATCCAGCCTTGGTGAGCGCTGCATCGATGGCCTGTTCCATGCCCAGGTTGGTGACCACCACCGTGTCGGGCCGGGCAAAAGGGCAGCACCATCTGGGCATCTTGATACAGCGGACGGCAAAACAGCGCTCGACAAAACGACGTCCACTGACCGCACCTTGTGCCAAGCTCCAGGTAGTGCCAGACGTGGTTCCCTTGCCCGTCGCGGCCCCAGGCGGCCTGGTTCCTCTGGCTTTGGGCCACAAATTCCTTGATCGGCTCATAGAGCTTGCCGCCACAGATGTCGCCAATGCTCAAATCTTCAAAAGCCTCGAAAAGCTTCTGGTCAAAAAGTTCGCTGTCCATGCGAACAATGATGGCCACGTCGGCTCGATTAGGCTTGCGGATTCTGGCCATAACATGCCGTACCATCTGCTCCACCGTATTGCCGTTGTTGCTGTGGGCATCTCCGCGACGAAAGACCGCATCGATGATGTGCTTTTGCCACGTCATCTGCAGCGGCTGAAATCCTTTGACACGTTTGTAGGTGGGCTTGACCCCATGGCGTACACGGGCCTCGTCGTTGTCCATGACCATGGTGTCCATGCCCTAAACAATCAGATCGGGCTCTTGCAGCTTAAGACGCCACAAAAACAGCCGCTGCAAAAGATGGCGGCGCAAGTAAATGCGCGGCCACCAAAAAGAGCAGAAGAACCGTTTGACGGCGTGAAAGGAAAACATTCCACCTGGCTCACACTCGATGGCGGCGGCATAGCCCGCGTCCTTGGCCAGGGCGTCTAAGTCGACCAAATGCCGGCTCGTGCCGTCCATAAAAAAACACAGTAGCTGCTTGAAAATCTCGGTGATCGGCTCCCCCTTGCGGCGACGACGCATGGAGCCAAAGAAAGTATCGATCTGCTAAAAAATCTGGATGTTGCCAAGATAGCGAACAAACAGAATCAGACCGCCGCGGCCTGTGAGCGTATCGTGGGTCACCTCAACGCCGTCAATTCTTACTTTGCTTTTTGTCGCGGTTGTGGCACGCGTCATCGCGATGCTTCTATGTTGCGTGGTATGTGATGCGCCCGATCTCGCTACGATCCCACCTCATTAGCCCATTAGGTGGAATTTTTTTGCGCTTAAATCGCTCAATTTAGGTTTTTGAAAGCCGAAGGCTTTCAGCGCCCGGGCGGGGTCGACAGTCGGATTCTCGCTTCGCTGCGCATCCCGGCTAACCGGCAGAGGAGGGGGTTCTGGATCAGTTGCGCCTGCCATCGGTCCGCTAAGATCACCGCAGGAATGACTTGGAGGCCTCACCGGAGGGAATATGGAGCGCGGAAGGCACGCTTAGGCGGGCGCCCCGCGTAAGGCTTACCCGGGGCGGTCGGGATGACGCAAATTCGAAAGATTGTGCGGAAGACCAGTGCCTGGTGCCGTCACGGCCGGCACAAGGGTGTGGCCGGAATCGCCGCCCACTTCGACCGGCTGGCGCAGGAGCGGCGGAAGCGCCGCACCTTCGAGCCCCTGGACCTCTCGCGGCCCGACTGGCCGCGGGGAAGTTAGGTGCCCCGGTTCCAGTAGCGCGCCGCATTGGGGGCCTTTTCGGGGGTGTGAGGATGCCGGCCCGCTTGTTGAGGCAGTACCCTGAAGTTAAAGAGTTGTTCCGTGCGCACATCTGGGAGAAGGTGGAGTGGGAGAAAGAGGGATGCCTTAACGGATCGAGGAGGACGTTCCCACCTGGATAAGGTAGGCTCTCAAACCCCTTGCAGAATGGAACTTGGACGCCGGCCGTGCGCGCGAGAAGGCCTGCGGCGGGGACTGCTGCCTGGAGGAAAGAGCTTGCAACGTGCAGACGAGGAGGCTGCTTGGTCGGCCGCGAGGTTCAATGTCTTTCAGGCGCCCTGCCGCCCCGCCGTTTGCGCCGACTCATACTGGGAGGCCAGCGAAATCAATCAGCGGCTGACGGGGAAGCGGCTTCCAAGGCAGACCTGGGGCATCGAGCGGAAGATTCGCAAAGTGGAGTAGATGATGTGGTCCGGGCCGCCCTATTCGCCAGCAGGTATGGCCAGGTGGCCAAGGATGACGTGCTCGAGGCCATGGTGGCGCCGGTTTCGGCAAGCGTAGGACCGGACGGGCTGACGGCGATTCCGACGGTTGCGGTGTACGATTCCCAAGGATTCCCGACGCAAATCGTGTACCCGGCTCTTGGAGCCCTGGCCCGGGCGGCTTCGGGGCCGCCATTCTGACGCGGACGTCCTCGAAGAAGTTCCTCCTGGCGCGCAAGAAAGGTCGCAGGTTCAACCCTGTCCCGCCAGGCGGCAATTCGGGGCGCCCGCGGAGCGCCGGGGGAAGTTAAGCATTTGGGGTGCGTTTCTGCGGTTCTTTGCATGGCCCGATTACCGGCTGGAGAGGAGCGGGGAGCATGGTCTCCAACAAGAGGGAGATATCGTGGGGCAAAGCCTACCGGCGCTTTACGCCCGGCTGCGTAGTGCTGGTGGGAAGCCAGAAGGACGGTCGCCCCAACGCAATGGCCGCTTCGTGGCAGATGCCCGTCAGCAGGAAGCCGCCCTTGCTGGCAGTGGCCAAGAAGCACCTCACCGCAGAGTACGTTAGGGCGAGCGGAGCCTTTACCCCGAACGTTCCCAGTGCGGCCTTCTGGGACGGGTCCATTTCTGCGGGACCGTGTCCGGAAAAGATGTCAACAACTTTCGGGCCGCCGGGCTGACACCGGTGGCCGGGCGGAAGACCGTGGCCCCCTTGGTGGCGGAGTGCCCCGCGGGGGTGGAGTGCCGTCTGTGGAACACGCATGACGGCGGGAACGACTGGATTTTGGTGGAGGAAGTAGTCGCGGCCGAATGCATCGACGGCCACTGTGGACCTTCCGGGATAGGGAGCTTTTGGCGATACATCACCTGCGAGGCACGGCGTGCGCAGTGGCCGGATTCGCGGCCGAGGTCCAAAGGCTGCAGGATGGGTGGACGGTGGTGGAAAAGCCGGTCGGAGGAATCGGCCGTTCCTGGTCTCCACGAGGACGACCTACGCCCCAGCCGGGGTAACGAGACTGCTCGCCGGGGCAGACGGCCACGAAAGCGTGAACACCGGGCGGTCCTGGGAAGCGTTGACACGAACTCGCGTTCCCAGCTCTGATACCAATAAAACGGTCGGCCTTCAAACGTCCCGGAGGAAGGGTGGGCCTGTGGACTTCGCTGCCCGACTGGAAAAGATTGCCGTCCTAGCGCGCACCATCGAGGAGTACCGGGAACGGCTGATCGAGTATGTGGTGGAGGACGTGGGCTTCAGCCGGCGCGTCGCCGCCTGGGAAATCGGCCTCAGCGTGGAACAGTTCCGTGCCTTTGCCCGCACGCGAGACCTCCTGGCTGAAAGGTCTCCGGTTTGCCGGGAGGACGAGGAAGTGGCCCTCTTACTTCCCTACGACGGAAACACCTGGATGAACACGGCAATCCTTTCCATCTGGTTGGTCGGCAACCGGGTACGGGTCAAGTTTTCCACCAAAGGTTCGCGCATCGCCCGTCTGACCGAGAAAATGTACCGACCGGTGTTCGGGTCCGAGGTCCGCTTTGACCACCGCGGCGGCCGGGAGTTCATGGAGTACGCCCTGCGCCACCCCAAAATCCCGGTGGTATGCATTTTCGGCTCGGACCGGCACGTGCTTCCGTACGACCGCTTGTGCCGCCTGACGGGCAAGAAACTTATTTTTGAAGGCCCGGGCAACGACCCCTTCATCGTCCTGGACGGGGCAGACCTGGACCGCGCCCTGGCGGACCTCATGGACGGCAAGTACCACTATTCGGGCCAGACCTGCGTGGCGCCCGAAAGGGTGCTGGTGCACGAAAGTTTGTACGAAGAGTTCCTGGACAGCTTTGTGGCGGCCACGGAAGGGCTGCACGTGGGACCGCCCTCGGACCCCGAGGCTGACGTCGTGCCCCTGGCCAGCGTGCTGGCCGCGGAAAATATACGGCACCAGCTCGAGGACGCCCGCCGCAAGGGCGGTCGCATCCTCTGCGGCGGCCGGATCGAGGGCCTCCTGGTGTACCCCACGGTTGTGGCCGATGCCATCGAACACATGCTGGGCATGCGCGAGGAGATTTTCGGCCCCGTGAGCTTCGTGGCCCCCTTCGGATTCCCCGAGGAGGCCCTGCGCATCGCCAAAGCGAACCGCTACGGTCTGCGGTCCACCGTTTACGGAGATCCCCAGGAGGCGGGCCTCGTAGGGGCCGTCCTGAGGGGAGACCCGTACCTCAGGGAAGTGCCGGAAATGGTGTTCGGCCGCTTCGGGACCGTGAGCGTCAACGAACCGTGTTCCATATCCTGGCGGGACGCCCTGATTACCAAGCCCATCGGGGGCTACGGATATTCCTGCTGGGTGTGGGAAACGGTCGGGAGTCGCTTCGTTTTAAAGCAGGGGCCGAAGCTCTTCAGTCTGGAAACGTCGCTTCCGCCCGCGGGCGCCCGCGAGGAAGCCCGGGGGGAGATGGGGTGCTGAAAGAGAAAAAGGGGCTGGTTCCATGCGGAGCAGGATCGAGGAGGCCCTGGTTCTGAAGTACCCGCCGGTGGCGGTCCTTCATACGGACGAAAAACCTGACAGGGCCCTGCAGTTCAAGGATGGCCGCTGGGGTTCCGTGGTCGCCCTGCTGATGGGGGCCGCCCGAGGAAGGCCCGCGGCCTTCGACCGTAAGACCTTCGGGTGTCCCGGCGGCGGTACGGGTCTCGGTTTCGGGAACCGGTACGTGGACTTCCCGGGCGGCATCGAGTACTTTCTTTCCACGGGCAATCCAGAATTCTCTGCCGGGGAAGCGGGCAAGGCCCTTTTTAACACGGTGTCGGCGTTGGTGGCCAGGCGCACCAGGCCGATGAGAACGAACATGAGAAGCACCGTGGGCACGCCGAAGGAAATGGGCAGCATGCGCACCAGGTAGGCGGCCTGAGCTTCGGCCCCGCCCACCGGCAGGATCAGGCGCCATTTCAGGCCCCGCCACAGCAGGACGAAATCGACGGCCGTTATGGCCACGGTCTCCGGTATCTCGTGGAGAATCAACTTATACCACTTCATCCTGAGCACGCCCAGAATTGCACCCCCTTTCTATACCGGCAGGGCAGTTCCTGCAGGACCGTCGGTACCAGAAAGCGCGTGATTCGCCATGTTTTTCGTTTCTTCGACGCTCACACCGTTCTTCCTGGTGCGCGCAAAAAAATCGCCGGGTTGCTCACCCGGCCGTTTCGACTCCCGTACAGGACCCCGGGCCCGACGCCCTCTCACCACCTCCACATGCCTTTCCGGACCCCCGCGGCCCGCGGAGGCCCTAAGTCGCCCGCACCGCCGCCCGGCAAAACAGCCGCTGGCCCCTAAGCAACTTCTCCTTCCATCCGACCCCGCCGATAAAGCCGCCCGGCACGCCAGTCCCCCCGCACCACGCGGTGGCAAGGGACCTCCACCCGGGTGCGCTTGGTCCCCAGGGCCCCGCCCACGGCCCGCGCCTGCGCGGGGCCGACCCAGCAGGGTGACCACCTCGCCGTAAAAACGCGGGGCCGCCAGCACCTTCCGAGCTAAAGGCCTGTTCCCCCGCCAGTCCACCTGAACCCCGGCGAACTCCGCCTTGCGGCCCAGGAAATAGTTCCGGAGCGGGACCGCATGCCACTTCCAGTGTGCGTGCCGGAGCCGTAGGACAGGGGCTCCTGCTTCGTAGCGGAACCCGTGTGGGCCACGGCCGCCCACCAGGCCTCCAGCATGGACTCGAGGGTCCGCAGGGCCTCCCCCCCGTCCTCCCACGCCTGGGTGAGGGCCAACAGCCCCAGCGGAGACCAGGCCCCGGTCATCCGGCCGCCGGCCACGACCATCGTTTCGCTGTAGATTGCGTCTTCAACCAACCCGCCCATCCCCTCTCCCTTTGTGCTTATGGGTCGGGAGGCCTTGGCCGCCTCCCCCCGTTTCGGCCCGGCGCACCCACAGCTGCCCAAGGAATTCCCAAACCCGGGACGGGTTGTCTAGCCGGTAGCGGGCCGCAGTGGGCCGGGCCACGGGCGAGACCAGCACCTCGATGCCGCCTTGCCGGCGCACGGTCCGGAAGGCGTCCTCGTCGGTCACGTCGTCGCCGAAGTAAAGGGCCAAGGTCCCCGGGTAATCCGCCAGCAATCCGGCCACGGCCCGGCCCTTGTCCGTGCCTGCCGGCCTGATTTCCAGCACCTTCTTGCCGCCCAGCAGCCGCCACGTGCCCGGCGGGAGGTGGGTACGCGCGAGACGGACGAAACGGCGGCCCACCTCTGCGGCCCGGGAGGGAGCCGCCTGCCGGTAATGAAGTGCCAGGGCCACGCCCTTGTCCTCCAGCACAAACCCCTCTTCTGGCCGCGCCAGCTCATCCGCGGCACCCACCAGATGCCGCAGGGCTTCCCGGAAAGCGGGGTCGCAAATCCGTTCAACCCCTTCGCCCGGGGCGGCCCGCTCCGCGCCATGGACTCCCACCAAATATAGGCCGGCCACAGGCAGGAGGCGGCGCAGCTCCTCCACGGTGCGCCCGCTCACCACCGCCACCTGCCACCCTGGCATGCCGGTTAGCCGCGTTAGTAACTCGACCAGGCCAGGGCCAGGCCGGGCCAGGTCTGGCCGCGCGGCAATGGGCACCAGTGTGCCGTCGTAATCCAACAGGAGGTAGCCCCTTTCGGCGGCGGCCGCGCGCGCCAGAAGGTCTTCCATCAGTTGAGGGCCTCCAGCCCGCGGTCCGCGGCGCCCGTTCTTTTACTTCCCACGACCCAGGAAAGCTGGGCCGGAACCCGCGGCTGGCGTATGACCTGACCGTCCAGAAGGGTTCCCAGAAAACTGCCCATCCACCAGGAAATGTCATACCGGCGCACGCGCTCCTGGAGGGCCCGCATGCGCCGCATCTGCTCGGCCACCGGCATCTCAAAAGCGGCGTGGATTTTGGCCACCATGTCGTCGAGATCATATGGATTAACCAGCAGAGCCTCTTTGAGCTCCTCAGCGGCCCCGGCAAAGCGGCTGAGCACCAGCACTCCCCGGCCGTCGGTTCTGCTGGCCACGTATTCCTTGGCCACTAGGTTTAATCCGTCCCGCAGGGGGGTGACCAGGGCCACGTCCGCGGACGCGTAGTAGACAGCCAGCTCTTCCTGGCTGAAGGCCCGGCAGAAATAGTAAACGGGAAGCCACTGGTCGTCGCTGAAGCGGCCGTTGACGCGCCCCACCGCTTCCTCGACCTTCCTCCTGAGGGTCCGGTAGGCATCCACCTGGGTACGGCTGGGCACCGCAATCTGGATGACGCTGACCCGGCCCTGGTACTCAGGATACCGCTCCCAAAACAGCTCCAGGGCGTGCAGGCGCTCCGGGATGCCTTTACTGTAGTCCAGCCGGTCCACGGCCAGGCCCAGTTGGTCCACGCCCAGCACGCGCCGCAACCGCGCCGCGGCCGGCGCCACGTCGCCCCGGTTCACCAGGGCCCGGAAATAGCCGCAGTCGATGCCCACGGGAAAGGCATGGACCAACACCCTCCTGCGGCCGTATTCCACCCTCAGCCGCTCCCGGTCCACCCGGACCCCGGGCAGGTCCTGGACGCAGGATAGGAAATTGTCTACGTAGGCCGGCGAGTGGAAGCCCACTAGGTCGCTCCCCAGCATGCCCCTCAGGATCTCGCCGGCCCAGGGGAGCACCTGAAAGAAGTCCCGGGGCGGGAAGGGAATATGCCAGAAAAAGCCCAGGCGCTGGTGGGTGAGGACCGGACGCAGGAAGTGCGGCACTAGGGCCAGGTGGTAGTCGTGCACCCAGATGATGTCGTCATCGGCTAGCGTGGCCTGGATCTCGGCGGCAAATTTCCGGTTGACGCGGACGTAGGTCTCCCAGTAGTCCTTCCTAAAATCACACTTCTCCAGAAAGTAATGACACAACGGCCACAGTGCCCGATTGGCAAATCCATGGTAATACCCTGAGACCTCTTCCGCGGACAGGTGCACCTCGCGCCAGCGGTAGCCTGCCTCGGTATCGTCCGTCCCCTCAATCGTGGTATGACCCCCACTCCAGGCCACCCACACCCCCCCGCTGGCCCGCAGCGAAGGCTCGAGGGCCGAAACTAAACCGCCAATGGACCGGACCCTTGATCTTCCCCGCACCACATAGGGCCCGCGATTGGACGCCACAATCAGCTTTCCCGTTGCCATTCTTTCACTCCCCGGTGATCAAACCTCGATGATGACCCGGAAATCGCCTTCTTTCTTTAGGAGCTGACAGTAGGTGGAACCGCGGTTGCGCGCAAATTCCAGGTCCACCCGGCCCTTGCCCACCCGAAGTCCCTCGATGTAAACCTCCTTGAGCCACGAAGGGAGTAGAGGTTTCTTAATCTGCAAACCCTCGGGAAAACAGGTCAGGCCCAGCAGCGCCTGGAGCAACTGGAAAATACTGCTCACGGCCCAGGCCTGCGGATCGCAGGCGATGGGGTAACGCACCGGTCCCCCGATGGCACGCCGAGTAAAGCCGCAGAACAGTTCGGGCAAACGGTTGTATGGAAAATGCAACGAGGCATCGTACAGGCCCGTGGCCAACTGTTCCAGGTATTGGAGGAGGTCGTGGTGCCGCAGCCCCCAGGCGATGATAGTGTTGTCGTGGGGCCAGACCGAGCCATTGTGGTAGCTCATGGGGTTGTAGGCCTTTTCCCGCTTGCCCATGGTGCGAATGCCCCAGCCGGAGTACATGTCCTGCTGGAACAGGCGCTCGGCCACTTTGCGCGCCATTTCCGGCGGTAGGATTCCCGTGAAGAGGCAGTGCCCCATGTTGGAGACCACGGTCGTGACCGGCAGTTTGCGCCCGTCGAGGGCGAACGCCAGGTATTTCCCTAACCAGAAATCCTTCAGAAACTGCGCCCGCAGACGCTCGGCCCACGCCGCCACCTCATTCGCACGGCCCGATTCCCCGAGGACCGTCAACAAACGGGAGGCGTGCCTGAGGGCCAGGTACAGGTAGCCCTGCACCTCCACCAGGGCGATGGGCGGTTCCGGTATCCGGCCCTCGGCGTCCACCACCCCGTCCCAGGAGTCCTTCCATCCCTGGTTGTCCAGTCCCCCCTCGGCCTCCCGGCGATACTCGATGTAACCGTCCCCGTCCAGGTCCCCGTACTCCCGACACCAGGTCAGGCAGCCCTTCAGGGCTTCATGCATTTCTTCAACGAACGTCCGGTCCTGGTCCCAGCAATATAGCTCCCCAAGGAGAATCACGAACCACAACGTGGAGTCCACCGAACCGTAGTAGGGTGTGTGCACAATCTCGCCGCAGGCCGCCATCTCCCCCCGGCGCAGTTCGTGCATTATCTTGCCGGGCTGCTCGTCCCGGGAGGGATCCAGCCGGCGTCCCTGAAAGCGGGCCAGGAACCGCAGTGAACTCCTGGCTATCTCCCGATTGAGCATGAGGGTCTGCCAAGAGCTGACGAGAGCGTCCCGGCCGAAGGGCGCGGCATACCATGGTACGCCGGCCTCCAGAATCCCTCCCTCCGGATAAACCGCAAACAGGCTCCTAAGGTCCGTGGTGGCACGCTTCAGGATCTGGTTGAATACCTGGTTGTCCGTTTCAATCTGGGTGCAATCGCGGGTCCATTTGCGGTAGCTCTTGGCCTGCTGGATAGCTATTGTGGAGAAGGCCACCCCCAGGTGCGCCGGATTCCCCTCCAGGGGCACTGCGGCGTCACCGGCCACACGGGGGGTAACCTGGCAGATGAGGTACACCTTCTTCTGAGGTGGCAGGTGCAGGTAAACAGCGACCTTCGCCCGGCCCTGCTCCAGCCGTATCTGCGCGGGCGCGGGGTCGAAAAAGACTTCGGTGATCCGCACCACGTCGTCTAATCCGCGGTAGCGAAGCTGAAAGGAATTCCTGGTAGCTCGGGGCTCGAGGATTTCCCCGCGCCGCTGTCGGGCCATCCCGGATACTTCGAAGATGTCCACGTAATCCGCGGCGAAGAGGAACCTTAGCGTGATGGTCACCGGAAAAAAATTGAAGTTGATCAGGCGCAGGCGCTGAAAAAGTGCCCCCCGGATGACCCGAAGCAGCCGTAGATGCAGGGTCTGAAGCGGAATCAACTGCCCGTCAACGAGGGAGATCTCCGGGTTGGTGAACTCGAACTGACTGAAGTGGCTTCCCCTGGTCGTGGAGGAAAGCAATACCGGTTTGGCGTCCGCCAGGTACATCTCCAGCCCGCTCAAGTAGCGCGTGTCCCGGTAATAGAGGCCCAGGCCACCCATGTTACCGTCGGGTACCTCTCCCGTGGGCAGCGTCGTGAGGAAAATCTCCCCTTCCTTCAAAACCTCCGTCTTGATCTGGAAATGGCGCGGTACGATGCGCAAGGGACTTATTTCGTCCACCCGACCACTCCCCTCATGGGCCGCCAGTCCAGAACGCGCCGGTAAAGGGAAAGGGTCCTCGCCACCATCAGCTCCTTGGTAAAGGCGCGCTCCACCTCGTGGCGGCCCCGCTCCCCCAGGCTCTTGGCCAGCGCCGGGTCCCTCAGCAGGCTCAAAACGGCCTCTGCCAAAGCCTCGTGGTCTCCCATTGGTACCACCAGGCCGCTCACTCCGTCCTGAACCACCTCCGGCATGCCCCCGGCCCGGCTCACGACCACCGGACGCGCCGTCGCCATGGCCTCCAGCATCACCAGGCCGAAGGGTTCATCGAAACGGGAGGGGTAAACCACGATGTCGGCCGCACGGTACATGGCCGGCATCTCGTGCCAGGGAAGGAACCTGATGTATACGTGTTCTTCCATGTCCAGATCCCGGATCAAGCGGCGTACGGCCTCCACCTCGCCCTGCTGGTAACTGCCCCAGTCTACGGTCTTTTCCGTGCCGGTAAGAACTAGGATGACGTCCGGAAATTCCTTCCTAATGAGGGCTCCCGCCCGCACAACCACGTCGGACCCTTTGGCCAAGCTCATACGGGCCGGATGGAAGATGACGCGCCGTCCGATCAGTTCCGGCGGTCGCTCCCCGTCGCCGGGCCGGAACTTTTCGGTGTCGATACCGTGGTACACCACATCGATACGCGCGGCCGGATAACCCGCCCGGATCAGTTCCCTCTTGATGTAGTTACTGACGGCAATAATGCCATCCCACTGCTCCCTGTATGCGAGCATTTTCTGCCAGAGTAGGTCTTCCCACACATTGTGGGCCGTCAGAAGCAGGGGTATACTCCTACGCCGGCAGATTTCCCCCAGGGCCCGGGCGTGCTCCGGACTAAAGTAGTGCATGTTGTGGACGTGCACCAGCTCCGGCTCCACGTCCCGGATGAAATCCGCCAGCTCCCGGGCGATTTCCTCCCTGTGCGCTACGATGGAAGCTGGGGTCAGGGAATTGAGGTCCATGAGAGGCGTGCGGCGCACGTACATCCCTTGCCAGGACTCCTCGCTGGGCCTCCCGTCCACCGCCCCCGTCAGAAGGGCCACCTGACAGCCGTCCCTCACCAGGTCGGGCCCCAACATGGCTAGGTGGGTCTCCACCCCGCCGATGATGGGCGCAAAAGCCCAGTGCAGCATAGCCACCTTCATCGCTCTACCGCCTCCTCGCCAGATTCCGGTTAGCACTCAGTGAGCTAAAGTGCTAACAGCAAGCATAACATGGCGCCTGAACTTGTCAAGATTGTTATCGTTTTATCTCCTCACAACGGCACCCTACCCCGCGGCTTGAACCCGTCGGAAGGAAAACTTTTAGAAAAGCCCCAGCCGCTAAAATTATTGGATGCGCCGTGCGGAGGAAACATGGCCGGCGAGGGGATATTCTATTTCCGGGGAAAGGCGGTTATGCGGTGAGACTGACGATGTGACCACCAGTGCCGAATGAGCGGCCAAGATCGGGCCGGGCTTCCTGGCCCACGTCCTGTACCGGCTAAAGGCGACCCTGCGCCCCAACGGGGTGAAGGGCATCGAAACCTGGTACGATGCCGCCGTTTACCGGCTCGGGCCTGAACAGGCCGTCATCCAGACCGGCCACTTCTTCACGCCCGTGGTCGACGATCCCTACCTCTTCGGCCAGATCTCGACGGCCAACACCCTCAGCGACCTGTACACCATGGGCGGGGACCCGCTCACGACCATGAACATCGTGTCCTTCCATACCAGGTCCGGGGACCCGGAGCTGCTGGCGGGCATCCTGCGGGGCGGCTTCGATAACCCCAAGGAAGTCGGGGCCGTGTTGCTGGGAGGCCTTAGCGTGGAGGACGCGAAGTCCAAATACGGCCTTGCCGTGACCGGGGTTTGCCACCCTTCACGCGTGATCACCGACGCCGGGGCCAGGCCGGGGAACGTCCTGTTGCTCACCAAACCTGGACACCGCGGTGATCACCACGGCCCGCAAGGCCGAATGCGCCACGCCGGAGCCTTTCCGGGCCGCGGCCGAAGCTATGACGACCCTGAATCGTGAGGCCTCCCTGACCATGCGGGAGGTGGGGGTGCACGCCTTCACCGACATCACAGGGTTTGGCCTATTGGGCCACGCCTTGGTGAGGGCCCGGGCCGGCGGGGTAGCGCAGCGCCTTGCGGCCGGCGCAGTCCCCCTCTTGCCCGGGGCCCGGAACCTGGAGGCTCAGGGTTTCGTCGCCGGGTGAACCTGCACCAACCGGCAGTACCTGACAGGACACGTCACCTTTGAGCCCGCAGTACCGGAGGAACTCCAGATGCTCCCTAACGATCCCCAGACCTCGGGCGGGCTACTGATGGCCGTGGCCTCGGTACGTCTGGCGGCCCTCCTGAACGCGCATTGTCGACGGAACGTGGCCGCGGTCGAGGGCGGCCTGGTGGAGGAGGAATCCAGTCTCCACGTATCATCCCAAACCCCGGCGGGTGGGAAAGACGTGCCCGGCGCGCCCTAGGTCCTGGCTGCTCCGCATAACGGCACACGGGACCAGACCCGGACAGCAGAGGAAAGCTGCCCGCGGACCGGCTCGCGGAGCCGGGCCGCAAAGGGCCGGGCTCCCCCACGCCCGGCAATCCGGTGCTCCGGGCCGGAATCCCAGGACGCGGCCCAAGGTCGTCGCCCAGGCACAGCCAACCGGGGATCACCACGGTACAGCATCTTCGCGGGCGACCTAACACGTTAGGTTCAGCAGCGCCACGCTGCGGTGCGGCGGGCCGAGTTCGTTGTAGACGCGGCAGGCCGCGGCCGTGAAGTCCACGCGCACCTCGAGGCCGTTTTCCTCCAGCTGGTGCTGCGCCTCGGGCGTCAGCCGGATCCGTCCCGTAGCCCTGCCCCTCTATCACGACCACCTCGGGCCGTGCCACCAGTACCCCGTCCAGGCCTGCCGGACTGATGCGGTGGCGCAGCTGCCACCAGACGGTCTCCACCCGGTCCAGATAGATAATCAGGTCTCCCTTGTACCGTTGATGACGATGCTCCAGAAACGAGAAAGTCGTGGATATGGAAACCGGACATGTCACTGCATTCCCCCTTACACACGACCGGCGAGGATGTGGGCGCCCAGGGGAACAGGAAGTGTCCACGGCCTAACCCCGCCCTCGTCGCCGTCCCCCTCGACAACTTGCACGTCCACGCTCAGGCACATCACTCGGGACAGTTAAGAAAGATCGAGGGACCGGTTACAATGCTCTGCCAGCCACGGACATCCTTAACCGTCGTGATCAGGTAAAGCCAGTCCCTGGCCCGGTTCACCGCTACGTAAAACAGGCGCCGCTCCTTTTCTCGTTTGTCGAGGCCCCGGGCGCTGGGGAACCGCCGTTGGTTGAGCCCGATGAGGAAGACCACACGCCCCTCTTTGCCATTGGCGCTGTGGAAGGTCGAAAGCACCAACACATCCTCGGCCGGTTCTTCCTCTGCCAAGCCCTTCAGCACGTAGTCCTGCTCCAGGGAAACGGTGCCGATGAAGTTCTCCAGTGAGCGATAGCGCCGCGCGTCTCCAGCCAACCGCTCGGTGCCCTGCAAGCGGTCCCAATGATCCCCGGGATAGCGCTCCTGGAAGGTTCGGCCGTAGACCCCGTCTAACACGATGGCGATACGTTCGGCCGGGCGCCGGTCTTGAACCGCCGTCACCTTGCGCAGGCACGCCACCAGGTCCGTCCAATCCTTCGCGGCCCGCGGCGGCACCTTCAGCTCCCCCCTGGAGCACCCACTGCGGTGGGAGCGCGGCCGGTCCTCAGCTGGGCCATGAGGGCCTTAAAGGTCGCCTTATACACCCTGCTGCATCACCATAATCCGCTGCCAGAAAACCTCGTCCCGGGGGTGCAGAAGCACCCGCAGCCAAGCTACCACGTCCTCGACGTGAGCCCTTTCCAGAAACTTCAGCCCCCCAGTGACATAGGGGAGGCCACGGGAGACCATTTCCATTTCGAGGTCGAGGGGCACATGGGTGCTCTGGTACAGGACCGCCATCTCCCTCAGCGGGACTCCGGCCTCGTGGTGCTCAGAGAGGCGCTCGGCCACGAAGGCCGCCTCCCGTTAGGAGGGTCCTCGGCCACTACCAGCCACGGCTTTTCCCCGGCCGCGCGCCCGGTGAAGAGTTTTTTGGGGATTTGATTGCGGTTGTGGGCGATGAAGACGTTGGTCAGAGCCACTATTTTCGCCGTGCTGCGGCTGTTCTCCGCCAGCCGCACCACCAGCCAGCCCGGAAAGTAGCTCGGAAATTCCAGGGTGTTGCAGTTTTTGGCATGGCGGAAGGCGTGCATGGACTGGGCGTCGTACTCCACCACGAACTCCGCCGCGCTCAGGCCAAATTCCCCTACGATGGCCCTCTGCACCACGTAGGGGTCCTGCTCCTCGTCCACCAGCACGTGGCGAAAGCGCCGGCTCAGCTGGTCCGCCACCTACGGGTAATTCCGCAGGAGGAACAGCCAGTGCACGCGCAGGTGGTCAGAATCCAGGGCGTTCATCTCTTTCTTCCAATGCTCGTAGAGGACCTCCAACCTCTGTATCAAAACTCGAGGTGCTCCGGGTGCTGGGGGTAGTCCTCGGCCACCGCCGTGGCCAGCGTGGTGCCGGCGTTGCGGGCCCAGCTGATGATTTCTTCGAACAGGCCCCCGGGGACGAAGAGACGCTTCTCCGCCTCCGAGAAGGCCGGTGTGGCGGAGGCCACTCTAGACTGCCCTGATAAGAGCGGCGTTGTTCCCTTCGTCCAGGATTGTGAAAGAAGGGGTACGGTCGAGGAGGTCGGCGTTCTGGCGCAGGAGACGTGCTCCCGGGGCATGGAAGATGCCGATCCACAGGCCGTCCGACCGGGGTTTCAAAAGGTGCGTCAGTCGGGCCTCCATCCCCTCCGCGTCCTTGTTGGTGAATGTTACCAACATGAGATCTCGCGCCGGTAATTCCTCGTCCAGCACACGGGCCGCCCGGCAGGTCAGGGCCCGGGTCTTGCCGGACCGCGGCCCGGCTACGCCCAGAATGGCCAGCGCGTCGCTGAAAACGAGCTTCCACTCGCGCTCCTTCACCTGCGGTTCCAGCCGGACTTTCAGGTGCGACAGGGGCCGCGTCAAAACGTTATCCAAGCGGTCTCCTCCGTTGGTGGTTTTTTAATTAAATCTCACCACGTCCGGGGTCAGTGGGAAACCCGCAATCACCTCAAAATTACCGGACGAAAGCCAGGCGCTACAGGGCCAAGGCCCCTCGCCCCGAGTCAGCTCATTTGCAGGGCCGAAATACCCAGATCCATTCAAAGATACCAGTCCTTTCCGTTCCGCCACGGTGAGGTACCCGTGGTCCTTCGGGATCACACGGGCCGCGACTTCGACCGGCAAGGCCCAGATGCCGAGGAGTTCGGCCACCTCGCCCACCCCAGGCCCCTGAGACCCAGGCGCACCAGGTTCTGCCAGGTTACGGCCACGCCGGGAGTGTATTCCTCGCCGGGCCTCAAAATACCCAGGTTTTCGGCCCCCGCATGCGCCGCATCGAACTCCCGGTCCGGCTCCGTCGGGCCGGCCTCTCCCTCCAATAATCTGAGCTCGGGGGGCGCGAGCCGCAGGCCTGGACGAGCCAGATTAGGAAATCACATTGGGTCAGGGTTTCGTCGGGCGCGAAGTTGGGGCCCCTCACCTGGATGACGTCCACCGCGGGCAGGGTTTGCACCGCCTGCTCCGCCGGGTTCCCAGCCAGGTCCGCGAAAGAAGGCTATTCTTCGTTCGCCATCGGTTGTAGATCGGGCCAGAGCCTGCGCCGGTGAAGGCGTGCACGGCGTCAGGCGCCTCTTCCGTGTCCAGACGGTACACCGGGCACACCAGAACCTATTTGCCCTCGCTGCAGACCCCGGGAGCAACGGGCTGCCGCTCCCAGGCCAGGACCAGCCGGTCCGTGAACATCCCAGCCGCCAGCACCCGGTCCGCCACTCCTTCCGCCGCCGGGAACGATAAGTCCCACCTGCGCAAGCTATAGCTAACCACCCAGCCCCGGACGGCATCCACCTGAATCTTGCCCCCGTTGCCCGGGAAGGGAATGCCGTTTACCACGCGGGCCAACTCGAACCTATAGGCGCGGGGCTGTTCCCGATCCGTGGCCAGAGTTTCGCGGACCTCACGCTGGGGCACCACCTGTCGTTCTCACAAGGCGTCGAAATACGGGCCCGCCGCCTTTTCCAGGAATTTGCGGGCTATTTCTCGGACCTCCACTTCCCCGCAACGGGGTTCTTTCTCGCGGGTCGGTTGGTAGTCGTCATGGTTGTAAACCACCATCAGGCCGGTTTAGGCATCGACATGGACTCGGGTATGGCCTTGTTCCAGGCTTCCCTCCCAGTGGAAGCTCCAGAGTTTCTCCTCCGGGTGGGTCCAGTCGCGCTCCAGGTAATTCCCCTGCATTTCGTAGCCCTCCGGGAGGTTGATCACGTCAGGGCCCGGGCCCGAGCCACTTCCCGGCCCAACAGCCTTTCCATCTCGCCGACCGCCTTTTCCTCGGCCGGGGTGAGTACGACCTCCTGGGTTCGAGCTTCGTCGCGACCGCCGCCGTGGACGTCGAATTCCGGGTAAATCATCTGACCAAGCATATGTCCTCGCCGCTTAATGCGTCGACCATCACAGAACGGTCCCGTTGGGCGTAAACAACTCTACCGGCGGCCGCTCAGCCGGTTGGGCAGGCGGACGCCCGTAAATCAATCCCACGCCGGCCCTGCCCTCCCAGATGGCGGCAGCGCGTTCCATCGCGATGGCTCTCGCGGGAGGGGGAAACTCCAGTTCGCGGTCCCAGGTGCTATAGAGGCTGCGCACCTTAGCCGTATCTCCGTCCACCTCCAGGCGGGCCTAGATCTCCCGGAAGGGCACGCCGTTGACCACCCCCACGAAGGAAAAGTGATAGGTGACCGGTGAGCGCATCCGCAGGTTACCCTAAAGCGCATCCTGGCCCTACAATTCCTGGCGGAAAGACTCGCCATACCGGGGCAGTATTCGGCCCAGGAAATCCTCTGCCACGGCCTTGACCTGGTCGCGGCTCAAGCGAGGAAGCCCGCGCCGGTGGCCCGGGTCGGCTTTCGGGGCCAAGATTCATAGTACTCCCGTCCGGGCATTTACCCGAGCCTGGACGCCACCTTAGCCCGGCAGCCGGTCCTCCCACCGTAAATTCCAAATCTCCACTCTGCCGTCTTCGGAATAGCCGGGTTGGAATTCCGTCAAAGCGGCCGGCATGTTTACTATCCGCTTTACAGTGGCAATGGCCTGCTCCAGGGTGACCCTTGCACCGTCCGCCCCGGCCGGCGTCTCGTCAATGCCGCCCTACCCCTCGCTAGGGCTCCGCTGCCGCCGGGGCCACACCCGCCGCCAGACCGTTTTGCCCCCAATGCCGCCTTTGACTCCACGATGCTGGTGTCCTTTTTTCTCTCCGAGAAATTCAAGCACGACGTCTGCGCGCCATTGGTCGAGCCCGTTGGCTAGGCCACCACGAGGCGCTCTAGGGTGATGGACATCGGCGCCAAGACCGTGCGTCACGGGCGCCGTGTGAGGCTGAAAGTGACGACGGCAACTTTTGAGGCTCTCAATTTCGAGATGATTTGGCAAAAAGGGGGCGCCGCCCAGATATTACTGGGAGTGAAAGACGTGCAGCGCCTAAGAGATAACCTGGAAGAGGTGAAGTGTCTCCAAAATGGCGTAAATTTGGCGATATACTAAATTTCAGGGCGCATTCAGAAAGAAAACGCACTGTCAGTAGCTGAAAGATGGCCATCGGGGTGCCAAAATCGATACTTCGATGGTCAGGCAGACGATCGCCTGCTCTCTGTTACGCCAGAATCGCAAGATTACGCTACTAAAGATCTTCAGCAGTGCCTCGGTCGTCTAAATGACCCATTCGGAAATCTTTATCTTCGGGTGGTTTCCCATGGCCACCACCACTTCCTTCATGTTGGGGAGCTGGGCAATGCAACCCTCGGTGCAACCGGAGCCGAAGAACTTGCCTTGAGGGCTTCCTGGCGACGCCGTTGCACGTCTTCAGCCGAACAGTCGCAATAGTAGGCGTGCCCTGTGTCCAAAAGCTTTTGTAGGTATTCTCGGTA
>NZ_RJVA01000001.1 GCF_003751385.1 Desulfosoma caldarium | reverse complement strand
ATGTTGCGTTTGAAACCATGACGCGCAGCCTCTCGCGGGCACGAAACAGCGGATAGCTTCTTCGTGGAATACTATAACATGGGACCCAACACCTACCGGTCGATACCCGTAGATGGATCAAATGGTCAGTTGCGCGTTTCGGACTGCCTCGGTGCCTTCGCCGAGACATAGATCAGGCCTGTCGCTGGGTCTTTTTGAAATCATGGCCGACAAACCCGCCACCTGAGCCGGTCCCTCGTGCAGCCCAACGCAAGGAAGGTTAGACTCAATCCGGGGGGCTATAATAAGCGCGTCTCCAAAAAAATTTTCGGTCCCATAACCCCGATGCAGGCACTGAAAAAACGGGAGCGAAAATGGCATCAACTTTTTGTTGCAATGGTTCATACTTTTACGGGACTGGAGAAAATCGCCGTCTGCCGGCAGTGAACCCTGCGCGCCGACGCCAGTACGGAAAAATGACCTTCAAAAAAGGGCTGCCATCTCCCGCCGCTTAATAGATGGTGGATCTGGAGGGCCACGGCCCTGCGAAAGACCCTGAAAGGGTTGAAAAAGCGGGGACCCCCAGCCTGCCCTCTGTCCGCAAAGCCCGCGTGTCTTTTAAGCCCCACATACCTTACAAAGATGCCCATCATGAGGAGTTCACCCACGGACGAAGCAAGAATTCCCCAAGAGGCTGGCCTGGGCGGGCTGGTGATGGTCTTTTCTGAAGCCGACCGTGGCATTGGGCGCGCCGCCGCGCAGAGCTTGGCGCGCGCGGAAGCCCGAACCCTTCTGTGTGCTTGAACCTCAACGCAAATTGAAGAGGCATGCGAGGCCGTTCGAGCGTAAAAAGGGCAGGCCGACGCCATGATGAGCGATGTCTCCACGTGGAAAAATGTGACTCGCTTGGTGGAGCAGGTCATGTCCCTGGCCGGTGTGCCGCACACCGTGGTGGCCAACACCAATGTCATTGAGTCCGTGGGCGATACCTGGGCCGAGCCTCTCGAAGACTGGTCCAAAAACGAAGTCGTCAACCTGATCAGGGCCTTTCACAGGGTTCGCCCGGTCCTGCCGGGCAAGATCGAGGCCAGGTGAGGGGTGCTGATTGTGACCTCAAGCGGCGCCGCGACCCATCCTGTGGCCGGTTGGAGCGTCTATGGCGCCGCCAAGGACGGCTTGGAACTCTTTGGGAAAACCCTTGCCGAGGAATCCCGCGAAGCCTGCTTCAATCTTCGTGTGCACCTGCTCTACGCCAGCATTGTGGACACGGCCGTGCATGAATGGATTCGCCATATGACATTTTCAGCGGTGGAAGAATTTCGGGGCTATGAGCGTTCGGGCCTTCTTCGACCCCTTGAGGAACCAGCGGCCCTCATCTGGTGGCTTGCCACCTCCTTTGCACGGGACACCCTTGATCGCGTGGCCGCCGTGGACGATGGCAACGTGCGGCGACGCCTGGCTTCAAATCTTGGACTGCCTTTGTTTCGACCTTGCGGCGCCGCGGCCTGAAAAAAGCCGGCACATCAAAACCCTTCGTTGACCGAGCCCTGTGACGGCGCGCTTGACAAGGAATGGGGGCCTTGACTATAAGCAACAATTCGCGTCTAGAATGTGCGCCGTAAAAGAGCCCGAAGGGCCATGACCTGAGGCAAGAAAGCGCTTCCGGGTTGAGACATAAGAAAGAAAGGGAAAGGAAAGGTCCATGAAACGCACATATCAGCCTCACAATTTGCGCCGGAAACGCACGCACGGATTTCTCGTTCGCATGGCCACGAAGTCGGGTCGAGCCGTCATCAACAGGAGACGGGCCAAGGGGCGAAAGCGACTGTCCGTGTGATGCAGGCGGAACACGGGGCGGTCGTGTCGGCCACCACAAGATGTCGCCCGTTATCCTTTCGTCCCGAGGAGCGCCTGAAAAAGCGTTCGGAATATCAGAGGGTGAGCCGGGAGGGTTGGCGCCTTTCGTGCGGTCCTTTTGTGCTCAGTGTGGCGCCCAACGGCCTGCCGCACCATCGCCTGGGGCTTGTAGTGCAAAAAAGGTACTGGAAGGCTGCGACAAGGAACCGCATCAAGCGATGCCTTCGGGAGTGGTTTCGGCACGCCAAGAGCACCCTGCCGCCACCAAACTTGGACATTGTGGTCATTGCCCGACCCGGCGCCGAAACCGTCACCCCAGCCCGCATGGCCGACCTTTTCGGTGAATGCTTGAAAAGAGGGGGGCGACGAATGGCATGATGAAACGGTTGGTCTTGTATGCTCTAAGAGTCTATCAAGTGTGCCTGTCGCCCTTCCTTGGAGTCCACTGCCGATTTTATCCGTCTTGTTCCGCTTACATGTATCAGGCCATTGAAAGGCACGGCCTTGTGGCCGGCGTGGTGCTGGGAGGCCGTAGGCTTCTCAAATGCCATCCCTGGCATCCCGGCGGCGTCGATCCCGTGCCGCACACTTTAGGAAAGTCTACGGAGTAATCTACATGGAAAAAAGAGCCTTGTTGGCATTTGCCCTCTCCATGGCTGTTTTATTTCTTTGGGAAGTGTATTTCACGCCGCAACCGGCGCGCAAGGCTGAATCCCCTGCCGTTTCTGAGACGGCAACCGAGCCCAAGCGTGAATCCTCCACGGCCCCGTCGAGCTCTTTTGCTGGGTCGGAGGCTTCGCGTGGCGTGGATTGGTCCCATGTTCCCCAGCAGCACGCCGCCACGGTTGCGCCTTCGTCCAAGTCCTGGGTTGTAGACACCCCCCTTTATACGGCGCGCGTTGCTGCCGCAGGTGGGCGCATCGAAAGCTTCACACTGAAAAAACACCGACAATCGGTCGACCCGTCCGCCCCTCCCATGGACCTCATTCCATCCAAGGGGATGGGATACCTTCCTCTGGCCGTGGATTTGCTCCACCATAAGGAATGGCCTTTGGCGACCATGGCCTACGACGGTGATGCGCCCACGGAAATGCGTCTGAACCCGGGTGATGGGGAAAAGGCCCTAATCCTTTCCGCGGAAGTTCCTGGAATCGTTCGGGTGCAAAAGATTCTGCGTTTTTCGGCGGACACCTACGCCGTAAAGGTGGAGGTTTCCTTGACCAACCTATCCGAGGCGCCACTTACAGACCAGCTGGGAATTAGCTCTTACGCCATGCCCTTTGAAGGTTTGGCATCGTCCTACAACCAGTCCCATGTGACGGTGTTGAAAAACGGATCTTTAGAGCATTTCAACCAAAAAGCCTTGAAAAAGGACACCCCCATTCTAAAACCGCCTGTGCACTGGGTGGGTTTTGACAACAACTATTTTCTCCAGGCCGTGGTTCCCGCTGCAGACCAGCATTTTCAGGTGGCCGCAAGGCTTCTGGATGCCGGTTCCGGCTTGGTGCAGCTGGTCTATTTGACCGACCCCTTTACTGTGGATCCTGGGGCTACACTGACCGTTTCCAACACCTATTATTGGGGTCCCAAGGAACAGGATGCTTTGAAGCGGGGGGACGTGCGGCTGGAGCGCGCCTTGGATTTTGGGTGGTTCAGCTTCCTGGCCAAGCCCTTGCTGATGTTCCTTCGGTGGATTTACAACTACACGCACAACTACGGGGTTGCCATCATCATCTTGACCGTCATCATCAAGATTCTCTTTTGGCCCCTCACCCATAAGAGCTTCAAGTCCATGCAGGTCATGAAAAAGATTCAGCCCAAGATGGCCCAGATACGAGAAAAGTACAAAGACGATCGAGAAAAGCTCAACCAGGAACTCATGATGCTCTACCGCACCTACAAGGTGAACCCGCTGGGCGGGTGTCTTCCCATAGTGCTGCAGATTCCGGTGTTTTTTGCCCTTTATCGAATGCTCTACGGCGCCATCGAATTGCGGCATCAACCGTTTTGGCTCTGGATCAACGATCTCACGGCCCCCGATCGACTGTCCGTGGGTTTTGAAGTGCCGTACTTGGGAGGGCTCCCCGTGCTCACCCTGCTCATGGGGGCGAGCATGTTCATTCAGCAAAAGATGACGCCATCGGCGGGGGATCCCCGACAGGAAAAGCTCATGCTCATGATGCCCGTGATTTTCACCGTATTCTTTATCAACTTTCCATCGGGTCTCGTGCTATATTGGTTTGTGAACAATGTTCTGTCCATCGTGCAGCAGTACTGGATCAACCGTCAGGCTTAACCAGGCGCCTCTCCGCTTCAAATTGGCGATCGTGCGTGCGCTTCGGATGACAAACGGAGGAGAGTATGCCAGCGCAGGAGTTTGAAGGGAAAACCCTTGACGATGCCATTCATTTGGCCTGTGAGGCGTTCCAATTGCCTCAGGAAAAGCTGGACATTGAAATCCTGTCCAAAGGCTCTTCGGGCATTTTTGGCATTGTCGGGGCCCGCAAGGCGCGCATTCGCGTCACCCCCAAGGAAACGCCTCTCGGCATGGCGTGCGAACGGGCCAAGCAGGTGCTCACGGAAATCCTCAAATATGTGGACGTTCCCACCGTTGTGGAAAGTGAAGTGCGGGAAGAGAGTGTTTATTTAAACATCGTGAGCAACGGCTCGGGGCTGCTCATCGGCAAGCGGGGCAAGACCCTCAATGCATTGCAGTACGTGGTGAGCAAGATTGTCAGTCGAGAGGTGGGCGACAATGTGCCTGTGATCGTGGACACGGAAAATTACCGCTCAAAACGTGAAAGCAACCTCACCGAAATGGCCCTTCAATTGAGTGAGCGGGTCAAGAAATCTCGACGTCCTGCAACCACAGGTCCCATGAACGCTCAAGACCGACGGATCATTCACATGGCTTTGAAAGAAGACCGGGGCGTTCGCACTAAGAGCAAGGGCGAAGGCAACCTACGTCGGGTGGTTATCTACCCGGCCAAGAAAACTAAAAACATTCCAGACTCCATGACCGAAGCGAAATCCAACGCACAGTGAGCGGAGGCTGCATCCGCGCACGATGGACATTGCCTGCCGATCCGAGACAATCTGCGCCATTGCGACTCCCATCGGCATCGGGGGCATCGGGATCATCAAGATCAGTGGCCCCGATGCCCTCACCCTTCTGCAGAAAATCTTTCGGCCCGCCCACGCCTCCTTTGTTTTGCCCCCATCCCACAAACTGATCTACGGCTGGATCGTCGACCCAGAAACCCAAAGTCCCATCGATGAAGTCCTGGCCAGTTACATGGCCGGACCGAGATCCTACACCGGCGAAGATGTGGTGGAAATCAACTGCCACAGCGGCTACGTCGTCCTGCAGCGCATTCTCGAGCTGGTGCTGAGCCATGGGGCCCGACTGGCTCGCCCTGGAGAATTCACGCTCAGAGCCTTTTTGCATGGCCGCTTGGATCTGTCTCAGGCCGAAGCCGTGATTGACGTGATTCACGCTCGATCGGAAAAGGCTCTGGAAGCCGCCGGAAAACAGTTGCGCAGGGGTTTTGGGCAGCAGGTCTCGCGGTGGCGTAATGAACTCCTGGAGCTTGAGGCACGGCTGGAGGCGTCGTTGGATTTTTCCGAAGATATGGAGCTCGAGGGCGCCTCTGAGCTGGAGGCTGTGGCCGAACAACTGGAAAGAGACATCCTTCCGGCTCTGCGCCGTCTTGCGGAGAGCTATGAAGAAGCCCGCGTGCTTCGCGAAGGCCTTTCCTTGGTTCTTGTGGGAAAGCCCAACGTGGGCAAATCATCCCTTCTCAACGCCTTGGTGGGGCAGGAACGGGCCATTGTCACACCCGTTGCGGGCACGACGCGAGACGTCATCGAAGACGGTTTCCTTGTCGCAGGATTGTGGGTACGCGTGCTGGATACGGCAGGAATTCGGGAAAAACCTGACATGATCGAATCCCTAGGGATTGAACGGACACTGCGCTGCGTTGACGAAGCCGATTTGGTGCTGTGGATTGTAGATCAAAGCCGATATTTGGATGCGGATGATGATCGCATTCAGGAAAAAACGCGTCATAAAAAGCGACTGGTGATCCTCAACAAGAGGGATTGTCCCATGGAAACCAGTGTGGACGACCTGAAGGCACGCTACGGCCTGGAGAATGCCATTATCCATCTGTGTGCGCACGACCCAGGCGACATCGAGCGTTTGAAACGGTTTTTGGAACGTGACGTGCTTCAAGAAGTTGTCTTGGGAGCGGAATCCACCTTTGCCGTCAATGTAAGACAAAAAGAGTGCCTGGAGCGCGCCGTGTTGGCTCTAGACCGAGCCGTTGAGGTGGCTCGCGCGCAGGGGTTCCCCGAGTTGGTAGCCGAAGAGGTGCGAGCGGCTCGAAGCGCCGTGGAAGAGATCCTGGGCCTCCATGTGGACGATGCAGTGCTCGAGCGCATCTTTTCTCGATTTTGTATCGGCAAGTGAGCCCTTCGAGACCTAACGACCATGATGCAAGCACACCATGGCCCGTGTCGTGAGCTGTTGGCCGGCCTTGCCGCTTCCTGCGGTCTGAAGTTGTCGGCGGACCAGGTGGCCATGTGTTGCCGCCACCTGGAACTGGTGGAGCTCTGGAACCGGCGGATCAATTTGACCCGCATCACGGGCGTGGATGCCGTGGTGCAGCACGTGCTGGACAGCCTCATACCCCGGCCCTGGCTGCCTCAGCGGGGCGTGGCCCTGGATGTGGGGAGTGGCGCAGGCTTTCCTGGCATACCTCTGGCGGTGACGTGCCCGGATCTTCATGTGGTCCTGTTGGATGCTGACCGCAAGAAAGTGAGTTTTCTCAAGTTTTGCGCCGCCGACATACACTTGAAAAACGTGAGGGTCCTGGAGGGGCGACTGGAAGAGGTGTTTCAAAAGCCGGTCTTCCACGGCGGCATTCACGCCGGTGGTGCATGGAAAGCGCTTGAAGTGCCAAGCTTTTTTGACCTCATCACCGTTCGGGCCGTGCGGGTAAATGAAGCCTTGCTCCGCCGGCTGGGGGCGCTGCTGAAGCCAGACGGCGTGGTAGCCTACTGGTGCGGGTTTGTACCTCCGGTCACGGTGCCGCAACATCTGGAATTGAGGTTCTGCCCCACATCCTTTTTCCGTGGTGCGCGGCGAGCTCGGTCAGTGACCAACGAGGCTATGGCCGCACTGAAAGCCGAGAGCACGGATGGGGCGGAACTCGAGGGGGTTCTGAAGCGCCTCGAGGACCGCGAGTACACGCTTCCGGGCTTGGACGAACCTAGGCGGCTACTTTGCTGGAGGCGTCGACGGTCATGATCCAATCTCTTCCGCCACGCGACTGTGCCGGACGCGATCCTGCAGGGCTAGAAGTGGATCGCTGGGGCGCACCGGATAAATTTTTTCCGGCCTGAGCTTTTTGTACTCCTCGGGCAGCCGTTCCCAATCGGCTCGAAAGCGGGCGCGGATTTCGGCAAGGGATTCTTCGGCAGCCGTGCGCCGTCCCTGCACCACCACGGGCTCAAGAAGCGGTTCAGCTCCCGGGTGTTTTTCTTGCTTGAGCCCAAGGATGTCGTATTCCATGAGCCCTGAGGGATCGTAGGATCGAAAAACCTGCTTTTCACCGACCCACGTCTTCTTTCCTGGGCTTAGCTTTAGTACCGGCCGGCCGTCATATTCCACCAGCTTGTAGGCCATGTCCAGATAGGGTGCGTCGGCGGAAACCCCCAGCCGCGTGCCGATGCCGAAAAGATCGATGTGGGCGCCCGACTGGAGCAACTCTTCCACGCGATATTCATCCAGATTACCGCTGGCCATGATGGCCAGGTCCGAAAAGCCGTGTCGGCAAAAGAGTTCACGCACCTGAGAGCTCAATCGTGTCAGGTCGCCACTGTCCAGCCGCACACCTCTCAGTTTCTTACCCTGCGCCTGAAGCTCTCGTGCTATGACCACGGCCTTCTCCGCGGCGCTCAAGGTGTCGTAAGTGTCCAGCAGCAAGACGGTGTTGTCCGGAAATGCCGCGGCATAGGCTCGAAATGCATCCATTTCACGAAGAAAACTGGTGATGTAAGAGTGGGCCATGGTGCCGAACACGGGAATGCCGTACATCTGCCCCGCAAGGACATTGCTGGTGCCGATGAATCCTGTGAGGAAGCTGGATCGCGCCGTCTTTAAGGCGGCGTCGACGCCGTGCGTGCGTCTCGGAGAGAAGTCGATGAGAGGGCGGCCACGGGCGGCGTGCACGCACCGAGAGGCTTTGGTGGCCACAAGGATTTCCAGATGAAGAGTGTTGATGATGAGCGTTTCGAGCAGCTGTCCTTCCACAATGGGTGCCGTGACTTCGAGAATGGGTTCGTTGGGAAAAAAGATGCGCCCTTCGGGAATGGCCCGCACGGTTCCCGTGAAACGTACACTTTCCAGGTATTTTAGAAACCCTTCGGGAAACCGTCCTAATGAGCGCAGATACTGAATGGAGCTCGCGTCGAAATGAAAATCGTCCAGGAAAGCGAGAAGACTCTGCAATCCCGCGCTGACGAAATAGGCTCGATGAGGCGGTAGGTCTCGAATAAAGAGGCTAAAGGCGGCTCGTCCCCGCATGCCTTCTTTCCAATAGCTTGCCGCCATGGTGAATTGGTAAAAATCGGTGAGCAGTTCTGGTCGATAACCGTGCCACAGCGCCATGGACGAGGCCTCCTGGCAAGAATGGGTTCGTGTTCAGCGAACGACGGCACCGTAGACGCGCTCCATGCGTTTCAGCGCAAAAGCATGAAATTCAGGGTCGAAGTCGGCGACGGCCTGGGACGGCACCACCACCGCATAATCTCGATTGCGCAGATCCCCTACGGTGTCCATGACGCAGATGGATGTGCACACGCCCACCACCCACACTTCCTCGGGAGCATATTCCTTGAGGATACGGTCCAGATCCGTGCCGAAAAAGGCGCTGTAACGTGTCTTTTCGATCTTGATGGCCCCACTAATCTGGGGCAACTCGGGAATCACAGCCCCGCCCCAGGTGCCGCGCACGGCATGGGGTGCAAACATTTTGAACTCGGGATCGTCCTGGGCATGGGCATCTTGAACCATGACGACCATGTCTCCGTTTTTGGCAAAGTCCTCCATGAGTTGTCCCACGGTGGGAATAATGGCTCTGGCCGTCTCGCCACAGTACAGGGCGCCTCGAGGATCCAGGAAATCGTTCAGCATGTCGATAACCAAAAGGGCTTTGCGTGCCATGGTCCTACCTCCGTGCCGACGAGTTTAGAAAAGGCATTGTATCACAAGTCTAACTGGTATATTAAGCATCCTTTATTCTAGAGGGTGAGAGAAAAGCATGCAGTTGGAGCGCATTGCGGTGACCACGCGTGATCATTATGCCGGGGCCCAAGAGCCTGCAGAGTTCCTATGGCGAGGGCGGTATTATCGAGTGGTTGCCGTCGAAGATCGCTGGTATGAAGGCTTTGTTGCCTCGCATCGAGTGCCCATGCGCTATTATCGCGTGCGGGTGGACACGGGGGAACAGTTCTTGGTGCGCTACCACGAACTTTTTGACAGCTGGAGCCTTGTGGTTGGGCCGCAGGAGGAATCGGCTCCATGACGTGCGTCATGGCCATTGCCAACCAGAAAGGGGGCGTGGGCAAGACCACCACGGCCATCAATCTAGGGGCCGCTTTGGCAGCCAAGGGTGAGCGGGTGCTTCTCGTCGACTGTGATGCCCAAGGCAACGCTTCCAGCGGCCTTGGCGTTCGCGTTGTCGACGCCGAGGCCACTTTATACGGTTTTCTTTGCCACGATGTGCCGCCTCCCTTACATCGACCCGTGGACAGCCTTCCTTTGTGGCTTCTTCCCTCAAATCCCACGCTGGCGGCCGCCGAGTGGGAATTGGCTGCGCAAAGCGGAGCTGAGACGGTCCTGGCGCACAAGATGGATGGCCTTTGGCAGGATTTCGATGCCATCATTCTGGACTGCCCCCCCTCCTTGGGGCTTCTGACGGTCAACAGCTTGTGTGCCGCGCAAAGCGTCCTGATTCCCCTGCAGTGCGAATATTTTGCCATGGAAGGGCTGACCCTCTTGCTGGAAACCATACGCAAGATCAAGATGCGATGGAACCCTCATTTGCGCATTCGAGGCATCGTGCTAACCATGTTTGATCGGCGCAACAACCTGTGCCACCAGGTGGCCATGGAGGTGCGCCAACACTTGGGCGGGCGAGTGTTCAAGACCATGATTCCGCGAAATGTGCGCTTGAGCGAGTGTCCCAGTCACGGGCTGCCCATTACCGTGTATGACAGAAATTCCGCGGGAGCTCGAGCCTACATGGCCTTGGCCGATGAGTTGCTGGAAACGGAGCGCTGTGGTGGCTGAAAAGAGAAAAGGATTGGGTCGAGGACTTCAAGACCTGCTTCCGTCCACCGACTGGCTCAAAAGGGAAGAGGTGCAGGTGTTTTACTGCCCTGTGGAGCGACTGAGGCCGAATCCCTATCAGCCGCGACAAAAGGTGGAAGACGAAGCCTTTCGAGAGCTGGTCGATTCCGTTCGAGAAAACGGTATTCTTCAGCCCATTCTGGTTTCTCGTGGCCCGGAACAGGAAACCTACACCATCGTTGCGGGAGAAAGGCGTTGGCAGGCGGCTCGAGCGGCGGGGTTGCGCGAAGTGCCGGTGGTGGTGCGGGAGGCCACGCCACGGGAAGCTTTGGAATTGGCTCTGGTGGAAAACCTGCAGCGCCAGGATCTCAACTGCATCGAACAGGCGGCCGCCTATCGGCGCCTACACGACGAATTCGGGCTCACTCAGGCCCATATCGCTCAACGCGTGGGTAAGGACCGATCCACCGTCGCCAACATCATGCGCTTGACTCAACTGCCGTTGGTCATCCAAGAGGATCTTTTGGACGGACGCTTGACCATGGGCCATGCTCGAGCCCTTTTGGCCTTGCCCGACGATGAATCTCGTCTAACCATGCGCGATGCCATTTTGCGCGGCCAGCTTTCCGTGCGCCAGACCGAAAAGCGGATCAACTTTTTTCTTCAGGGGAAAAAGCGCAGCGAGGGCGCTCCCCCTCGATCACGCTGGCAGGAGATGGAAAAGCGCCTGCGCCAGCATTTGAATCTACCCGTCACGGTGCGAAGGCAAGGAGAATCCGGAACAGTGACCATTGCCTACCGCGATGCTCAACAACTTCAAACGCTGCTGCGTCACTTGGGTGTGCAGGACGCAGGTGATGCGGACGATGCAGGTTCATGAGCCGGCTTGAGACGCCGCACCTGATTCTGGGAGGGGCGAGAAGCGGCAAGAGCACCTATGCCGAAGCCCTTGTGATGTCTATGCCCCCGCCCCACCGCTATGTAGCTACGGCACAGATCCTTGACGACGAAATGGCCCGGCGTGTGCGGGAGCACCAAAAGCGGCGCGGAGCCACATGGCGAACCATCGAGTGCCCCATTCATTTAGCGGACCTTTTGCGGCAATTGGATTCGGAACCTGCCCCGATTCTGGTGGACTGTCTTACCCTGTGGTATTCTAATCTTGTCTTGTCCTTGGAAGAGGGAGCCATCAGAGCCCAGGTAGCCTCTGTATGCGACGTGCTGCACTCGGCACGATCCCCGCTACTTCTGGTCTCCAATGAGGTGGGGTGCGGTATTGTGCCGGACAACGCCTTGGCGCGATTCTACCGGGATTTGGCCGGTTGGGCCAATCAGAGAATTGCCCAAGCCTGTCGAGCAGTCACCTACGTCATTGCCGGTATTCCGGTGCCTTTGAAGCCGCGATAAGGATTCAGCGCCATGTGGAGGTCCTTCGTTTTCGCGTTGGGATTTCTCACGCGGCTTCGCCTTCCGGGGCAAGGTGCCGTGCTCTGTGGCGACGATAAAGTGGCGAAGTCCCTCACGGCGTTTCCCGTCGTGGGGCTCATGGTCGGCATTCTGCAGGCTGCAGCGGGCTGGAGCCTTGCGATTTGTTTTTCACCCGAATTGACCGCCTGGTGGGTGGTTGGGCTTGGAGTATGGATTACCCGCGGCTTGCACTTGGATGGTCTGGCGGATGTGGCCGATGGCATGGGGGGCGCTTATGAACCCCAGCGACGGCTGGCCATCATGAAAGACAGTCGCGTGGGATCCTTTGGTGTGATCGCCTTGATTCTGGGCCTGGGCCTCAAGGTGTCTGCCGTCTCCGGCTTGCTATCCGCGCAGCGTTGGTCAGCGCTTCTTGTAGTGCCAGCCCTGAGCCGCTATGCCATGGTACTGTCCATGCACAAAGTGGCGTATGCCCGCCCCGAAGGTGGCTTGGGCAAAGCCTTTGTGGATCGGTTGGGGCGTCATGAACTGTTCTGGGCCTCGGTCTGGGCTGTTCTTTTGGCGCTGGCCCTGTTTCAGCACTGGGCCTGGCTCATGCTGGCGGTCGCCATGGTTTCGGCGACAGCGCTTCGATATGCGGCGAAGCGATGGCTTGGAGGCATGACGGGGGATATGTTGGGCGCGGTGAACGAAGTGACCGAAATCCTTCTTTACCATGCGGCTCTGGTGATCACCCAAGGAGTGGGCTCATGACAGGCCGCTCGAGCACATGTCTTGCCATACTGGCGGAACTCAAACGGCGCTGCCATGAAACCGTTTCCGGCAACGAATTGGCCGCTGCTTTGGGCATCTCGCGCACGGCGGTGTGGAAACACATTCGCACCCTTCAATCTCGAGGCTACCAGATCGAAAGCCAGCGCAAGAGAGGCTATCGGTTGAAGGCGTGGAGCCATTCCTTGAGGCCGGAAGAAGTGATCCCTTTGTTGCGCACGCGATGTTTTGGTCGCACTTACGAGTACCACGAAACCATCGAATCCACGAACGATCGCGCCATGGATTTGGCTCGAACGGGCGCGCCGCATGGAACGGTGGTGGTGGCTGAAGAGCAGACGGCAGGTCGAGGTCGACTTCGACGGCCTTGGGTTTCGCTTAGAGGATTGGGGCTCTACCTTTCCGTGATTTTGCGGCCCGAACTGCCGCCGCGCTATGGACACGAAACAACCCTTACGGCCTCTCTGGCTTTGGCTCGTTCTCTTAGGGATCTCTATGGCCTGCCCGCTCGCATCAAATGGCCTAACGATATTTTGATCTCGGGAAAGAAAGTGGCCGGCATTCTTACGGAAATGCACTCGGACCCGGACCGTATACAATTCGTGGTGGTGGGTGTGGGCGTCAATGTTCTTCATAGCTCCATGGATCTGCCGTCCGACACCCTCTATCCCGCCACGTCTCTGGCTCTTGAGCGCGAAAGACTCGGCGCCCAGCCGAGCGGTGAGGAACCGTGGGCGTGGAGCCGCCCCCATGTCCTGGCGGGGTTTCTCAACACCTGGGAAGAACTGGACGAAATCTACATGGCTCAGGGCCTCCAAGCGCTTCGGGAGGACCTCATTGCGGTGTCGGCCGTCATAGGCAAAGTGGTTCGTGTGCAGGTTTCGGAAAGGATTCTGGAAGGCGTCGCACGGGATTTGACAGACCGTGGTGCCCTGGTCTTGGACATGGAGGGTGGGCGGCGCGAGACCGTGTGGGTTGGCGACATCCTGCACCTGCGGGAGGTTCAGCAAGATGCGCCTGAACCGTCATCATCTTAGGCTTCTCGAATCTTTTCCAAAGCCTCTTGGCGACGCTTGCAATCAATGCACAAGGTTGTCACGGGGCGAGCCTTGAGGCGTTCGATGCCGATATCGTCGCCGCAGGCCTCGCAGATGCCAAAGGAACCATCTTCGATCCGCTGAAGGGCTTCGCGAATTTTCGTGATGAGCTTGCGTTCTCGATCGCGAATGCGCAGCATGAAGTTGCGGTCTGATTCCAGAGAGGCCCTGTCGGTGGGGTCTGGAAAGGTCTCTCCTTCATCGGTCATGCCCGTCACCGTCTTTTCCGCTTCCTCGATAAGCTCGCGCAGTCGCTGTTCGAGGATTTCTTTGAAGTAAGCCAGTGTCTCTTGGTCCATGGCGAATCCTCCGCGCGCTGTCATGAAGGGATGTTGGCTAGCACAAGGCATGCCGCCTTGTAAAGCTTAAAATCATGAGACCAGGTCGCGCGAGAAGCGAACTTCAACCCTGGGTATTATCCTTTCAGGACAAATTCGGCGCTTCTTCGGCTTCAAACGTACCGCTTCGACCTCCTGATTTGTGGGTGAGCCGTATGTTTTCCAGGACCATGGAGCGATCCAACGCCTTGCACATGTCGTAAATGGTTAAGGCGGCATGAGTGACGGCCACCATAGCTTCCATTTCCACGCCCGTTCGATCAAAGGTTTTTGTTCGAGCTTCTATGCGCACACCGGGAAGTTCGGGCTCGGGCTGCAAGAAGACTTCCACGGACGCCAAAGGCAAAGGGTGGCATAGGGGAATCAAATCCCAGGTTTTCTTAGCAGCCATGATGCCTGCCAAGCGTGCCGTGTTGAACACGTTGCCCTTGGCCACCGTGCCTTCCAGAATGCGCTCGAGGGTTTCCTTGGCCATGCGCACCTGGCCTCGCGCACGAGCTTCCCGCCAGGTTGGAGCCTTATCGCTCACATCCACCATCTTGGCCTGTCCTTCGCTATCCAAATGAGTCCAGTGTTTGGCGTTTTCTGTCATGCGCTCTCCTCTTTCTGTGAGCCGTTTCTCTTGGTGTGGCCGATGGCCACAACGGCCAGGAGTGAATGGAAAAACTCTTTACGTGCCCATACTCTCTATGGAACTCAGCAAGCATGCCGCGTCACAAGGTTACGTTTCTCGAGGAGAACCACTTCGGGTTTCCCTGAGCGCTTTCTCAAAGAACTCCTCGTCAATGAAGAAGGTCGGCTGCAGTCATTCGCTTCCAGAATAAGGACACCCCCCACCCATCTTGGATGGTCGGGTAGCGGTGGGTTTCCATCTTCAAGGTACCGGCCCGGCGGCGTTGAGTGCCCTTTGAAGCCCGCTGGAACCTCTTCGAGTGCCTTTCCTTCACCTGCCAATGGACCCCGGCGCTGAACGCGGCGAGTCATGCCTCTTGAAGGGAAAAAGCCGACAGACGTCAAAGGGATGGGCTTTGGGGCTTTGAAAACCAAAAGCCCGGTCTCTCCGGGGGACCGGGCCGACTTGTGAACATGTGGCGGAGAGAGAGGGATTCGAACCCTCGGTACCCCTTTTCGGAGTACACTCGCTTAGCAGGCGAGCGCCTTCAGCCGACTCGGCCATCTCTCCAGACGACGCGCGTAATGGCGGAGGGAGTAGGATTCGAACCTACGGGCCGGCTCATCACCGACCAACGGTTTTCAAGACCGCCGCCTTAAACCACTCGGCCATCCCTCCACAGCATGAAGCTGAGTCAGATCTAACTACCATTCACCTTTTTCAGTGTCAAGAGAAGGCGAAACTGCAAAAGGCTATCCTGCTCGAGGAACGAGGCTCGGCTGGTCGTTGACAAGCATGGGAGCGCATTGTTAAGGGGATGCGGGAGGAAGACACCGCACCATGAGCAAACCTTCATGGCCCACCAATTTGCCCGTATTGCCTCTTCGCCACACCATGCTCTTTCCTGCCATGATTCTTCCCCTGTTTCTCTCCGAGGCAAACGAAAAGGCGGTGCTGGCCGAAGCTGAAAAAACGGGCCGATACATCTTTTTGGCGACCTGCTGCGGCGAAGATTCGACATGTGGCCGTGGAGGGCCTGGCGAGCCATCATGGAAAGGCGCTTTGGGCTGTGTGGCCCTGATTCTCAAAACCACGCTGCTGGAAGACGGCAGGATAAAAATTTTGGTTCAGGGCATTGCCAAGGCCCGCGTCCTCAGCGTGATGGCGTCCTCATCGGGACTTATGGTCCGCCTCGAGCCCTTGGTGGAAACGGATATGCCCCTGGACGCAAGCCTTCTGCCTTTGTTGTCCAGAGTGCGCCAAATGGGTTTGAAGCTTTTCACGCTGCGGGGCATGCACGCCGCCGATGCCGAGGCTGTGCTTCACGGTATCGCGTCTGCAGGGCGCCTGGCCGATTTTTTGGCGATGAACCTACATCTGGATCCCCATGAGTGCTGCCGGTTGATGGGGTTGGTCGATCCATCGGAGCGCCTGCGCGCCGTGGCCGAGGCTTTGGGCGAGGAGCTGCAAAAGGCTGAAGTGCAGCAGGAAATCGAGTCCGAAGCCGAAACGGCCCTTCGGCGACGCCAACGGGAACGGTACTTGCGAGAGCAACTCAAGGCCATTCGCAGGGAACTGGGCGAATGGGACGAGAACAAGGAGGAGTGGGTTTACAGGGAAAAGATTCGCGCGGCAGGAATGAGCCCTGAGGCTTTTCAGGTGGCCATGCGGGAACTGGATCGGCTGCTGATGATGCAAAGCGATTCGGCCGAAGCTTCCCTCGTGCGCACCTACCTGGATTGGCTCATTGAAATGCCCTGGCGGCGAACCACCGAGGATCGCTTAGATCTTGCGGAAGCAGCCAAGGTTCTGGACGCCGACCATCATGACATGGAAACCATTAAAGAGCACATCTTAGATTTTCTCGGCGCCTGTAGCTTAAAAGGCAGTCTTAAAGGATCCATTCTCTGCCTGGTGGGGCCACCGGGAGTTGGCAAGACGTCTCTAGGGCGATCTATCGCCAAGGCTATGGGGCGCCGATTCGTGCGCCTTTCCCTGGGAGGAGTTCGCGACGAGGCGGAGATTCGCGGACACCGGCGCACGTACCTGGGCGCTTTGCCCGGGCGCATCATTCAAGGGCTGCGCTATGCCGGCACGAAAAATCCGGTCTTCATGCTGGATGAAATTGACAAGATTGGATCCGACGCTCGAGGAGACCCAGCGGCAGCGCTCCTAGAGGTCCTGGATCCCGAACAGAACAAGGCCTTTTCCGATCATTATCTCAATGTAGCGTTTGATTTGTCCCAGGTGCTTTTCATTGCGACGGCCAACAGCCTGGAGCATGTTCCGCCGGCTTTGGTGGACCGCATGGAGGTGCTGACCCTGACCGGCTATACGGACAGGGAAAAGCTGGTGATTGCCAAATCGTATTTGCTTCCCCGCCAATTGGAAGAGCACGGGCTGCAGCCGGAAGACCTGGCGCTCAGCGATTCGACTCTCATGGCCTTGGTGCGCCGGTATACACGAGAATCCGGTGTGCGCCAGTTGGAGCGAGCCATTGGCACATTGTGCCGCAAAGCCGCTAGACATCGTGCCGAGGGAGGGCGTGCTCCCTTTCGCGTTTTCGTGAAGAATCTGGAGCGCCTTTTGGGCCCGCCATTGAAGGATCTTTCATCGCAGCAGTTTCCCTCCATACCCGGTGTGGCTTTGGCCTTGGCCTGGACACCCCACGGCGGGGAAGTGCTGCGCATCGAGGCGGCTGTCATGACCGGCAAGGGGGCGGTGGTTCTCACAGGACATTTGGGAACGATCATGAAGGAGTCGGCTCAGGCGGCTTTGAGTTTCATTCGTACGCGAGCCGGCCGTTGGGGCTTGCCCTCAGATTTTCATGAAAAGATGGACGTGCACATTCATGTGCCGGCAGGCGCCGTGCCGAAAGATGGACCCTCTGCAGGTATGGCTTTGTGCGCCGCCCTAGTGTCCGCCTTGCTCCAAAAACCCTTGGGAAAACCGTGCGCCATGACGGGAGAGATTTCCCTCTTGGGTGACGTGCTTCCGGTGGGGGGCTTTCGAGAAAAAGCCCTGGCGGCTGCCCGTTCCGGACTCCGCTTGGTGTTTGTTCCTCAAGGTAACATGGACGACGTTGCCCAGTTGCCGGCCTATGTCACACGCGCTGTCAACTTTATCCCCTCATCCCACATGGATCAGGTCTTAGAGCACCTCTTTGGCGCAGACAAGGGGGCGGCATGCGCCTAGCCTACGTGGATGCTTTTTCCGGAGTCAGCGGAGACATGATGCTCGGCGCCCTGATCGATGCCGGGGTTTCGGTGGTTACTTTAAACAAAGCTTTGGAGGCTCTTGAACTTCCAGGGTGGCACCTGGATGTGCGCAAGGAGTCTCGAGGAGCCATCACGGGCACTCGGGTTGTGGTGTGCGAAAGGGGCTCGCCGCCTCTGCGCCACTACCGACACATTCGCCACCTCATAGCGGCTTCTTCTCTGACCGAGATGGTCAAAGAAAGAGCGTTGCATATCTTTGAGCGGCTGGCGCGGGCCGAAGCCAGGGTCCACGGCATGGACGTGGACGATGTGCACTTTCATGAAATTGGGGCCGTGGACACCGTGGTGGATGTGGTGGGCACCGTGGTTGGCCTTGAACTATTAGGTATTCAAAGGCTTTATGCGTCCCCATTGCCCCTTGGGCGAGGTCGCGTGTCCTCTAACCATGGCGTGCTTCCCGTGCCGACTCCGGCCACCGTGGCCCTGCTTGAAGGTGTGCCCGTTCGGGACGGTGGCGTGGAACGAGAATTGGTGACACCCACAGGCGCCGCCATTTTGACCGGGCTGTGTGAAGGGTTTGGACCTCTTCCCGATATGGTCCTCAACACGGTAGGATACGGTGTAGGGGCGCATTCGGCCGACAATCCACCCAACGTGCTGCGGCTCATGGTGGGCGAATCCCAGGCGGAGTGCATCACGCGACGGCTCTTGATGATGGAAACCCAGATCGACGACATGAATCCGGAATTCTACGAACACTTCATGGCGTCGTGCTTTGCCGAAGGTGCTTTGGATGTGGTGCTGGTTCCCGTGTATATGAAAAAGAATCGTCCCGCGACCTTGGTCCGCATCCTCATGGATCCTTCGCTTAAAGATCGCATGGCGACCCGGGTTTTTTGTGAAAGCACTACGCTGGGCGTTCGGTTTCACGAAGTGGACCGCATGGAGCTGCCTCGTGCTTTCATGGATGTGGACACCCCATGGGGCGTGGTGCAGGTCAAAATGATTAGTCTACCTGACGGATCGGTGCGATGTCAGCCGGAGTACGAGGCGTGTCGGGATGTGGCCCGGCGCACCGGTCTTCCTTTGCCGCAGGTCTACGAAGAGGTTCGTCGGCGCGGTCAGGAAAAGGTGGCTCCAAAAAAGTGATGAGTTGTCGGCATGATGGATCAAAACAAACGTTCTGACATTCTAGGTTCGCTTCTCACCGTCGGGGATGAAATTCTCCTAGGGGACATTCTCAACACCAATGCGCATCACATAGCCGGGGTTTTGAGAGCGCACGGGTTTCGTTTGCAAAGAGTGGTCGTGGTGGAAGATGCCGAAGAGGCCATCGCCCTGGAGCTGGAACAGCTCACGGCGCAGAGCCGATTTGTAATTGTCACAGGCGGTTTGGGGCCGACGGACGACGACCGGACCAAATGGGCGGTGACGCGAGCCTTTGCTCTCCCCATGGCGGTGGACGAAGCGGATCTTCAGAGCTTGATGGCCCGAGTGAAGGATCGAGGTGGTGAATGGAGTGATCGGTTGGGCCGTCTCGCCCAGTTGCCTCAGGGAGCCACTCGGCTGGCCCCGGGACGTCCCATGGCCGGCTTTTCCTTGGAGCATCACGGCGTACCCTGTTACTTTCTGCCGGGGGTTCCTCACGAGATGGAAACCCTGCTGCGGGAGGTGGTTCTGCCCGATCTCATGCACCGATTTCCTCAAAGACCCGCCTGCTGTCAACGCGTGCTTCGCCTTTACGGTCTGATGGAAACGGAGATCAACGATCGGCTAAGCGGCTTTGATGCCGTGGCTTACGGCGTCAAGGTGGGATACCTGCCGCAGACGGCGGAAAATTGGGTCACCCTTCTGGCTTCAGCCACAGACGCCGAGGAAGCGCAGCGGCGCCTGAACGCGGCGGAAAAGGAACTGGTTCTTCTTCTGGGCGAGGACCATGTGATCGGCCGCGATGACGAATCCTTGGAAAAAGTTGTGGGAACGCTTTTGCGCCAAAGGGCGTGGAAACTGGCCGTTGCCGAATCCTGCACGGGAGGGCTTTTGGCGGCACGCTTGACGGCCATTTCCGGTGCCTCGGACTATTTCGACAGAGGCTTTGTGACCTACAGCAATCAAGCGAAGAGCCAGCTGCTGGGCGTACCGGAAGAACTGTTGCAGAGGTACGGAGCGGTGAGTCGGCCCGTGTGTGAGGCTATGGTGCAAGGGGTGCTGGAACGATCCAAGGTCCAGGCGGCCTTGGCCGTGACGGGCATTGCAGGCCCCACGGGAGGGTCGACACAAAAACCGGTGGGTACCGTCTTTATCGGGGGGGCGGTGGGAACGCGCACGGTGGTCGAACAGCACCATTTTCAGGGCAATCGGCGCCTGGTGCAAGAACAGTCGGTGCAGCACGCCTTGGCTCTTTTGTGGAGGATGTTGCGATCATGATACGCACCTTTGTGGCCTTGGATCTTCCCCCGAATGTTCAAAAGGATCTCGGTGAGTTCTGCGCTCCATTGCAACAATTGGATGTGCCGGTCAGGTGGATCCGTCCCCATCGGGTTCATTTGACTTTAAAATTTTTAGGCCATATTGCCCCCTCGCTTATCGAGGCCGTTGCCGACGCTTTGCGTCCTGTGGCGGCAAGCACGGCACCATTTTCCTTGCGTCCTGCAGGGTGCGGCGCCTTTCCTTCCCTTCGCGAGATGCGGGTCGTCTGGGTTGGAGTGCAAGGGGATATGGGGTCGCTCCACGCCCTTCAGCGCAGTGTGGAAGATGTGCTGCAGCCGTTGGGTTTTCCCAAGGAGCATCGGCCTTTTCGGGCGCACTTAACCATCGGGCGCGTCAAGGGGCGGCGTCACCTGAAATCCCTTCAGGATATGTTGGTGGCTCGCCAGGGCTATCAAGGGGTTGTTTTTGACGTCTCGGAACTGGTGTTGTATAAAAGTGATCTTAAGCCCGACGGAGCCCAATACACCCCTTTGCAGAGATGGCCCTTTCAGGGTAGATCGAGGCTTTAGGGATAAAGGTTTTTTATTCACGAGGAGGACCGTGCCATGACGGCACAGGTAGGCAATGATCGCCAAAAGGCTATCGAGATGGCCGTGGCGCAGATCGAGCGCCAGTGCGGCAAGGGATCCATTATGCGCTTGGGCGAAGGGGCTCAAGCGATGGAGGTTCCCGTCATCTCCACAGGATGTCTGTCCCTGGATTTGGCCTTGGGCATTGGCGGAATTCCTCGAGGGCGCATCGTGGAGATTTATGGACAGGAATCATCGGGCAAGACAACCCTAGCTTTGCATGTCATTGCCGAGGCCCAAAAAAAAGGTGGGTTGGCGGCCTTCATCGATGCGGAGCACGCCCTGGATGTGCACTATGCCCGCAAACTGGGCGTCAAGGTGGACGATCTGCTGATCAGTCAACCGGACTACGGTGAACAGGCCCTGGAAATTGCCGAGATTCTTGTGCGCAGCAATGCCATCGACGTCATTGTCATTGATTCCGTGGCAGCTCTGGTGCCCAAGGCGGAAATTGACGGTGAAATGGGCGATCCTCACGTGGGGCTTCAGGCGCGCCTCATGAGCCAAGCCTTGCGCAAACTGACAGCGACCATCAGCAAGTCGCAGACCTCGGTCATTTTCATCAACCAGACCCGCCAGAAAATCGGGGTGATGTACGGATCTCCGGAAACCACCACCGGAGGCAATGCGCTCAAGTTTTACGCCACCATGCGCCTTGAGATTCGCCGAACGGGCCCCATCAAGGAAGGCCAGGAAGTGGTGGGCAACCGCACCCGGGTCAAGGTGGTCAAGAACAAGATCGCTCCGCCTTTTCGAGAAGTGGAATTCGATATTGTCTATGGGCGTGGGATTTCTCGAGAGGGCGATGTGTTGGATTTAGCGGTGGCGGCCAATATCGTGGAGCGTTCGGGAACCTGGTACGCCTACAATGGAGAGCGCTTGGGGCAGGGGCGGGAAAACGTCAAGAATTTTCTACGTGAAAACCCTGACCTGCTCCTGGAAATTGAGAACAAGGTGCGAGAACGGCACCTGCTGCCCGAGTTGAGCCCCCCTCAAGCCGCCGAGGTCTAGCAGCGACCATGTCGCCCAGGGTGTGCAACACAGGAGACTTTTCATGAGAGCCAGCGAAATTCGTCAAAAATTCTTGGAATTTTTCCGCGACAAGGGCCACACCATTGTCAAGAGTTCCTCGCTCATTCCCCATGACGACCCCACTTTGCTCTTCACCAATGCGGGCATGAACCAGTTCAAGCGCTGTTTTCTTGGGGAAGAAAAACGAGAGTACAGCCGAGCTGCCTCGAGTCAAAAGTGCATGCGGGCCGGCGGCAAGCACAACGATTTGGAAAACGTGGGCTATACAGCGCGGCATCATACCTTCTTTGAAATGCTGGGTAACTTTTCCTTTGGCGACTATTTCAAAAAGGAAGCCATTGAGTTTGCGTGGGAATTCCTTACGGAGCGCATGGGCCTGCCCAAAGACAAACTCTACGCCACCATTCACGAGGGCGATGCCAGCATGTCCCTGGGACCCGACGAGGAAGCTCGCCAATATTGGAAACGCTACCTTCCTGAAGAGAGGATTTTGACCTTTTCCACCAAGGACAACTTTTGGGCCATGGGAGATACGGGCCCCTGCGGACCGTGTTCCGAAATCCTTATCGACCAGGGCGAAGCCATGGGGTGCGGTCGACCTGAGTGTCGGCCGGGATGCGATTGCGACCGTTTCTTGGAGCTCTGGAACCTGGTCTTTATGCAGTTCAATCGTCATGAAGACGGAACGTTGGAGCCACTGCCCAAGCCCAGCATCGATACGGGGATGGGTTTGGAACGCATCGCGGCGGTCATTCAAAAGGTCCCGTCCAACTATGACACAGACCTGTTTGCCCCCGTAATGGAAGCCATCGGCGCGCAGGCCGGACTGCGGTACGGGGCTGATGCCGAAAAGGACGTATCCTTTAAAGTCATTGCCGACCACAGCCGCGCGGCGGCTTTTCTCATCGGGGATGGCGTGCTGCCCAGCAACGAAGGCCGCGGCTACGTGCTTAGGCGGGTGATTCGCCGAGCCTTACGCCACGGACGTTTTCTCGGTCTCAATCGGCCCTTTCTTCATAGCGTCGTGGAAGCCGTCATGCATTCCATGGCCGATGTCTATCCCGAGCTTTTGGACAACCGGGCGTACATTACCCGGGTTATTCTGCACGAAGAAGAACGGTTCAGTGAGACGCTCGATCATGGCCTGAAACTGCTGCACCAAGAAATGTCTCGCCTTCAAGACGAAGGCGCCCGCGCCGTTCCGGGGTCCCTCGTGTTCAAACTGTACGACACCTACGGTTTTCCCATAGACATTGTCACGGACATGGCCAAGAAAATGGGTATGCAGGTGGATCAGGCCGGCTTTGACGCGCTGATGGAACGCCAAAGAGAGCAGTCCCGCCGGCACTGGAAGGGGAGTGGAGAACGACAAGTTTCAGAAGCGTACCGCAAGCTGGCCGCCCAAGGCGTGCGCACCGAATTCGTCGGCTATCACCGGTTGGAGGCGGAGAGCCGGGTGCTGGCCCTGATTCAAGAAGGAGTTCTGATCGATGCGGCGGGACCGGAGAGCCGAGTGGAAGTGGTGGTGGAACAAACGCCCTTTTACGGAGAAGCCGGCGGGCAGGTGGGGGACCGAGGCAGTCTTTCGGGTCCTGGAGTGAGCGCCGTCGTGGAGGATACCCTGCGGCTTCCTGGAGACATCTGGGTCCATGTGGTGCGCATCGAAAACGGAGAATTGCGCCCTGGGGATCGCGTCGTTCTTACGGTGGACGAGGCCAGTCGAAGAGATACCGCGCGCAACCACACGGCCACGCACATTTTGCATCGCGTTCTTCGTGATGTGCTGGGCGATCACGTCAAACAGGCCGGTTCCTTGGTGGCTCCGGAAAGGCTGCGGTTCGATTTTACGCACTTTGCGGCCCTGACGCCAGAAGAGCTTTTGGAAATTGAGCGTCGGGTAAATGCGGCGATTCTGGAAAATCGACCGCTACACGTGCACGTGATGGCCTTTGACGAAGCCATTCGCACAGGAGCCGTGGCCCTTTTTGAAGAAAAATATGGGGAAACGGTTCGACTTGTGGAAATCGCCGACTTCAGCAAGGAACTGTGCGGCGGCACGCACGCGGAACGCAGCGGGGACATCGGTTCCTTCGTCATCACGCAGGAATCCAGTGTGGCTGCGGGAGTGCGCCGCATCGAAGCCCTCACAGGCCGTCACGCCCTGAACTTCTGGCAGGAACAGCGCCGCCTCTTGGAAGTGGCAGCGCGGCGCCTAAAAGCACCCGCGGAAGAGGTGCCGGATCGGGTGGACAAGCTGTTGATCCAGATCAAGGAATTGGAAAAGAGCCTGGACGCAGTCAAAAGTTCTATGACGGCCAAAAAGTCCTTGGACCTTTTTGAGGAAGCCAAGGAAATGGCCGGCGTGAAAGTATTGGTGCGCCATGTGAAAGAGGCAGACCCCAAGGCGTTGCGGGAGATGAACGACCGCTTCAAAGAACGCATTGGTTCCGGGGTGATGGTGCTCGGGGCCGTTCACGACGGCAAGGTGTTCCTGCTGGTTGGTGTGAGCAAAGATCTCACCCACCGCATTCACGCGGGCAACTTCATCAAGAAAGTGGCCCAAGTGGTGGGGGGAAGCGGTGGTGGGCGACCCGATATGGCTCAAGCGGGCGGCAACCTGCCCGAAAAACTTCCGGAAGCCCTGAAACTGGCCGAAAGCTTGCTCGAATCCACTCTGGTCGGTTCCTGAAACGTTCCTCAGACGGGTCAAATTCCTTCTTGTTTTTCCGCATCGCCGCAAGCTCTGAAGCGGAGTTTGCGGCTACAGCCGATCCACGCGAAGGTTTTCCAAAAGCTTTTCCAAGTCATCGTCCAAAAAGGCGGCGAGAGAATCCAAAGTAAAATCCAGGCGGCACACCGTGCAACGCCAGAGCTGACGCCGTCATTGTCGAATCCACTGCAGCGGCCGACCACAGTGCGGGCACGAAAGCATGAAGGCTCCTTTTGTGTTGGAGTTTGACGCCCCTTTCATAGCCGGCGGCCACTCCATTGACAAGAAGGGTTCAGAAATGCAATGCTATACGCCCAAAAGCTCAGGAAACATCACAATTTGGCGAGGAGGTGTGAGGCATGCCGGCAAATCTCCCCCCGCCTTATTTCGAAGCTGAAAAGCGGTATCGCGAAGCGAAAACTCCCGAAGCCAAAATTGAGGCGCTGGAAGAAATGCTCACCATCATGCCCAAGCACAAGGGTACGGACAAGCTGCGCGCCGATCTGCGACGCAAGATTGCCAAGTTCAAGTCCGAGGCGCAGCAAAGAAAGGGCACGGGCCGCAAGGGGGTTAATTATGCCATTGACAAAGAAGGCGCCGCCCAAGTGGTGGTCGTCGGCGCTCCTAACACGGGAAAGTCTTCTCTGGTGGGCATTTTGAGCAACGCGTCACCGGAGGTGGCCGAATTTCCCCATAGCACCTGGAAACCCACACCAGGCATGGTGCCCTATGAAAACATTCAATTCCAACTCATCGACACGCCTCCTATCAGTAAAGACTACGTGGATCCTTGGATGGCGGACTTGATTCGAAGATCCGATCTCGTGATGATTCTGGTGGACCTGAAAGCCGATCCGCTGCAGCAAATGGAAGATACCATGGAGGTTCTTGAAAATCTGAGAGTTTTTCCAGAAGGCCAGTCTCCGCCGCCCGATCTGCAGAAAAAGCCTTTTTTGAAAAAAATGATCGTGGTGGTCAACAAGGTCGATACCGAATCGGATGTGGAAGACTTTTGTGCCTTTCAAGAGTTGAGCCAATGCAGTCTGCCATGTGTGGCGGTGTCCACAGCCTCAGGTCGAGGCCTCCATGCCCTGCTGGACATGATTTTCGCGCACTCCGACGTCCTTCGCGTTTACACCAAAGCGCCGGGCAAGGAACCCGACACATCCGCTCCCTTTATCCTTCCCAGAAAAAGCACGGTGCAGGATCTTGCAGAAAAAATTCACAAGGACTTTGTGAAGAAGCTGAAGTTTGCTAGAATATGGGGGAAAGCAGTCTTTGACGGCCAAATGGTTCAAAAGGACTATGAGCTGCAAGACGGCGATATTGTGGAATTTCGCATCTGACACGGCACGTTTCCTTTGAGCACGCCCAAGAGGGCGAGGCACCCGCGGAAACGAGTGCACCCAATCCCTTGACCATTCAACGAAAATCCTGTGCCTTTGACGCAATCGTGACGAATTCCATTGACGGGACATGCGCTCAAGCTTACCCTTTACGAGGGTAACCTTGCCAAGAGCAAGGGGTTATGTTGCGTAAACTCGAGAGTCAGGAGGGCCGTGAAGGAAGAAATCAGGATGAGTTAATGGCTTGCGACCTGGGGTGTCCCGAGGGGAAGGAGGATCGCCATGAAAAGCGTGCATGGACAACGATTGGATCCTCTGTACTCCTTGCGGTTGACCCGCGAGGGGGACGATGATTATGAGCGCCTCCTGGACATGGGAATCCTGGGATCCGAAGACAATCTATTCGCTGAACAGCTAGAAGAGGAAGAATCCGTGGAGGACAATCGCAACGGGTTGCTTCAAGACGAAGAAAGAGATCTTCGGCATGAGCGGTTTCGGGTCGCTCCCTCGATGCCTTCAAAGGAGACGGAGGGGGATGCTGCCGTGGAATTCGACGAAGATCATGTTACGTGTTATCTTCGCGAGGTTTCCTCGTTCCCACTGCTGACTCCGGAAATGGAAATTGAATTGGCCAAAAGGATCCGGGATGGCCAAGACCAGTTGGTGCAATTGGTGGAGTGTCACAAAGAGGATCACCCGGTGGTTAAGGACCTTCATGGAAAGGTTCGCAACCTCCTGGGTCAGGCCAAGACATTTCCCGGCGTTCGAGACAAGGTGCTGAAAGTCATTTCTCGAACCCTACATCAGGCGGTGGCGAATGAACCTCAGAATCCGACCTTGTCGTCGATGAAGGAGGTGTGTGACCGAATCATTGCGGAGATCGACGAAGCTAAGCACACCATGGTCAAGGCGAACTTGCGTCTGGTTTTGAGCATTGCCAAACGGTATCGCGGCCGCGGTATGAGTTTTGACGATCTTATTCAGGAAGGCAACCTGGGGTTGCTCAAGGCGGTGGGACGCTACGATCATACGAAGGGAAACCGGTTTAGCACTTATGCCACATGGTGGGTAAGGCAGAGTATTATTCGTGGAATTTATGACAAGACCCGCACCATCCGCTTGCCGGTGCATTTCATCGAACTGAAGAATCTTTTCTACAAGGTCTTTCATGAGTTGGTGAAGGAATTGGGCCGAGAACCCACGGCAGAAGAAATCAGCCAACGGGCTAACATTCCGCCGGATAAAGTGGAGATGGTGCTCAGCTTGATTAGCCAGCCCTTGTCGTTGGAGATGCCCGTGGGGGATGACGAGCAGCGGCTAGGCGATTTCATCGAGGATGTTGAGAGCGCGTCGCCGGCTCAAGGGTGTGAAACCAATGAATTGAGCGAAGTCACTCGGGAAATCTTAGCGAGCTTGCAGCCCAGGGAGGAGAAAATTCTGCGGTTGCGGTTTGGTTTGGGGGGACAGCCCCGCGAAACTCTGGAAAAGATCGGCAAGAGCTTTAAGGTTTCCAAGGAAAGGATCCGTCAAATCGAAAAGAAGGCTTTGCGCAAGCTGCGCCATCCCAGCAAGCAGGAACTGTTGAAGTCTTATTTGGAATGAAAGTGGATGCCAAAAAAACACAGGATCCGGCCCGCGACAGCAGGCCGGATCTTTTTTTGTTTCAAGGAGGCGATGCATGGACAAACGCAACAAGGAACCATGGTGGCAGCAGGGTGTGGATCTTTCCCTACTGTCATGGAATCCTGTGCCGTTTGCCGAACTCACCGGCAAACAGCGCGGCTATTTGAAATCTTTGGCCCACAAATTGAGCCCTGTGGTGCGCATCGGCCAGGAAGGGGTGACGGCCGCGGTGATTTCTGAAATCCGCAAGCAACTTCTCCACCACGAGTTGATCAAGGTCAAATGGCTGGGACTGTCCGGAGAGGACAGCCCCAAGAAGGAGCAGGCGGCCAATTTGGCCCGCGCCGTCGGAGCCCATTTCATTCAATTGGTCGGCCAGGTGGTGGTGCTGTACCGAGCACCCGATGCCGGCGCTCTGGCTGAAGGCCGTTCCCCCAAAATCCTTTTACCCGAGCATTGCTCGAGGTCGTCCGTTAAAGAAAGCGCATGAACAGAAAAATTGGCCTTGAGCGATTTAGAAGGCCCCGTGCAGTTTCAGGCAGAGTTCTGCCACACGGCGACCCAGCTTGCGTGCATTTTCTGCTGTTTTTTCGTCAGGTGCGCCCACGCACGCCACACCGTAATGGCCGGTGGCCGAAAGGGGATCGCCCACCACTATCATGCCGTAGATCAAGAAGCATTGCAGAATGGACATGATGGTGGTTTCCTTGCCGCCCGTGGGATCTCCGGAGGTGGCAAAGGCGGCTCCCACTTTGTTCTCCATTTTCTTGCGCACGCCGACAAACTCATCAAAAACGCGCTTGAGGTCCGTGGCCATGATGCCAAAATAGACCGGTGATCCGGCGATGATGCCCGCCGCGTTGACGAAGTCGTCCCGAGTGACTTCCTGCGTGGATCGAAGAACGGCGGAGACGCCATCCACGGCTTGAACTCCTTCGGCCACGTGTTCGGCGAGCTTTTTCGTGTTGCCGCTTCGCGAATAATACAGGACGAGCACTTCCATAGGCTTTTCCCCTTTCACCTATTTTACCATTCACTGTTCAGTCGGCGGGATACATCCGACCAGTTGGCCTCGAGGGCTCTGACCGCCTCGAGGCCCAGTTCCAGGTGGGTGGGCATGTATTCCGCATAGATTTTCTCGTGCAGTTCTTTGCTCTTGATGCCCTTGCGTTGCAAAGGCATGTCTGAGACCAGCATGATGGATCCGATGGGCACCTCGTAGTGATAGGACACGGAAAAGAGGGTGGCCAGTTCCATTTCAATGGCCAGAATCCGTTGCCTTCTAAGGTGGTTCACAAAATTCTCGTCGTATTCCCACAAGCGCCGATCGGTGGTGTAAACAATGCCGCACTTGGGCTGAATACCCAGCTTCTTGACGGCACCGATACAAAAAAGATTGACGGAAGAAGCCGGAATGGCGGGAAATTCCGGCGGAAGATAGTGGCGGCTGGTCCCTTCGCCTCGTATGGCGGCAGAAGGCACCACGAAATGCCCGACTTCCAATGTGTCATCAATCCCGCCACACATGCCCAGCATGATGACCGATTTGAGTTGGTCCAGGTAGGCCAGGCAGTGAATGAGCAAGGCCGCCTGCGGGGATCCGATGCCAAAATCGATCAGCGTGCAATTGATATGGGGCGCATTGACCAGTCGAAAATTGCCTTCGCTTTTTTCACCTCCCGTCTTTTCCTGAAACCAGTCTACGTATTTCTTGAAATTCGTGATCAGGAAATGCTCACACATTCGATCCAAAGGAAAATTGGTGTAGCGTTCCAGAGTCTGCCGTACATACTCGTGTTCTTTCAACCCCATAGCCTTCGTCCTTTGCAGCCCGATTTGACCACACTACGAGGACTGGCGGTTAATGGAAGAGCGTGTATGCCAATGTGCTTATTTGGCCAGTTCGGCCGCCGAGGCGGCATCCAGGCGTCCCGTGACAGGAAGGCCTCTGTCCGCCTGGAAGTTCATCAAAGCCTGACGGGTTACCCGACCCATTATGCCGTCGGGTGTTCCGGCCTCATAACCCAACGCATTTAGTTTTCTTTGGGCAGCCTTCAGCGACAGCTTAGCCCATTGATAGCCGCCGGCTTGGCTGCTTCCATCAACGCGCAGACCGCCTCCCGTGCCCAATTGCCGGTCGCCCATGGTTTGTGGTGTATATGCTTTGGCGACACGCACGAGCTGGTTGTAGGCATCCATAAAGGCTCCGGCAATGACCTTGCCTTGCGGCGTCTTGGTATAGCCGCCCAAGCCGCCCCCGGCACTGCCCCCAAAGATGGCTCCACCCAAGCCCCAATCGAAATTCTTGGAGCTGCCCTCGGCCACGCCGAGCTGCACCCCGGATCGGTTATCCACAAGCATGAGCATGGCGGTTGCTTCATTGGCCTTGAGGCCGCCCAAAATACCCCGGCGATGGTGCCTCCGATACCAAAAGCCCCAAGGGCACCACCGAGACCGCCGGTTCCTTTTTGGCTGATCATCACTTCAGGGGTCAGTGTGTCATTCGCGCTCACCATTTGCCCTTTGCCAAAAGTGCTTCCCGCTCGAAGTTCACCCGTCTGTTGAAGGGCTCTTTCTCCCATCATGGTTTTCATCGCGCGGCCTCGATCCACCACGATGAAGCAATTGGATTGCTGAATCAAGAGCCAGAGAACGGGCACCGTCGAGGTCAGTTTGTACTGGCCTGAGAGGTAGTGGTACCAGTCAGAAATTTGGTCCTCTTCCACCGCGATGGTTCCGAGGGGCCGGTCACAGTGCTCCAGAGACGCGTTGGCATTGCCACGGGTTACGCCCCGTCGCTTTTCGTGGCCACGGTCTTGGCCGAGGAGTCTTCGACCTGAACGGGCATACTGCCGCATGCCGAAAAAATTGTCGTTCCAATGACCAAACCGAGCCTCAATCCCCAAAGTTTTCTGAACCGAGGCATCCTTCTCTTTTCCGTGAGTATCCCGCCATTTTCTAATTTCTATCCTTCCTTCATGTTCGGAATCTCTGTGAAATCTTCTGCCGGAAATACATCCCAAATGTCCGTCACCTCCCTTCTGCGGATCCCTTAAGCCTGATACGCCTTAGTTCTTCGCTATGGCCTCCAGAGCCGAGGCGGCACTTCCAGGCTATTTGGGCCTATAAGAAACGAAGGCGCGAGGGATGCCTGTAGACTTGGGAGAAAAAAGTATCAAAATTTCTAGAGCGTGACCACGGGAAAGCGCCTGGTTTACCGATGCGGTTGGCGTGACCATTGCGCCTGGGCTTTCCATTGGCCGAAAAGTTTTCCTTGGGAGATGAGCCTTTCCATGCGGGATTGAATGGTGTCCGGGATGGGTTCGGGTTTTCGTGCCGCCCACGGAGAACCGGGCAAAGGCATAAAGGTGTGCGCATGGATTCTTGCGCCCTTTTCGGCGAGTTCCTCCATAAAGTCGACCGAACGAGACATCTGCTCCTCCGTTTCTTCAGGCAATCCAAGAATGAAGTCCACCACGGGCCGAAGCCCAAAGCTGCCGGCTACAGCGCAGGCTTTTCGCACATCCTCCACACTGTGGCCTCGATGCATTCGCTGAAGCATGTGTGGATCTCCGCTTTGCGCTCCCATGACAATTTGGCGGTTGTCAGCGTAGCGCACGACCAATTCCATGAGCTGCGGCTGGACCCATTCGGGGCGAACTTCCGAGGGAAAGGTACCGAAAAAAATGCGTCCTGCACTGGACACGCGATGGCGCAAGCCCGAAAGGAGTTCCTTCAGTGCCTTCACGTTAGGATGTCGTCCATCGGGGGAACCGTAGGCCAAGGCATTGGGTGTGATGAAACGAAGATCCATGCGGCCCGCTTCGACCATGGCTTCCACCGCATGAAAAATGGCCGTCAGGCTTCTGTGCCGAATGGTGCGCCCTTTGAGACGAGGGGTCTGGCAGTACCGGCAGCCATAAGGGCATCCGCGGCTGATTTCAATGGGCCCGAACATTCCATGAGCCACAGGCAGTGCCGGAACATCTTCCAAGGACGCTTTCAAAGGGTGTCCTGTGAACACCACTCCGAAGGGCGTATCCAGGTAGAGCCCGGGAAGAAAGTTTAGGCAAGCCTTCTGGGCCCATTGCCGTATGAGTTCTGGAAAGATCGGCTCTCCATCCCCACGACACACCACGTCAAATCCGGCGTGAAGCACCGAGCGCGGGCTTGCGGAAGGATGAGGGCCTCCGGCGGCTAGAGTCAGACAACCGCTCTTCCTAAGGTGCTGAAGATCGCGCACCTCCTGGACTGTTTCTGGCCATTGAGGCGTCATGAAGGAATACAGCACGAGGAGCCGATCGTAGGTATGCAGCCATTTGTGCAGGGCGTTGACGGCCTCGGCCTTTGTCCTAGCATTGAGCCAGAGAATCGGTGTATGATCCGTCCCCTGTCGGGCTTCCAAGGAGGCCAAAAGGGCCAAAAAACTGTAACGATTCCAGCGCTGAGACCGAAAGACGATGGCGTGCGGCGTGCGATCGATGCTGGACTCCACAGAATCATATCCGGACCGATGTTTTTCCATTTTCATCGTTATCAAGGAACCCATCCATGCCGATGCAGAATTTCCTGAGCGCTCTTCTCTTGTTGTGGCTCGTCAACTTTGCGCCTCCTTTGTTGGCGTTTCTTCTCGACGAGCGATGGTCCACCCCTCTGGATCGCGGCCACCTCTTTAGGGATGGCAAGCCTCTTTTGGGGCCTCACAAGACCATCCGTGGGGTTGTGGGTGCCGTGGTGACCGGTTGCGCAGTCGCCCCAATCCTAGGCTTTCCCTGGCTCGTGGGCGCTGCTGTCGCCGTTTTGAGCATGGCCGGGGATCTCCTTTCCAGCTTCATCAAACGGCGATTCGATCTGCCCAGCGGCAGTGCGGTCCCCGTCTTGGACCAGATGTTCGAAGGCGCCTTGCCCCTGTTTGTGCTTTCTTTCCACGTGGGCACCCATCCGGCCGTGCTCCTGAGCCTCCTTGTCATTTTTAGCGTGGGCGCCTACGCAGGCTCTCATTTTTTCAAAAAGATTTTGTTGCAGCAACCTTTTGAAGGCTATCCCAGACCTGTGAAGACGCGCATTCGTTTTCGAGAACTGACCAGTTGCCAGATTCGGTCTGCACCCTGGGCGCACATGTTTCATTTTGAAGACGTGGTCATGTACCGCATGATCATGAACACGGTGTTTCGATGGCTGGGACTTTTGGAGCCCGGCCGAAACAATGCCTTGAACATTCAGACACGGCACCTGACCTTAGCGTTTTCACATCTTCCAGAGGCCTTTGATGGATACGAACTGCTGCTCATAACAGATCTGCATTTGGACGGGTTGGACGGCCTGGTGGAGCGGCTTCAGGGACTGTTGGCCAATGAGCCTGTGGACTTATGCCTTCTGGGCGGTGATTACCGCATGGAAAATTACGGGCCTAGCGACGAAGCGGTTCGGCGCCTAAAGCGCCTTGTGCCTCACATTCGCGCTCGAGATGGTGTGCTGGCGGTGCTCGGCAATCACGACTGTCCAGAAATGGTCACTGCCCTGAAGGATGATGGGGTTCGCTTTCTCGTCAATGAAGCCCACTGTCTTCAGAGGGATCTGAGTCGTCTGTGCATTGTCGGCGTGGATGACCCTCATTACTTTCGTGCCGACGATCTACCGGAAGCCTTGAGCCACGTTCCTTCCGGGGCCTTCGTTATTCTTTTGGTGCATTCTCCGGAAATTGCTCATCAAGCCGCACGTTATGGCGTCCCTTTGTATCTGTGCGGCCATACTCATGCCGGCCAGATTCAGATTCCTCGCATTGGCCCTCTATTCACCCACAGTCGGTCCTCGCGCTCCCTGGTCCAGGGGCTCTGGAAATATCACGGCATGATCGGTTATACGAGTGCGGGCGTTGGCGTTTCCGGTACTCCCGTGCGATTTCACACTCATGGCGAAATCGTGCGAATTACCCTCAGAAAGGCGTTTGGGCCATCAAACGACACCTCCACGTGACGGTGAGTTTCTCCACAGAATAACTATGAAGACGAAGCCGTTTGCTGAAGAAACCGCAGCCATTCGCTTGCGCGGCGTGCGGCAGCATAATCTCAAGGATGTGCACCTTGATATTCCTTTGTATCATCTCATTGCCGTGAGCGGCGTGAGCGGCTCGGGAAAATCCAGCCTCGCCTTCCACACATTGTATGCTGAAGGACAGCGGCGTTATGTGGAAACCTTTTCCCCTTACGCACGCCAATTTCTGGAAAGAATGGATCGTCCGGACGCGGATATCATCGAAGGCATTCCTCCGTCCATTGCCATTGAATCGGCCGTCACCGTGCGCAGTTCCCGCTCCACCGTGGGCACCATGACCGAAATCACTGACCATTTGAAATACCTCTATGCCTTGAGGGCTGTACCCCATTGTCCCAAATGCGGCGCCGAGATTCATCGGGAGGATCCCGAAACAGTGTTTCAACGCTTAGAGCATTTGCCACCTCATGCGCGCGTCCTTGTGGCCTTTCCCTATCGGCCGGCGGGGAAAAAGTGGGTTCAGGACCTGTTGTCTCAAGGGTTCCTGCGCATATTTGACTCGAAAAAGGTGCTGGACCTTGAGACTTTGTCGCAGGAAGAGACAACCCGAGCGGCTGAAGAAGAAATCCTGGTGGTCGTGGACCGCCTGGTGTGGTCCAAAGCGCAACCGCCCCGCGTGATGGATTCCCTTCGCACGGCCTTTGCGATGGGCAACGGTGAAGCCGTGGTGGTGGTTGTAGAAGGTGAAAGGTGGAGATTTTCCCAAGATCTAAAATGTGCTCGGTGCGGCGTGAGCGTGGAAGAGCCGTCGCCGAACCTTTTTTCTTTCAACAGCCCTTTGGGGGCGTGTCCGCAATGTCGAGGCTTTGGGCGCATCATCGATGTGGATATGGATCTGGTGATTCCGAATCCTCGGCTTTCCTTGAGGCAGGGGGCGATTCGTCCCTGGACGCCGGACCGCATAGAATATGAAGAATTGCTGGACTTTTGTCGCAAAGAAAACATTCCACTGGACGTTCCTTTTCAGGATCTGTCCGAGGCGGATCGTCGCAAAATCATCGAAGGTCACAAGGACTTTTATGGCGTTCGAGGATTTTTTCAATGGCTGGAATCGAAAACCTACAAGATGCATGTGCGGGTATTTCTATCTCGATACCGAGCCTACGTGCCGTGCTCTCAATGCGGTGGCCGTCGATATCGAGACGCGGCGCGCCTGTACCGGCTTCATGGAGTGGCCATCGATGAACTGTGCGCTTGGCCCGTGAAGCGCTCCTTGTCCTTCTTTAAGGCTTTGGAAAACACGTGCCGAAAAGATTCCGCGGAAGCCCTGCTCATCCAGGAAATACGCAATCGACTTCAGTTCCTTGCCGATGTGGGCCTGGACTACCTGACCCTGGACCGCCAGTCTCGCACCCTTTCCGGCGGTGAAGTGCAACGGGTCCATTTGACGCGAGCGCTAGGCTCCGCCCTCACCCACGTCCTGTATGTGCTCGACGAACCCAGCGTGGGACTGCACGCCAGGGATCAAGAGCGGCTCATGGGCCCTTTGCGCCGACTTGTTTCTTTGGGTAACACGGTCATTTTTGTGGAACACGATCCGGACATGCTGCGCATGGCCGACGTGGTGATCGACATGGGGCCTTTTGGAGGGGATCAAGGCGGCCATGTGCTCTACATGGGCCCGCCCCAAGGCCTCGCGCACGTGCCCCAAAGCCTGACCGGACGCTATTTATACCGGACGCCAAACGTTGTCCGTCGCAGGAAAAAGCGACGTTCTGAGCGAAGGTTTTCCCAAGCGATCACGGTCAGGGGAGCACAGGAAAACAACCTGAAGAACCTCACCGTCTCCTTTCCATTGGGATGTTTGATCGGCGTCAGTGGAGTTTCCGGATCTGGCAAGAGCACACTCGTTGAAACCACACTCTACAACGGATGGCGGCGCCTTCGAGGTCTGCCCAGTGAATCTCCGGGCCGCATGGACGCTATAGAAGGGATCGACGCCATTGCCGACATGGTTCTTGTGGATCAAAGGCCGGTGGGGCGGTCTCCTCGAGCCAATCTGCTCACCTACACCAAGGCACTAGATCCCCTAAGAAAGCTTTTTGCGGCGGAGCCTGAGGCACGTCTTCGAGGATTTGGCGAAGGGTATTTCTCTTTCAATGTGCCTGAAGGGCGCTGCGAGCACTGCAAGGGAGAAGGGTTTCTCAAGATTGAGATGCAATTTCTTGCCGATGTCTATGTGCGATGTCCGGTCTGTGACGGGCGCCGTTTTCGCCGCGAGGTGTTGCATGTACGCGTGAGGGGCTTATCCATTGCCGATATTCTGGAAAAAACCGCTCGGGAACTTCTTGAAGTCTTTGGGGATGTGGAGCCCGTTCGAAAGGCTCTAGAGCCGGTGATGGCCATGGGTTTGGACTACCTTCGGCTTGGTCAACCCCTGAGCATGCTGTCAGGAGGCGAAGCGCAACGCGTGAAACTGCTTCGTTACCTGGGGCCTCAAAGGCCCAAGGTGGAAAACAAGGGCATTTTTTTTATCCTGGATGAGCCCACGGTGGGGCTTCATCCCCATGATCTGCAAAAACTCATCGCCATATTGGACCGGTTGGTCGATGAAGGGCACACGGTGCTGGTGGTAGAGCACAACCTGGAGCTGTTGAGCGCCTGCGACTGGATTATCGACTTGGGTCCCGAAGGTGGGGACGAGGGAGGCCACCTAGTGGTGTGCGGGACCCCAGAGACGGTGGCGGCGCACGAGGGCAGTCATACCGGACAGTATCTGCGAAACCGAGGGCTTGTGGGCGAAAATGTGTCCACACGCCGGGCAACTTGTAATGAAGAACGGTCAGGACCCGCGCTGCAGCTCGTGGATAAACCGACACACATTACGATTCGAGAAGCGCGGGAGCACAACCTCAAAGTCCATGAACTCCAACTGCCTCTGCATGCCATGACCGTCATTACCGGGCTCAGCGGTTCCGGAAAATCCTCCTTGGCTTTTGACATTCTCTTTGCGGAGGGGCAAAGGCGGTACTTGGAATGTTTGTCCACCTTCGTCCGCCAGTATTTCAAAATTCTGGAAAGACCCGATGTGGATCAAATCCTCGGGCTTCCTCCCACAGTGGCCATCGAGCAGAGAACGTCCCAGTTGGGTCGAAAATCCACCGTGGGAACCATCACGGAAATTTACCACTTCCTTCGACTGGCCTTTGCGCGTTTGGGGCATCAGCACTGTCCTCAGTGTGGCATGCCGCTACAGGCCATGAATCCGGAAACCATCGTGCATCGGGTGGAAAGCGTTCTGCGGGAACATGGCGGGCGTCTTTTGGCTCCTTTGGTTCGAGGCCGAAAGGGTATTTACAAGGATCTGTTTCTTCGCCTAACCGCCATGGGCTTTGATCGTGTTCGAATTGACGGCGTGCTGCATTCCCTGGTGCCTCTTCCATCTTTGGCTCGACATCGAGAGCACGACATCGAGGTTGTGGTGCTGGATACGGAGGCCGTGGAGGGTCTGCACGAACGTTCGTGGCACAGGCAGATTCACGAAGCACTCAAACTGGGGGGAGGCACGGTGGTCGTTTCGAGAGCTGAGGATCTCTTCTTCAGCCAGCACTTAATGTGCCCTCGATGCGAAAAGAGCTATGCTCCTTTGGATCCCCGTCTCTTTTCCTTTAACAGCCGCCACGGCATGTGTCTGCGATGCGATGGAACCGGTCTCGACCGCGATCGACCATGCCCGGAATGCCACGGCACCCGCCTCAATGCGCAAGCACGAGCGGTGCGCCTCAAAGGCTTTTCCATTACCGAACTCGCCGAAATGCCTCTGTGGGCGTTTCAAGACACCTGGACCCATATGTCCTTTCACGGTACCGAGCGGGCTGTGGCGGATCCAGTGACACGAGAAATGATTGAAAGGGTAGGCTTTCTCACAAACGTGGGGCTGGATTATCTGACATTGAACCGATCCGGTGAGACCCTTTCCGGAGGAGAAGCGCAGCGCATTCGTTTGGCGGCCCAACTGGGATCCAACCTACGCGGCGTGTGCTATATTCTCGATGAGCCCACCATCGGGTTGCATCCCGCAGACCACCATAAGCTATTGACAAATCTTCGAGCCTTAACCGACAGGGGAAACACCGTTCTCGTGGTGGAACATGATGAGGACACGATGCGCGCCGCGGATCATGTGGTGGAGCTGGGACCCGATGCGGGCAGTGGTGGGGGCCGAGTGGTGGCGCAGGGGGCGTTCCATGACCTGGTTCGCCGACCGAATACCCTGACCGGCACATGGTTCGGCCGCTCTTGTCCCGACTGGCTTTCGTGGCCCAAACACCCGATTCCTGGACCCGACGGTTGGCTTGTGCTTCGAGGCGCCCGGGCCAACAACCTCAAAGGCATCGACGTCCACATTCCCTTGGGAACCTTTGTGTGTGTGACCGGCGTTTCGGGCTCAGGAAAAAGCTCCCTGGTCTACGATGTGCTGAAAGAAGCACTCCAATCTGTGCGCCACAGGGGGCACCTGGACGCCACAGTGCCTTTGGACGATCTGGAAGGTTTTGCTCCGATTCGCCGCCTCGTGGAAGTGGACCACACGCCCATAGGCAGAACGCCACGATCCACGCCCGCCACCTATGTGGGCATATGGGACGAGATTCGCAAGCTCTTTGCCGCTGTGCCGGAAAGCCGGGCTCGAGGGTTTCGACCGGGGCGTTTTTCGTTCAATGTCAAAGGAGGGCGCTGCGAAGTCTGCCAGGGGCAGGGGCGCATTCGCGTGGCCATGAGCTTTCTTCCGGACGTGACCGTGCCCTGTGAGGCTTGCGGTGGAAAGCGCTTCAATCGAGAGACGTTGGGCATAGCGTATCACGGAGCCTCCATTGCCGATGTGCTGCACATGACCATCGCCGAGGCCCGTCATTTCTTTTCTTCAGTGCCCTCCATTGTGCGACCGTTGGTCGTGTTGGATGAACTGGGCCTGGGCTATCTGACCTTGGGGCAGCCCAGTCCGACCCTTTCCGGAGGGGAAGCCCAGCGCATCAAGCTGGCGGCGGAATTGACCAATCATCGAAACCACACGCTCTATCTGTTGGATGAGCCCACCACCGGCTTGCATCGAGCCGATATAGGAAAGCTTCTGAAAGTCCTTCGAGCCCTCACCGTGCAGGGGCACACCGTCATCGTCATCGAACACAATATGGATGTGGTGGCGGCATGCGATTATGTGGTGGATCTGGGGCCGGGCAGCGGAGACCGCGGAGGGCGCGTGGTGTTCAGCGGAACGCCCGATGAAATGCTGCAGGCCGCCCATGATTCCCTGACCGCGGAAGCGCTTCGGCGCCACCTGGGCCGGGCCAAAAAGGAGGGCCGGGATGTGTGAAAAGGCCACAGGCATGGTTCTTTCCTATCATCCGGTGATCCCGGGGGATGTGAACCGATTGTGCGCCGGACGTGAACCTGATGAGAATGACCGGCGATGGATGCAGCGTGCCGCCGCCATCATTCTGCCGCAGGGATGTTCGGAATCCCTCTACCGCATGGCTGTGAGGTACTGCCGTCATGTGTTTCCGGATTATCGCATGAGGTTCTTGTATCCCGGGAAAATCGGGGATATTCGCCTCTTTCGCATTCTGGGGTTTCCTCATCCAAAGAGTCATCTTTTTCACTCCGTCAAGTTTTGCCCGCCGTCATTTTGGAACGACCTTCGCTATCCTGTGGTTCTCAAGAGCGCGCATGGTGGTGAAGGATCCTTGGTGTTCAAGGTCGAAAGTGCCGAGGAAGCGATGGAGCCGTTGAAGATCTTTGAGGGCATGGAGCGCAGCGGGTTTGGTGGTTTTGTGGTCCAGGAGTTTGTGAAGAACGACGGCCGAGATCTGCGGGTGGTCGTGATCGGACGCACGGTGAAGAGTTACTGGAGGGTTCAGAGGGACCCGACCAATTTCTTACACAACACTTCCCACGGGGCCGTCATTGACCGAGAAAGCGATCCGGATTTGCAGGCGGAAGGCCGCGCATGGGTGCGCGCTTTGTGTCAGCGCACGGGAATCAATCTAGCCGGTATGGATCTTTTGTTTCGTGACAGAAGCCTTCACCAACAAAAAAACCCTCTGTTCCTAGAGATCAATTACTACTTTGGCCGAAAAGGGCTTGGCGGAAGTGAGCGGTTCTATACACTGCTGGAAAAGGAAGCCCGCGCATGGCTGAAAAGTTTGGGACTTTCCGACCTTCAGCCACCTCCCACCGGCGGGAAAAAAGCGACCCGCTCGTTCCCCTGAAGGGCTGTATTCCACGAAGAGGCGACGCCATTGACCATAATCAACTTGACATCTTCCAAGGGTAAATGCAGCATTTCTGCTAACTCTTTTACGGTGGTTCCTGCTGGCACGGTCATGGTCAGACCCGTCATGGGGTCGTAGTCGGGGACAGCGCGTCGCAATGTCGCTGCTAAGAGCACCAGCAAAGGCATGACTTTTCGTCCTTACCGTGTAAAACCTTGTTGAAGAGCAGTGCCACGACGTTCACTGAACCTTGCGCATCACATGGCGGCCGCATTGCGGTAGACCCGCTTGATGTGCACGTTGGAAATGAGCGCCGTATAGTCCTTGCCTTTTTCAAAATCCACCTTGATGGTTCCGCGATCGATTTCCATGTAGCGTGACAGGACATCGATGATGTCGTTTTTTATGGCTTCCATAAGTTGAGGGGAAATGTCGAGCCTGTCGTGCATAAGGACCACACCCAGACGTTGCTTGGCCGTATCGGCACTGCTTCTTTGCCGGAAGAAATTCTGGATCGTTTTAAGCATGACGACAACTCCTTTCAGCCGCCGAAAATCCGCTTAAATCGGCTCAAAAACCCGTTCTCCTCTTCGTCATCGAGGGGAATGTTTTCGCCGTTGAGCCGTGCCGCAATCTTTTCAAAAGCCTGCCCGACTCGGCTGCCTCGTTCATGAACCAGCGGCACACCCCTGTTGGTGGAAACGACCACTTCACTGCTTTCGGGAACGACGCCGATGAGCGGAATGGAAAGCAAGGAGACGATATCCGCTGTGGACATCATGTCTCCCTTTTTGACCATCTTGACGTTCAGGCGATTGATGATCAAGTGAATATCCTTTAGCAGGTGGGCTTCCAGTAGTCCAATGACTCGGTCGGCATCACGAATGGCGGACACTTCGGGCGTGGTCACCACCAGGGCCTTTTGCGCGCCGGCCATCGCGTTTTTGAAACCGCGTTCGATTCCCGCCGGACTGTCGATGATGACGTAGTCATTTTCCGCGGCCAACTGCTCACACAGGGCTTTCATCTGCTCCGGAGAGACGGCGTCTTTATCCCGAGTCTGCGCCGCGGGAATGATGTGAAGCGTTTTTAGTTTGCGGTCTCGAATCATGGCCTGTTCGATGCGGCATTTGCCTTCCACAATGTCCACGAGGTTGTAGACGATGCGGTTTTCCAACCCCATGACCACGTCCAGATTGCGCAGACCGATGTCCGCATCGATGAGCACCACCTTGTAGCCCTTTTTGGCCAGGGCCGTCCCCAGATTGGCGACGGTCGTGGTCTTGCCGACGCCTCCTTTCCCCGATGTGACAACCAGTGTTTGTGCTGCCATGGTTTGTCCTTCCTTGACCGTGCTTTTGATGATGCTAAAAACGGGTCACCTGAATGCGATCACCCTGAATTTCCGCCACTTCGTAGCGCTTGGGCTTCATGGTGCGTTCTCGAGGAGGGACCGCCACGACATCGGCGATACGCAACTGCTGAGGTTCAATGTGAAGCCCCCAGATCTTGGCGGATCGATCCCCGTAAATTCCGGCATGGGCAATGCCCCGCAATGTCCCAAATACAATGATGTCTCGGGCTGCTAAAATTTCGGCCCCTGGGTTGACATCGCCCAGGATGATCAGTTCGGCAGGCGATTCGATGCGCGTACCCGACCGACATGTCTGACGCACCACCAGAGGAGCGTCCCCAGCGTCAGTCTCCTCCCGCACCTTTACTCCCTTTTCGCGAAAACGCTCTGCGTTTCCTCCATGGCCTTCCATGATCTTGATGGGTATACCCAGCAGTCCCGATGCCCACATGAGAAACGATTGCAGGTTCTTGCCAAGGCGGATTTCATGAAGCTGAATGCCGCCCACATCTTCCAACAGGGTTCGAATGACCTGCACTTCGTCCACATGAAAATCCCGCTCCCGCAAGTCTAAAATCATGCGAGCTTTTTGAAAAAAACCTCGGGATTCTATCACCTTTTTTCGCAATTCGGCGAGCAAATGCTCTAGGGAAACGTGGGCAGGGACGAGCAGCACAAAACCGTCGCGGTCTGCCTTGATCTGAAAAGAGGGCTGGCGAGGGATGCGGTTGAGCATGGCATTCACCCTTCAAGCAGGCGTGCATGGGATGCGTCAAAGGCTTAAGGTTCATGGGGCTTGAGGTTAAGAAGGAGGCTTAGATCCTTCCAGGTGAAGACCCTGGGAAAAGGAGCCGGCGTGCGGTTCCACGGCTGATCAAACAGGATGGGCTGAATGCCGTTTTGCGCCAGAAGATGGCAGGTTTCCAGGCGGTCTTCGACGAAATAGTGCACCTTGAGTTCATGCAGAATGGCGTGTTTGCGTTCGGGATTTCCCGTGGCGATCACGGTGATAGCGCGGCAATCGATGCGCGGAAGCAGAGCGTGCAACCAACGTTCAATGGACTCAGGCCACACGCGGGCCGTTACGAACCGCAAGGGTCCCCACTGCGCCAGGTGTTCCAGCACTTCAGCAGCACCCTCCATGGCGGGAATCTTGGCCGTGTGTTCGTCATCCAATGTCAGGCAGATGAGTTCGTCAATGACGTGGGGAGGCGCCGGCACACAGCGGCGCAGATCGTAGCACGTAAGATGTTCTTTGGTGAGATGGGACAGTCCGAAACGCTCCCGAGCCAAGTCCACAAAGACTTTCATGGTATCCGCCACGACGCCGTCAATATCAAAGGCCAGGTGTCGAGGGTCCACGGGTCCTTTCCAGGGCGTGGATAGCTTCGGGGGCGGTAGTGTGGATAATCCCGAGGCGACATGCAACCCACTCATGGATCTCTGGATTCCTCCGATGGAGATTCTTGACTTTCCGTCAAACAGACTTGGGACGGCTCATCAAAGCGAAAAGAAATTTCATAGATGCCGTCTTCCAAAGAGCTATGCACCACATAGCCGACTTTATGAAAAACCGAGAGCATCTTTCTGTTGGACGCCAACACGTAGGCCGTAAAACCCTTAATGCCTTTGGCTTTGGCTATTTCGCTCAGATAGTGAAGCAGAAAGGTGCCGATACCTTTGCGCTGCCATTCCGCGCGCACGGCAAAGTCCACTTCAGCCATATTGGTCTTTTGGTCGAGGATATAACGGCCCAAAGCGATGATTGTCTCGGCACCGATTTCTCCGATGACCCCCACGATGGCCATTTCTTGTTCGTAATCGATGTTACACATGGCCTGCGTGTCCCGGTGAGGAAAGACGCGCATAGCCGAAAGAAACCGGTAATAGATATCCTGGTCTGGAAGGGAGTAGAAAAATTCTTGAAGAGCCCGTTCATCGGTGGGCTTGATGGGTCGGAAAAAGACCTTTTCGTTTTCTGGAAAAATTTGGTGTGTCTCCCACTGCCCGGGATAGAGAGGCTCAAAGACGGGTGGCAGAATCTGATCCTGATACACGTAGCGAAGTTGCTTGGCTTCTTCTAAAAGCCTCTCTCGGAATTTGGGATGGGCGATATTGATTAAGGCCAAGGCTCTTTCGCGAATGGTCTTCCCATGAAGAGAGGCGATGCCGAATTCGGTGACCACGTATTGAACGACGCTGCGGGAAATGACCACACCGGCACCATCGGTTAAGCGACTGACAATGCGTGATTTTTTGCCGTCGGGGCTGGTGGAAGGCAAAACAATGATGGTTTTTCCGTGGGGCGCGCTGGATGCTCCCAGCATGAAATCCACGTAGCCTCCAATGCCGCTGTAGATCCTTTGACCAATAGAGTCGGCGCAAACTTGCCCGGTGAGATCGATTTCCAGTGCGGAGTTGATGGCCGTCATGCGTTCATTTTGGCTGATTACGCGGCTGTCGTTGACATAGTCGATGGGATGGAATTCCACCTGAGGGTTATTGTGGACGAAATCATAGAGCTGGCGCGAACCCACACAGAAACTGGTAATCACCTTGCCTCGGTGAAGAGTTTTTCGGCGCCCCGTGATGATGCCTTGGTGGATAAGCTCCAAATGGGCGTCGGTGATCATTTCCGAATGCACGCCCAAGTCGTTTTTGTCCGCAAGAAGCCGAAGCACTGCGTTGGTGATGCGTCCCAAGCCCACTTGCAGAGTGGCCCCGTCTTCGATCAGGCTGGAGACATAACGGGCCATGCGTTCCTCCATGGCGCTCTTTTCCCCGTAGCTCATCTCCAGAAGAGGTTCCTCATATTCCACGAAGTGATGAATGCGACTTACATGCACAAAGCTGTCCCCGAGGGTTCGAGGCATGCGCGGGTTCACCTGGCCGATGACCACATGGGAGTGTTCGACGGCAATCTTGGCGATGTCCACACCGATGCCTAAGGAACAGAAGCCGTGATCGTCGGGAGGCGACACCTGCACGAGGCTTACGTCCCGCCCCAGAGCGGTCTCTTCCCTAAACAGTTTGGGGACCTGACTGAAGTAAAGGGGAATATAGTCCGCTAGACCCGAGTTGGCCGCCTTGCGGCTTTTGGGCCCGAGGAAAAAGGTGCGCAATCGAGCATGCTTGGAAAGCTCCGACCATTCTTCCGGAAGGGCTCCCATGGAAAGGGCCTGAAAGATTTCCACGTCATGGTAGTGGGGCAGCACCTCCAGCATGGCTCGAACCAAGTGCTGGGGTTCGGCGGCCGCCGATCCCACGAAGATACGACACCCGTCCTGCAAAACTTGAGAAAGGATCTTTGAAGCGTGCCCGACCCGTTGACGATACAGAGTCAGCCATTGGCGCGTCCAGACCATTCGATCGCCATTCCTTGAACGATGTACGCTTCTCGTGGTGCTCGCCTAAGTACTTCCTTCAAGAAGGCATAATGAAGTCCAGGTTCTGATGAGTCAAGACGGAACGGCGAAACCGTCGGTCTCGTAAACAGCCGGAGCCGGCGAAGGCGGCGTTTTCCAACCTTCCCGTTGGGCCACCAAATCCAGGTGCAGCGTGGTCCATTCTTCCAAAGGAATCCACAAGGGCCAAAGCCTTTCGCGAGCATCGATGGTTTTGAAATAATGTCGGCATTCCATGCAGTAGTCGATGCGGTAGCCTGGCTCTTGTTCCGCATAGAGGTAACCCAAGGAGGCATGGCGGCGATTGTCACACACGGGGCATTGAAACCGAGCCAGGCGCCAGGGTGTGCCGCACCATGAGCAATGGGCCCGTCGCTGTCCTTCCCCTTCCAGGCTGATGAGAGAAGGCAGCGAACCACATACCGGACAGAAACCCGCTTTCCAGTGATCATCGGGGCAGGCCCTTTGCAGCCGTTCTTCTGCCGTTCGTTCGATGCTGGGCCGCAGGCAACTGCGCGCCACGTAAAGCAGGGAAGGAAGATCTACCCCGGCGGTGTCCAGCCATTCCTCCCATGGATTCCAGTCATGATGCAAAAAGCTTTCCCAAATGGCATCCTTGGCCGAAGGGTTTTGGGCTAAGGCTTTGAAGATGGCCGAACAGGCACCGGAAAGTTCGCGATTGTGTTCTGGCACCGCCCGCGTCACAGCCTCCAACACCTCATGCGCGGCCTTCAAGTCCACCGGAAAGTCCCATCGACGCATGAGAGGCAAGCCCGCGGTCCATCGAGCCTTGATGGCTTCCCCATCCATGGGATTCAGGGAAAGCCGGCATCGGGGTTTGACCTGGATTTGCGCTGCGAAGACGCGCTCCAGGAAATCATACAGCTCGTGGTACGCCGGTTTTGAACTGCGGGCAAGGGCCACGGCCTTTCGCATGATGGTTTCCGCATCAGAAAGCATGGAAAAGTCCTTTGCATAGCAAAAGAGGGACGGGGTGCCCGTCCCTCAGCCAAAAGTTTATGTGGAAAAGCTGTACCGTGACGTCATGAGCTTTTTTTAACCCAAAGTGAGCGCCCGGGCCATGGTCTTGGCCGGCTTAAACAGGCGCCGCAGGGCCAACTTGCGGTCAATGCCTGAGCCCAGGCTGGCCACGGCATGGCTGTGATACTTGGTCGGATCGTCCACCACGAGATAAATGACGCGTACCTCCTGGGGATTAAGAAGCTGCGCCTTGGGGTATTTTGCTTTAAGATCCGCAAGGCGCTTCTGAGCCAGTTCCAGCATGCTCTCGCGCGTGCCAAAGTTCATGGCCTGAGTCGGACAGACCTTGACGCATGCGGGAATCAAGCCGTTTTTGACTCGATCTAGGCACATGGTGCATTTGACAATGCGGCCGTCTTCGCGAGCCCGAGGAATGTCGTACGGGCAGGCTTCACGCACATCGTCAATGGGTGCTTCCTTGCTCTTGTCCGTGTAAACCACCGCGCCGGTTTCCTCGTCATGAATCACCCCACCGTCCACGTACCCGGCGATGGCATCCATGCAAGGAGGCTCCAGACAGTGGCGGCATTGGTCAGCAAAGAAATACCAAACCGGTTTACCGTTCACTTCCGATTCGCTGAACCGCACCAGTTTGAAGGTGTTTGCATCCAAATCCGGAGGGTTCTGATGGCTTCCCAGGTTTTTTGTCATGCTGGCGCCGTTTTGGTTCCAGTTCTTGCAAGCGATCTGGCACCCACGGCAGGCCGTACATCGGGTCGTGTCGATGAAAAAGCTCATTCCCGCCATGGCCTAGGCTCCCTTCTTGCGCACATTAACCATAAATGCCTTGGTTTCCGGAATCCGGGTGTTGGGATCCCCCGTGGACGGTGTGAGCAGGTTGGCGCTCTCACCCCCCTGCGGTGGCCAGATCCAACCATAACACCACGGGAGCCCCACTTGATGAATTTCCTGGCCATGGATTAGGAAAGGCCGAAACCGTTTGGTCACTATAGCTACCGCTTCCACAGCACCTCGAGCCGATTCCACAATGACCGTCTCGCCATTCTTGATCCCTCGAAGTTTGGCCAGCTGCTCGCTCATTTCCACAAACACCTGGGGTTCCGCTTCCAGGAGCCACGGCTGCCATCGGGTGAGAACGCCCGTCTGCCAGTGTTCCGTCACACGGTAAGTGGTCCCCACAAAGGGGAATCGAGGATCGCAGGTTTTGTAAATATCCTTATCCGTGCCGTACAAAGGCGCCACCGGGTTGGTGAACTGGGAGCTAAACAGGTTCTTCTCCACTGGACACTCAATGGGTTCATAGTGTTCCGGCAGAGGGCCGTCCGCAAGTCCCGGACCAAAGATGGCCCCGAATCCATCCGGTTTCATGATAAACGGGTACTTAGTGTCCGATCGCGCTGTGCCGTCCGGATTCATCATGGGATACCATCCACCGTCCGGTACATCGCCGAGCCATTTGGAGGACACGTATTTGCCTTCTTTCACTTCACCGGCGAAGCTGATGACCGGCCGCTGCGGATTCCATGGGCGACCCATGAGATCCACCGAAGCGCGATTGTAAAGGATGCGTCGATTCAGCGGCCAACACCACGCCCAGTTGGCATAAAGGCCAATGGCACTGGTGTCCTTGTTGTCCCGGCGGGCCATGTTATTGCCGGCATCCGTGTAGCTTTGGCAATACAGCCAGTTGCCGCTGGTGGTGGACCCGTCCGCCTGAAGGAACGCAAAAGAGGGGACGAGTTGGCCCTTCTTGTACGTCTTTCCCTGGATGGTCACGTCTTTGGTGAATTCCCCGTTGATGGTTCGAGCCACCTTGTGGGGGTCAAAACGACCGTTGGTGGCATAATCCCATTTGAGGTTGAGGATTGGGTCAGGCAGCGCTCCTCCATCCTTGGCGTACAGTTTTCGTATCTCCTCGAACAATTCAACTATAATGTCTCCGTCGGGCTTGGCATCGCCCGGAGGATTCTGCGCCTTGTAGCGCCACTGAGCCCATCGGCCGGAGTTCGTTATGGACCCTTCCTTTTCCATGAAGGCGGCGCATGGCAAGAAAAACACCTCCGTCTTGATCTTTTTGGGATCCATGCCGGGAGCTTGCCAAAAAGAAGCCGTCTCGTTATGGAAAAGGTTCACATTGACCATCCAGTCCAGCCTGCTCAAGGCTAGCCTTGTCTTGACGGCATTGGCCCCGCCGCATGCCGGGTTTTGTCCCCAGGCAAAAAAGCCGCTGAATTGGCCGCGATACATGGCGTCGAAAAGATCCAGCCAGCTGTAAGCCTTGCCGTCATCCAATTTGGGCAGCCATCCATAGCCGAAGTCGTTGGAGGCTTCTGCGGCGTCACCGAACATGGCCTTAAGGAAACTGACCATGTACTTGGGCCGATTTTGCCACCAGTTGGCGCTCAAAGGATCTTTGGACACCGGCGTCAATTTCTTCAGATAATCGGCAAGGGTCGAATGAGAAGCCCTCGGCGTAGGGTTGTAGCCGGGTAAGATGTGAAACAGCAGGGCATGGTCCGTGGATCCTTGAACGTTGGATTCGCCGCGCAGCGCATTCACCCCGCCGCCGGCTACCCCGATGTTGCCCAAAAGAAGCTGAATGATGGACATGGCTCGAATGTTCTGAACGCCCACGGTGTGTTGGGTCCAACCCATGGCGTAAAGGATCGTTCCGGCCTTGTCCGGTTTTCCCGTCGCGCTGTAAAGCTCATAGACTTTCTTGAGATCCTCTTTGGGTGTTCCGGTGACCTTGGAAACTTTGTCCAGAGTATATCGAGCATAGTGTTTCTTCAACAGTTGAAAGACACAGCGGGGATGCTTCAGAGATGGATCTCTCTTTGGGACGCCGTTTCCGTCGACTTCGTAAGCCCAGGTGCTCTTGTCGTACTTTCGCGTCGCGGGATCAAAACCGGAAAACAATCCGTCTTTGAAATGGTACTTGGGCCCAACAATAAAACTGGCGTTGGTGTAATGAACGACATAGTCTCTAAAGAAAAGATTATTGGAAAGAATATAGTTGATCATGCCGCCCAAAAAGGCAATGTCCGTTCCTGAACGCAGAGCAGTATAGAAATCCGCTTTGGCGGAAGTGCGGGTAAAGCGAGGATCCACATGAATAAGGATGGCGCCTTGATCCTTGGCCTTCATAATCCAGCGGAAAGAAATGGGATGGTTTTCCGCCGCGTTGCTTCCCATAATGAGAATGCAATCGCTGTTCTTGAGGTCGATCCAATGATTCGTCATGGCGCCGCGTCCGAACGACTCTGCCAGAGCCGCTACCGTGGCGCTGTGTCAAATACGGGCCTGGTGTTCGATGTAGACCAGTCCGAGGGCACGCAGCATGGCTTGGTAGACCCAGCATTCTTCATTGTCCAAAGCGGCGCTGCCCACCGAAGCGATGCCTTCACACCGGTTCACCACTTGCCCCATGGCATTCTTAACCGTAAAAGACTTGTCCCGGCTGGCCTTGACTCGAGCGGCGATTTCCTTGAGCGCCCAGTCCCAGGATTTTTCTTCCCACTTATCGCTGTAGGGAGCTCGATAAAGAACCTTGGTCACCCTCTTGTCATTGATGGCCAACTGATATGCAGATGCTCCCTTGGCGCACAAGGAGCCTTGATTGATGGGGTGGTCGGCGTCGCCTTCCGTGTAGATGACTTTTCCGGTTTGCCGGTCGGTGTGACAAATAATGCCGCAACCGACGGCGCAATAGCAACAAATGGACGGCGTCTCTTGGGCGTTTTGAGTCCTGATCTTCCAGGCCTGCTCTTCCACGGGTTTCTTTTGAAATCCCATGGTCGTGCAGCCACTCAGAGCCAACCCCGCCGTCGCCGCTCCTGAAATCTTCAAGAAATCCCGACGCGACAGCTTCATCCTTGACCTCCTCTTGCAAAAGACACATGGCTCGGAACGGTCCATCGCTTGCCACGATCTCTGGGCAGCCCAGGGATCTTGTCCAAGAACCCTCGATGGGTGTATCTGGCCGGAGATCGCCTAACAGATTTCCATGGACGACCACCTCCCTTCGCGACCTTTCAGGTTTAAAGGATTTCGTGGTTCGCGGCGTTTTGTGAATTCAGGAAATGGTATGGGGGGGTTATAGCCCTGAATGCGAGATGCATGAGGATGGCGCGTTTGGAGATTCGTAACAGCGGTGCTCAGGACGGACCTCTGGATAACACCAAACCCACCCTTCCTTGCGGTGAGCCCCTCCATCGACATCCTCCCCGCCGTGTTTCTTCTAGCGCAAGGCGTGAGTCCAAAACTTTGAAACAATAATACTTAATGCAAACAAACTCTGTCAACCCTTCCTTCCGGCGCCGTCCCTTTGGGCCACGCCCCAAGATCAGCGTGTTGGATGCCAAAGAGCCTTCTAAGATGCCCGACTAAAGGGGTCCTGAAGCACAATCGTTTGTTCCCGGCCCGGCCCGACGGAAATGATGGAAAAAGGAATGCCCAAGTAATCTTGAGCGGCTTCCAGATAACGGCGCGCGGCGATAGGAAGATCTTCAAATCGGCGCACCTGGCCCAAATCCTCCTCCCAGCCTCCAAAATCTTCATACACCGGTTCGCATTGTTCCATGCGATCCATTTCCGGTGGAAGTCGATCAATCACCGTGCCCTGGCAGCGGTATCCGACAGCCATACGCAGTCGGGGAAGGCCTGTGAGCACATCCAGCTTGGTCACCGCCAGGCTAGCCAAACCGTTCAATCGCACAGCATGCTTGACCACGGACAAATCCAGCCAGCCGCAGCGCCGAGGGCGACCCGTGGTGGATCCGAATTCGCCGCCACAGGTGCGAATGTGTTCCCCGATCTGGTCCGAAAGTTCCGTGGGAAAGGGACCTCCACCCACCCGGGTCGTGTAGGCCTTCATGATACCCAGGACGTGACGAATGGCCGTCGGGCCGATCCCTGCGCCGCAGCAGGCGTTGCCCGCCACGGTATTGGAAGAGGTCACGAAAGGATACGTGCCGTGATCTACGTCCAGGTGCGTGCCTTGAGCCCCTTCAAAAAGAACAGCCTTGTGGGATTTGAGTGCCTCTTCAAGGCGGGTGGAGACGTCGGACACAAAGGGAGCCAATCGTCGGCCATAGTCCGTGTATTCCCTCAGGATGTCCTCAAGGACCACGGGAGCTTGGCCGTAATAGTGGCTTAGCAGAAAGTTTTTTTCCTCCAAGATCTCTTCCAGGCGACGCCGCAAGGCCGCTTCGTTCAGAAGATGGTGCATGCGCACGCCCGTACGGGCCACCTTATCTTCATAGCACGGGCCGATGCCGCGCCCCGTGGTGCCGATTCGGCCCTGCCCTTTGCGATTTTCCCGCGCCGAATCCAAGAGGCGATGATAGGGCATGATCACATGGGCGTAGGCGCTGACCACCAGCCGTTCAGGCGTGACAACCACGCCGAAATCCTTTAAGCGCTCCAGTTCCTCCAGAAGCACTTTCGGGTCCACCACCACGCCGTTGCCGATCAAACAGACGGTGCCGGGGTGCAAAATGCCCGAGGGGGTCAAATGCAAAATGATCTTTCGCCCACCCACTACCAGAGTGTGGCCCGCATTGTTTCCCCCTTGAAAGCGTACCACATAATCGGCACGCGCCGTCAAAAGATCCACCACCTTACCTTTGCCTTCGTCCCCCCATTGGGTTCCAATCACCACTACCGTGCTCATGGCCATATCCTTGGATGACGCCCTGACCGCGCAAGGCGCCGTGATGGGCGTTGAAGATGTGAAACGTGGCACATACCCCGTCGGGAAGCTTTAGTGAAAAAGGTGGGTTCTGTCAAAACGAAAAAAAGGACCTGCAGTAAAACGGGGTCCCGAAGGCCACGATGGGAGACCTTCGGGACCGAAAAATTTCGCCGATTACCAAGTCATGGCGCGCAGTCGCCGAATGCGCTCCTCAATGGGTGGGTGGGTGCTGAATAAATTGACCAAGCCCCCACCTGAGAGGGGATTCACAATGAAAAGATGGGCCGTGGCCGGTTTCGCTTCGACCATGGGAAGGCGTTGGGAAGCGATGGCCAGTTTTTCCAAAGCCCCGGCAAGTCCCAATGGGTCTTGGGAAATCCTGGCTCCAGTTTCATCGGCCAGGTATTCACGAGACCTGGAAATGGCCATTTGAATCAACATTGCTGCCAAGGGTGCCACAATGGACAGAGCCATGGCCCCCAAAAGGCCTACACCCCCGCCTTCCTCATCGTCGCCGCCTCTAAAGCCTCCAAACAGCGCGCCCCATCGCAGCATGTTCGCAATAAACATGATGGCGCCGGCAAGAGAGGCGGCCACGGTGCCCACCAGAATGTCGCGGTTTTTGATGTGAGCCAATTCGTGGGCCAAGACCCCACGCAGCTCATTGGCAGTGAGCAGGCGTAGAATGCCTTCCGTGACGGCGACCACGGCGTTATTGGGGTTTCGGCCCGTGGCAAAGGCATTGGGGGTCTCCGACGGAATGATGGCCACCTTGGGCATGGGAAGTCCCGCTTGCATGGCCAGTTCACGAACCATGCGGTACAGTTCCGGTGCTTCATGCTCGGCGACCCGTTGCGCTCGGTACATGGCCAAAACGATCTTGTCCGAGAACCAGTAGCTTCCGAAGTTCAGCGCCAAGGCAAAGATGAGCGCGACGAGCATGCCGTGGCTACCGCCCAAGAGCTTTCCCAAGAAGACAATGAGCAGAGTCAGGGCTGTGAGAAGTATAAAGGTACGAAACTGATTTCCCATGAATCATCCTCCTTTGAGATGGCCTCATGTTTCGGCGCGCACAGGCACTTTACGTGAGGCGACAGCGTTCTTGGGCACCACGATGGTGAGAACACCGTGTCGGTAGTCTGCCACGACCTTTTCCGGCACGATGTTTTCGGGAAGCGTCCACTGCCTTCTAAAAGGTCCCCAAGGCCTTTCGCAAAGGACGGCTTCGTGGCTCCTGGACGCTCCGTTCGACCTCGTTCCGGAAAGGATCAGGATGTTCTGCACAAGCTCTACGGACAGATCCGCCTTCGAGACTCCGGGAAGATCCACAACTGCCTTCCATTCTTCCTCATTTTCGAAAACATCCGCTGCCGGATTCCACTCTGCCAAAGCGTTTTCCGCATCGGGATCGGATTGCACCGCATGGACGGTCTCCCGATATAAGTCGTCGATGCGTTCTTTCATGGAAAGAAGCTCGTTGACCAGTGTTTCACTTCCTACACTCACTTGATTCCGCCTCCTGTTTTTCCATCGCCGCCAGTGCGCTGAGCGCGCCATACGGCTGGTCATTCCAGCACGGAAAAGTTAAAAAAGCCCGAACGGTCCGTCAAGATAAACCGGTATGCGGCACAGAAAGGATGCATCGTGCAAGAGAAAAGAGAGCTTCTCAAGAATCGCCTCGTCCCTTTGGACATTTACAAGGTGACCCCCAAGACCAACTGCGGACAATGCAGCTACCCCACCTGTTTGGCCTTTGCCACACAGGCCGTTGTTGGAGAAGTGGCCTTGGCGGGTTGCCCGCACCTGGACGACGAGGTGCGGCGAGAATTTGAAGACCGGCTGGCCCGCCAGCTGGATCAAGGGATTGGACGGAAACGGGAAAGTTTTGAGAAAACATTGGAATTTCTTCGTGAATCACTGACCCCGTGGCTCAGCCCCGAAAACGCGGCCGCATTGGGAGCATCATGGATCTTGAAGGCTGAAGGGAACCCCTCACTACGATTCCCCTATCTGGACGATGAAGTGGTGGTCAATGAGGACGATGTGCACTCGGCCAAGGGGCGCGACTTGAGCCCGTGGGAAAAGATCTTTCTTTACAACTACGTCATCGGTGGCGCTGTGGAGCCGTTGGGGCGATGGGTCGGCATGGAAAGCCTGCCCAACGCGGTGTCCAAGATCAAGAGCCTTCGGGCTCATTGCGAAGAACCGTTGGCCAAGGCCTTTCCTCAAGATCTGCAATTGTTGCGTCATTGTGTGGCCCCGTTCTTTGAGGAATTGCCCACCGATATGGGCCATGCCGGCTGGGCCGGAGAATGTCGGCTGTTGCCCAAGGTCCGCCTTCGGTTGCTGTGGTGGCCGGGGGATGATGATGAGGGCTTTGCCCCTCGCGTGAAATTTCTTTTTGACGCACGGGTTTTGGAAACCCTGGATCTGGAATCTTTGGTTTTCGCCTGCGAACAGATCACGGAAAGAGTCCTGGAGGCTCGGCGCCGAGTGCTCTCCCGCAACGGGACACGGGCTTCTTGAACCCTCATGAAGGATGCTCAAGAAGGAGGCGTGCGCGGCCTCATGGCGCCATGGATGCGAGGCTTTTGGCCCTTTGAAGAGCTTTTTCCTTAATACGCTTCAGTTTTTCGGGGTTGCCTCGACGAAGGCCGTGAATGAGACGCAGATAGTTCGCAAAGGCCTCTCCCAAGCCCATCTGGTGCACATAGAGCCCGTCAGAGCCGTGTGGGCCGAATTTCCAATGGTTCAGTTCGGCGCAGACGGTTTCATGAATTTCTTGGGCCATTGCCTCGATCTGTGGATTGTTCCAGAGCTTTCGCTCATGGCCATGCCGAAGCACCGATTCCACCAGAAATCGGTGCCCTCGAGGGACCCATTCCTTCCGGGTTAAGAAGGGATAGGCATAGACGATTTCCGTCACGGAATAGCCTCGAGCCAAGCCGAACTTGGCCAATTTCTCCAAAACAGGTGCACCCCATAGCAGCACGTGAAAGAGAGGGTTTGCTCGAGGGCTTGAATAGTAAAACGAATTCAGCCCCGACGCGAGGCCCAACCAAAAGGCCTGAAACGATGGTGAAAGGCGTTGGAATTGTCTTGCCGGCAAACAAAATTCCCTGGAACATTTTTTTTGATAGCCGGTGCGGTGCCGAAGATCCCGGCCCGCGTGCCGTGCTGGGTGTAGCAAACAGCCGATGGTGCGCCCTTGCGCGTCCAGGTATCCCAAGGCCCAGCAAGAGAACCCGATGATGGGTTTCGGCGAGCCAACATTTCCGGAAAAGGCTTTCCGGTGTTCCCTAAATTCCCGCTTTAGGGAAGAGACCCAGTCCAAGGGGTCATAGCCATGGGGGCGGATCGGAGGGCAGCAGCTAAAACAGCTTTGGTCGGCCTCGGGAGCGCACAGACTTCTTGGGTTTATGGAAAAAACGGGCTGGGCGTTTTCGTGCGGCGTTCCACCAAGATCCATTCCATGAAGCAGAGCGTTCGAAGGATGCATTGACTTGCCCTGTGAGCTTTGCTAGGTTTCCCGAGCGGTTCGCCATCAATTTTTTTGCAAGAGGGGAAAATGCCGATCTACGAATTTCGCTGCGTTCGCTGTGGTCATATTCAAGAAGTTCTGACGTCCAGCTCCCAAAGCCAGGTGACCCTCGTCTGTGAACAATGTCAGGGTGAGGTCATGGAGCGGGTGCTGAGCCGGGTGAGCTACGTCATGGGTCATTCCTCCTCTGCCCGCCACGACGGGCCCAGGGTGACGTCCAAGAGCTGCTCTCCGGGTAGCAGCTGTTCGACCATAGAGCTTCCGGGCCACACGCGCTGACATCAAGGGCTGTCGGTGGTTCTTGGGAGCCGCCAAAGCCATGGCCTCACACCACGCCCTGAGAGTGCAAATGCCGGATCGTTTCCGGAGTGTATCCCAACTCCGCCAGCACATCCGTGGTGTGCTCCCCCAGTTCCGGAGCGTGACGGTGCAGGTCTGGGCGGCTACCAGAAAATTTGGGAGCGCAGCCCAACTGTCGATAGGTTCCCCAAATTTCATGGTGCAGTTCCACCACCATGTGTCGAGCCTTCATGGCCGGGTCGGCCATCACTTCCTCCAGATTTAACACCGGCTCGCAGCAACAGTCTGTTTTTTCAAAAACGGCGATCCATTCCCCCTGTGTTTTCTCTTCAAAGGCTCGTGCAATTTCCTCGTACAGTGGGCGCTGATGAGGACCAGGCTCGAAATAATCCGGCCGATCCCAATCGGGGCGGTTCATGGCCACGCAAAAGGCCTTCCAGAATTGCGGTTCCAGAGCCCCCAAGCTCATAAATCGTCCATCCTTGGTGCGGTAGATGTTGTAGCAGGCAAGGCCGTGGTTCAGGAGATCGTCACCGGGTTCGGGAACTCTGCCGTCGGCCAGGAATTTTCCCCAGCGCAGGCAATTCCACATGGCGGCTCCGTCGGTCATGGAGATGTCGATCATTTGCCCATGGCCGGAGCGTTCTCGAGCAAAAAGGGCTGCCGCGATACTGAAGGCCGCCATGAGGGCTCCACCTCCGAGATCCCCGATTTGGACACCGGGCAAGGATGGCGCCGGCCCTTGGCCGCAATAGGACAAGACACCACTTAAAGCCAAGTAATTGATGTCATGCCCGGCCCGCAGCGCCCTTTTTCCCTCTTGGCCGTAGCCCGTGATGGCACAGTAGATAATTTCGGGGCGAATTTTTTGAAGAGCGGCATAACCCAGCCCAAGCCGCTCCATGACACCAGGGCGAAACCCTTCCAGCACCACGTCCGCCGTCTTAACCAGGCGTCGGAAAATGTTTTGGCCCTGAGGATCCTTGAGGTTAAGGGTCACGGACCGTTTGTTGCGGTTGAGGACCACGTGAAAGCCACTATTGCGGCCGATGCGAGGCGGCCACCATCGAATGTAGTCGCCCACTTTGGGATCCTCGATCTTGATAACGTCGGCGCCGAGATCGGCCAAGAGCATGGAACAAAAGGGTCCGGGAAGCAGCCGTGAAAGATCCAAAACTCTCACACCGTCAAAAGGTCCCGCCATGTGCATCTCCTGGGGTCACATCTTGATTTATGCCATAAGGCTCAAGCTGCGAGTCACCACTTGGGCTTTTGATGGTCAGGTAAAGTATTACCTCATGTTCCCCTTCGCCAGCAGGCTGGCCAACGGCCAACGGGGTCAGATCTGGGTTGATGCCACTAACGTCAAATTCCATGCTCTCGAACCGGTTCCTCAGAGAAAAGGACTTACCGCGGCCTTTGGGTTTCATGGTTTTGAAGCACAGCGGGAGCTGCCCTGGTCTCAAGCCGTTTCGTCGCAGGTGGTCTTTTCAAGAGCGCTGCTAGAGCACGGCTCGAGCAAACGCCGCGGCATCAAAGGGGCGAAGATCGTCCAAGGCTTCCCCAAGGCCAATGTATCGTACAGGCAACCGCAATTCCTGGCAAATGGGGACGATGACTCCACCTTTGGCGGTTCCATCCAATTTGGTCAATATTAAGCCCGTGATTCCCAGGGCGTCCTGAAAGAGACGGGCTTGGTTCACAGCATTTTGACCCGTGGTAGCGTCCAGCACGAGAAGAATTTCATGGGGCGCTTCGGGCAGTTTTCTTCGAATGACGCGGTGCAGCTTTTTCAATTCTTCCATGAGATTCACTTTGGTGTGCATGCGCCCTGCCGTGTCGATGAGAACCACGTCCACATGGCGCGCCATGGCTGCATCCAGTGCGTCAAAGACGACCGCGCTGGGATCGGCGCCACTTTGCTGGCGAACGATGGGCACCTGGATACGCTCCGCCCACCGTTCTAACTGTTCAGCGGCGGCGGCTCGAAAGGTGTCGGCGGCGACCAGCATGGGGGTGAGGCCGTCTTGGCGAAAGCGATGGGCCAGCTTGCCAATGGTGGTCGTCTTCCCGACCCCATTGACGCCGATCATCATGATCACAAAAGGCTTGGCTCGGGATGGATCCATTGGCGGGGCCTGGACCGAAAGGATCGCTTCCATTTCTTCTCGAAGCGCCTGGCGAAGTCTTTCGGGATCTTGCAATTCCTTTCTCTTGACCTTTTCGCGCACGCGATCGAGAAGAAACTGGGTTGTGTGCACGCCAAGATCGGCCGTCACCAGAATTTCCTCAAGATCTTCAATCAATTCGGCGTCGATGTGTTTTTTCCCCAAAACCAGTCGATCCACCCGGTCGGCCAAGCGTTCGCGGCTTTTGGCCAAACGGTTCTTGAGGCGAGCCAAGAAGGCGGCGTGAGTTTCTTGAGGCTCCTCCGTGCCGACCTCTGATTCGGTTTGTGAAGGCGATTCCTGTCGGGCTTCCACCTCCACCGCGGTCTCTGTCGTTGCTTCACCGTCTTTCTTGCGAAACCATTTGAGCATAGAGTGCCTTTCTGTGCCCTTTAAAGAGGGTCGATTGGATCGTTTTTCAACGGCCTGTGCCGGTGGCTTCCCTTTGAATGTTGCGCAAACCGACACGACAACGTAGCATAGGCTTGCGAAAAATTGAAGGATATGCGGCACAGTTCTCTGAGGAGGCGCGACATGGAATCACGGGAAGCAATGGCGCGGGAAGAGATCGTTTGGGCGTGTCAAAAGCTGGCCGCAGCCGGTCTTATTGCCGCCAGTGACGGCAACGTGAGTTGCCGCCTGGGCCGTGGAGTCTACCTCATCACCCCGAGCGGTTTTCCCAAGGCTGAGGTAAAGCCTAAGGATTTGCTGGTCATCGATACCGCGGGGTCCGTGCTTTCTGGCAATGGAAAACCTTCCAGCGAATGGCGGTTGCATTCTCTCGTTTACGAAAAGCGAGCCGATGTGGGCGCGGTGGTTCATGCGCACCCTGCGTTGCTCACCGCCATGACATTGGCCGGCGTGCCATTTTCTTCCGAAGTGTTTCCGGAAGTATGGGTCGCGGTTGGACCTGTGCCAACGGCTCCATACGCGATGCCGTCCACGGATGAAGTTCCCCGGTCCCTTTTGCCCTTTGTGGAAAATCACCACGCGGTCCTGCTCTCCCGTCACGGATCGCTCACCATGGGCCGTGATGTGCGCCAAGCCTATTACCGACTGGAAAAAATGGAACACGCCGCCCGAAGTTTGTTGGCGGCGTGTGTTTTTGGAGGGCGCATGCCCGATTCCTTGTCGGCTGTTCAACTGGAACAGCTGGCCCGTCTGTTTTCATGATTTCCAGACGATGCGCGCGTCGGCGATCAGCACGCCTTCAGAATAGGCGAAGACGGGATTGAGGTCGATTTCCAACAGGTTTTCATGCGTTTCGGCCAGATGCGCCAGTTTCAAAATGACTTCCACCAAGGCGTGCTTGTCCACGGGAGGCATGCCGCGAAAGCCGTTTAGAAGCGGGGCCGCCTGGATTTCTTCCAACATGGCAGAGGCGTCATCGCGGGTGATGGGAAGGATCTTCATGGTGACGTCTCGAAACAATTCCACCGTCACGCCACCCAAACCGAATAAGAGAATGGGGCCGAACTGGGGATCTCGATTCATGCCCAGAATGAGCTCCACGCCCGTAGCCGCCATGCTGGTGACCACCACGCCGCGAATGTGAGCCTGAGGCATCACCTGGCTGGCTCGACTCATCATGCTTTCGTAGGCCGCGCGCACCTCTTGTCCCGATCGAAGGTTCAACCGAACCCCGCCGACGTCGGACTTGTGCAAAATGTCGGGCGAATCAATTTTCAACGCCACGGGAAAACCCAGCTGATGCGCCACATGAACAGCTTTGCCGGGACTTTCCGCAAAGCGGTGACAAATGCATTCAAATCCATGATTTTCCAAAAAGGCCAGGCATTCGCTGAGGCTTGCTGCCCTACCCTGAGTATGACCTTCCACAAAGGTGGTGCGCGCGGGCTTGGTGCGCTTCGCTTTAGAAAGGCGCTGCGCAAGGGCTCGAACTCCCCTTTCCGGCGTGGGAAAAACCGGAACACCTTTTTGATGCATCTTTCGGCGTTCCACTTTTTCGACGTCCGCACCTCCCAGGAAAATGACCAGCTCGTTCGCCTGCGGCGTCACCACCTCGGCGGCTTTGTCCACGGGATCCCCGAAAATGACGCCCAGAACGTCGTAGTAGGGCCGCGCCCGCTCCATCACCGCCTGGTACATGGCGGCGGTGGCATCCCCGGTGAGATCCAAGGGGTTAGCGCGGATGGCATGGGCCGGAATCACCCCCTCAAGGGCTTCGGCCAGCTCCGGTGGCAGCGGCGCTACATCGAGCCCCTCCTTTTCCGCACAATCCGTCGCCAGAATGCCTGCGCCTCCCGAGGTGGTGATAAAGAGAATGCGGTTTCCCGGCGGCTCCTTCAGATAGGCATAGGCTTTGGCCACATCGTAGAATTCTTGAATGGTTTCCGCCCGGACCACACCATGACTTTGAAAAAGAGCTCCATAGACTGCATCGGCTCCAGCCAAAGACCTGGTGTGCGACTCCGCGGCCACCCTTCCTTTGGGGGTCCTTCCCGCCTTCAAAACCACGATAGGCTTTGTGGCTGCGCGGATCGCCTCTCGAAATTCCCGAGGTCTTTTGATACCTTCCACATAAAGGGCGATGACTCGTGTGTGAGTGTCATTTTCAAAGTAGCCGAGCAAATCCGTTTCATCCACGTCGGCCCGGTTTCCGAGGCTCACAAAACACGAAACGCCCAGCTCCTCATCGGAAAACCAGTCCATCATGGCGGCACCCACCGTGCCGCTTTGACTGATCACGGCCACATGCCCTTGCTTTGTTAACAAAGGCCATGAGGCGCACAGGGGATGGTAGGGATTGTTCACCCCTTGACAGTTAGGGCCGATGAGGCGCAGGTTTCCATGTCGAGCGATCTCTGCCACCTGCCGTTGCAAAGATTCCCCCTCCGAACCCGCCTCACTGAATCCTCCCGTGATGATCACCGCCCCCTTAACGCCCTTTTCCACGCATTCGGTGATGGCCTGAGGCACCAGACGGGCCGGAATGATGACCACGGCCAAATCCACCGCATCGGGAATGTCTTTGATACTGCGAAAACACGGCAGCCCTAAAATGGTGTCACTTTTTGGGTTGATGGGATACACGGCCCCTCGAAAGCCGCCGTCAAGAATGTTGCGCAAAATGATGTTGCCGTATTTTTCGGGGCTCTCAGAAGCTCCGATGACCGCCACACTGCGCGGCCGAAAAAAAGCGTCCATTTGGTGGAATCCCATTGATGCCCTCCGTTTTTTCATGAGGGTGAGATTTTCTTGGCCTTTTCCAAGACGTGTGCGTTGAACTTGTCGGCTTTAATAAGGAATCGTTCGTGGGTGGCTTCGCCGACTTTTTCAACCTCATCAAAGGCTTCCAGCTTAAAAGTCACTTTGCGACCTTCGATGGCCGTCACTTCACACACCACCTTGATTTCCATGCCCAGAGGGGTCGGGGCTATGTGTTTGAGATTCATGGACATGCCCACCGATTGCATGCCCGGTTCCAAGTGTTCATCGATCAGCGAGGCGCAGACTTGTTCCATGAACCCTCCCAAAAAAGGGGTGGCAAACACATTCGGCAGGTTTTGAAAGAAGCGTTGCGCGGAGTGTTCCGGAAGAGTTTTTAACGTCAATTCCTTGCTCATGCCAACGGTCAGATTTTTTCCCATGGATTCCTCCTCCCCTTGTAAACATGCAGGTTTTTTGTCTGGCAGCGTTTTAAGGAACCAACGTTGCGCTTCCGCACCTTGTTGAAGATGATGTCGCCAAGGATGAATGCACTGGAATGGGCATCGTGCGAGATCGGCAAAGAACCGGCGCTGCAAAAAGAGGCAATCTTATCTTTTCAGATCTTCAAGCCTCTGTCAAGAAAGCTCCAAAGGCCTTCAAGGCAGAGCCCCATTGACGCAACTGGGTTTCGTTCATCAAACCATTATGTGCCCCAATCTTGTAGACGAGTCGCGCATTGACACGCCTGAAAGCGGTTTTTACATTTATTTTCGATTTTTGATTTTTCATTAAGAGGCGTGTCCAGGAGACGATTTCAGAAGAACTCAAAAGGAGGTTCCCATGTCCAAGACTCAAAGCCATCTCAAAGAAGCTTTTGCCGGCGAATCCCAAGCCAACCGCAAGTACTTGGCTTTTGCCGAAAAAGCTCGCGAGGAAGGTTACCCGGGAGTGGCCAAGCTCTTTGAAGCGGCGGCTGCGGCGGAAACCGTTCACGCGCACAAGCACCTGAGGGTGCTCAAGGGCATTCGAAGCACGCGTGAAAATCTTCAAGAAGCCATCGCCGGAGAAACCCACGAATTCAAGAGCATGTATCCTCAAATGATAGAAGACGCCAAGGCCGAAGGAGAGCGCCAGGCCGAGATCAGCTTCACTTACGCTAACGAGGTGGAAAAGATTCATGCCCAGCTTTACGAAGACGCTCTGAAGGATCCGGAAAACTTTCCGGTCAAGGACTGGTTTGTCTGCCGCATTTGCGGCTACACCATTGCCGAGGAACCTCCGGAAAAATGCCCGGTGTGCGGCGCCAACAAGAAAAACTTCTTCAAAGTGGAATAATCGGCGGATTCTTGAGGTCTTTTCGGATGAATCTCCAGGTTCTTGACCTAGAGTGAGGTGTCGTCTTTGGCTTCATGGTGAAAGGGAGCCTTTTTTCAACACGCGAAAACGCCGCGCGGCGCGATGATTTTTGAGCCTCGCGCCGCTTATCCATGGTGCCTTGACGAATAAACTTCCAGAAGTCTTAAGCGGGAACGGGGCGAGGATTCCTGACTTTTCCAGGGCGGATCGAGAAGGAAGTCTTCACGGGCTTTTTCCCCTTCCCCGTCATCGCCTTGCGTCCAAAAAGTACCCTTTGGAACTCCATCACGGTGTCGTCTAGTCGGTTTCTCTTTCCGCGATGATGCGGTCCAGTTGCCTCACCAGATCGTCCGCATCTTCGGAAAACTTTCGTGCAAAAACAATCTCACCGGGTCCGTATGGATCGTCCGTGGAAAATCGTGTCGTGGGCTTAAAAAACTCGAGATGTCTTCGTTGAATCCATTCCGGGCTGCGCCGCCGAGCGCTCCAGTCGGCATAGGGGAGGTTTCTTTGAATCCTGCAGGCCAACGCCGAATTGCCCAAGATCGTTTGCAACATCATCTCGTCTAGGCCATGGGTATGCCGGTAAAATGCCACAAAGTCCGGACGCCGATCGCAGAAGTCGATGAGAAGCTGCGCAGCTTGGCGTGTCAAAGCCCAGAACATGGAGCCGCCGTAAGGTTGAAAATCCCCAAGGACTTTTTTGTCATTGCGCCGTGTCCACAGGCCGACCTTCTTGAGCTCCTTGGCTGCTAACAGCAACCAGGATGGATTGGCGGGGTGTGGATGATCGTCGATCAGTCAGCTCAGAGGTTTCCCGAGCGCATTGGAGGGCATGGGCACCATGTTCATGTACTCGGTATCCGGGTGTTCCGCCAAGAACTGTTCAATCCACTGCGCAGAGCGGATGGGATCATCGGAGCTGCTCAGGAGCACAAACCGTTGGAATCCTATGGAGCGTTGAAAGGCTTCTCGAAGAATGATGAGAATAGCTTCTACGACGCTGAAGTGGCCCCCGTAGACCGGAACCCGATGTTGGGAAAAGAAGAGGTTGGGCTTTGAGAGCGCGGTATAGGGGGGATGTTGTATTTTCTGTCGATGTGCACGAAAAAGGCGCAGTTGGGCGTCTCCAGTGCCCTGATAAGACGAGGAAAATGTCGAGGCTTGTTATAGGCCACGATCAGGTAGGCAATTTTCATGGCAGCCTTCCTTTTTGCACCAAGGGCTGTGTTGAAAGCACCCACTTGCCCATCTCACCGCCCTGCCCCTCATTATCCACCATCAAGCATGGGGCTCTAGAGGTGTCTTCTTTGATATGAAGGCGACTAAAGCAAAAAGGAAGGCACGGCTCAAGAAAAGCGAGGCCCTTTTCATCTTTCGGCCGAGCCGCGGGTCCCTCTTTTTTCCACTCCTTATTGGCTTTCCATTGAATCTTCGAAGGCTAGTCCTTTCGAGGTTTAGTTAGAAAGATCTGTCCGGATCCAAGACCCCATGGATGAGGTGAATCACTTCATAGGTCGGGGGTACCGTCTCGCCGCTTACCCGCGAGATATCCAAATCAAATTCGCACATCTGTTGAATTTTATCGGGGCTCATTCCCGAATGGTAGGTGTCCAGATACATGCGACCCGTTTCTGCATCAAAACGAAAGACGCCGGCTGTGCTGATGACGGCGCTGGGCCCACCACGAAAAGCCGCGCCACAGAGCTCTCGGCGATGAATCCATTGGCCGGATGGCCAGTTTTTGACGCTCTATCCTGGACTTGTGATGTAGCTGACATTTTTGGGAAAATGCCTTTTCGTGCACCATGATATAGACGGTGCGTTTGGCAAAGGAGTTGGTATCGGGATTGCCGCCGCTTCCCGTGAGCCGAAGTAGCGGGTTTAAGTAATCGTCGATGGCGGTGGTGTTCACGTTGCCGTACTCGTCGATTTCGGCGCCACCTAAAAATCCCAAGTCCACGTCGCCTCTTTGAACGATGCTTAAGGCTTCGTAGAGTCCTGAGGCCACGGAAGCCCCCACTTCGCAGCGCGGGTCCCTTACGGAAGTGGGCAGCTCTTTGGCGCGTCCATCCAGGGTTCCGGCCTCAAAGATGAGCTTGAGGCGCGGGGCATGGGTCCTTTGAGCCAACATAATGGCGATCATGGGCATCCCGCTGCCGGCAGTAACCATTTCATTGTCCCGCACTTCGCGGGCCGCCGCCAGCGTCATGAGATCCCTGAGACTGTATTCGCCAGGCTGTGCTGGAGGCTTCATGTCTTTCATGGCAGATACCCTCTTACGAACGTCCCCGATCGACGCGCGTGCTGTAGTTCAAGAACGTGTTGGCGTTCAGGCGGGTGAGCCGAGGCACGCCGAGCTTGTTCAGGTAGCCGTCGTGGTTCAAGCCAAAGATCCATTCCTTGGCGAATTCGTTGAACCCTTCCTGGTTTCGCGTCTGGACGTAAAAGTTGCGAAGAAACTCGCCGTCCAGGTCGTAGAACCATTACACGCCTGTTAAGTGGGCGCACCGGGGGCATTCCACAATGTAGTCCAATTGAAAGCTGGGGATCTTGTTCAGACTTGTTCAGATGGGATTCATGACGCAGGTACTCTTCGGGAACGATTTCCTCAGCGATGACAATGGTGATGTCCGCCGCACGAGCCACCTCAGGGTCCGTAAAGAATTGCCCTGCGATGCGCGCCGTGCCCTCATCGCCCACCTGTTGGACGGCCAGCACGGCCACGTCCACCTTGGCTGCGGGGACGAGGATTTGTCAGCCGTCGCCAAAAAACGGGTCGTCGATGACGTGGTACTTTTTACGGGGAATCTCGGGGTTTTTGCCGTTTCTCAGTCCTGCTCGCCCCAGCATGTCGTCGTCTGGGTTGTAAATATCCGTTCCCAGGGAGGTCTGCGTGGCCATGAAGGGCATGCCAGAAGCGGCCGCATGAAATCGGAAAGCCAGCTCGCATGGCTGTAGTCTTCGTAGAGGAATTCCGAGTGAGGGCCGCTGTTGACTTCGATCTAGTGAAGATGCCGACGCTTTTGTCGGATGAGTTCATAGACCAGCGCGCAGGGGCGACGCCTTATGGTAAAACCTGAGAAGGTGAGTAGTGTGCCGTCCTTAATGATTTCGGCGGCTTCGCTAAGACGGATTCTCTTGGTTCTGCTTGTCAGGAGTGATTCACTCCATTCCGCACAGGAGCTGTCGCACGGGAGTCTCCTCCCGTTGGGAGAACGAATCGCCGCTTCCTTACGAGTCTCTGCTGAAACCACCAATCGAGGCTTTTTCCTCCTTCCGTTCACTGGTGACATCATCAGCCGTGAGGACGTGACGCCGGCTTGGCGCGCCTCACTTTTTTCTCCTCACATACAAAACCTTTTCCACTCGAGCCACCACCTCACCCTGAGTGTCCCGAACTTCGACGGTGAAGGTGGGCAGAAACTTTCCCCGTTCTTGGACTCTTTCCTTGATCTCTTGAAGCACCTTTTCTTCGAGTTGAAAGTGGGCCCGTACGGTTCCCTTGCCGGGCTTGACGAAGTCGATGGTGGCGGCTTTGTCCCAGACGATGTAATCGGGGCCCAAATTCTTGATGAGCATGAGCATGTAAAAGGGATCGACCATGGCGTAGAGGCTGCCACCGAAATGGGTGCCCACGTAATTGCGGTTGAAGAACCGAAGGGGCATTTCCACAAGAATTTCCCGAAAATCTGGGGAAACGCGGCGCACGCGAATGCCGGCTCCGAGGTATGGGGGATAGAGATTGAGCAGCCAATGGAACATGCGATGGTTCATGAGACAACCTCCGACGAGAGCGCGATAGGTCGCGGAAATCGAAGCCATTATGGTGGTCGAAGCCTCGTTGTCAAGGACCGATCTGGAAAACCTTCAGCACGCTCTGCCCACAAGGCACAAGTGGACCTTGCGAGCGTGCTGCAGGACCTTGTTGGCATGGCTTCCCACAAGAAAGGGTTTTTTCTCGCGAAGACTGCGTTTGCCCATGACGACCGCTTCGTAGTTGCCGCTTTCCATGTGTGCCAGCAGGTCGCGAGCCACCCCCTTTTGCAGGGGAAGGATGCGGCATTCAATGGCGCTGTCGGGAATACCTTGTGAGCCCAGGACTTCACGAGCCTCGTCCATGAACTGATCCACCTGGCGCCGCTTTTCCTCCTCCCAGTGGCGTTTCCATGAGTGCCGTGCCGCGCGCTCCTGTTCATCCAAGATATGGCCGTCATCCCACAGAGCCGGCGGAACGGGGGGCAAAATGTGGAGGAAAGTGTAGCGTTTTCCAGGCGTCGGACCAATCCATTCATTGGCATAGTAAGTCAAAGCGCGACATTCGGGATGCGATTCCACCGCAATGAGCACATGGCCTGTGGGCGGTGCGTCCGGGTCCATGATCCACACCGTTCGGTATTGTTCGTACTGCACCACGCGCGAGGAGACGCTGCCAATGAGAATGTTTTCCGCAGGGGAAAGGCCCCGGCGGCCGACGGCGATACTGGCAATCTTGCGTTCTTCGGCCACCTTGAGAATGTCTTGGCCGGGGTCCCAGGAATCCAACCGGCACACGGTGTCGATGGAATCCTCGTCAAAGCCCAGTTCCATGAAGACTTCACGGTATCGGTTCGTAATGCTGTGGCAGATTTTTTCCTGAGTCGTCTTGGCGACGCGCAGGGACGTGTCCGCATCCCAGAGCTCGCCGGGGTACAACATGAGGTGCTGCTGCACGCAGTGAAGAATCGTCCAATGGCAATCCCTGCGATCCTTGAAAAATTGTCCGAAACGCTTGGCCGCTTCAAGACAGCGCTCGGAGCCGTCCGCGGCCACAAGGAAACACTTGTGATTGGATGGCACCATCGCGTCCCCTCCTTTTCAATCGTGGTTGCCTTGGCCGTCAATGAGCCAGAAGAATCCAACGAATCCTTGGGTCTGCCTTGATGAATTATAACCAATCTTTAAAAGCAAAACCCAGGCGCACTTCTTTTTTGGCAAGATTTTAGGGAGTTGGTTTATGAATTCGAACTGTTAAGATCCTTCAAAGATAGAAGATGCTCCGGTATGGCGTCCAGGCGATGGACGATGGGCATTGCGGGAAGGCTCTCCAAGAAGATACGCCCGTAGGGCTTGGTCAGAACCCGCGTGTCAAAGAGCACCAGCACGCCCTTGTCCTGCCTAGATCGAATCAGACGGCCGAAGCCCTGTTTGAGCTGCAGAACGGCTCGAGGCACTTGATAGCGATAGAAGGCATTGTGTCCAGCCTGGGAAAGTCTTTCCACCCGTGAAGCAGTGATGGGATCATTAGGAACGTCAAAGGGGAGTTTGTCGATGAGCACGCAGCTTAGGCTGTGTCCTGGCACGTCGATACCTTCCCAAAATGAATAGGTGGCCAAAAGCACCGAGTGCGTATCCTCTTTGAACTGAGAAAGGAGTTTTCTTTTGGGTTTTTCCCCTTGACACAACAGCAGGAACGGCAATTGGTCGGCCAAAAGGCGATACGTCTCGTGCATGTGACGGTAGCTCGTAAAGAGAAAAAGAGCGCGCCCTTGGGTCTTGTCCATGATTTTGAGCGCTTCCCGGGCCATGGCTTGACAAAATGAGGGCTCATGGGGAAAAGGAAAAGGCTTGGGAATGTAAAGGGCGGCCTGTTTTTCAAAGGCAAAGGGAGAGGGTACCTGAAGTTCGCGCCCCTCATGTGGAACACCCAGGCGTTCCCGAATGTAGTGAAAGCTGGGGCGTTTGCTTTCTACCGTAGCCAGGGTGGCTGACGTGAGAATCACCGTTTCCTTTGGATGGAAAAGCTTTTCCAAAAGAATGGGCGCGACATCCAAGGGAGTGGCGCGCAATGTAAATCCCACGGGGTGATTGTGAACTTCGTACCAATGGGTCAAGTGCGGATCTTCCTGGCCGAGGATCTGCTCCAGGTTCCAGTCCAGAGCACGGCACCGCGCTTCCAAGGATTCCCAGAGGGGTGAGACGCCAGCCTGCTGTTGGACAAGCTGGCCAAGGTTTTTCAAAGCTTCGCGAAGTGCCGCTGCGCATGCTGGAAGAGGCGATGTGGGTGCGCCGAGGTCCAGGCGTTGGCGCATGCTCAAAGGTCCAGCGGCCGCGCTGAGGATCTTAGCCGCCTCTCTGGTCCGTCGACCCAGATGTTCCAGTGCGGAGGCTATGTTTTTTCGAAAATCCGCTGAAACCTTTGCATGGGCCAAGGCTCGAAGAACGTCGCGAGTCAATTCGGCCACCGACCAGCTTGAGAATTGATGGCCAAAAAACAAGCCGGCCACATCCTCCACATGGTGAGCTTCATCAAAGATTACCGCAGGAAAAGCGGACAGGAAATCCCCCGACCCACGATCTTCCATGGTGAGGGAGGCGAAAAACAAGTGATGGTTGACGATGAGAAGGTCGGCTTTGGCGGCCTGAAGGCGACTTTTTTGAACGAAACATTGCCCGTAATGGGGACATTGCTGGTTCAGGCACTGTTCTGCCCCTGCGGTGATCTCATTCCAGGCTTGATAGTGATCCGGAAGCCAGTCCAGCTCCGAGCGGTCTCCGGTTTTCGTTTCCGCGGCCCATTGATGCAGTGCGCCGAAAAGTTTGGCCTCGTGAGGGTTCAAGAACGACGGCTGGTGGGCAAATTCCCTAAACCGCCGCAGACAGAGGTAATTTTTGCGGCCCTTGAGGGAACACACGCGGGCTTGTGGAAAAAAATGACGCGTGAGGAAAGGAATGTCCTGGTCGAGAATCTGGTCCTGAAGCGCCTTGGTGGCTGTGGACACCACGGTTTTTCGGCCGCTCAAGAGCGCCGGAATGAGGTAGGCAAAGGTCTTGCCGGTGCCCGTGCCGGCTTCCACCACCAGGGGCACGCCATCCATATAGCTTTGCCACACTGCCTTGGCCATGGCCGCCTGCGACGGCCTGTGCTCATATCGAGCCAACAAGCCGGAAAGGAGGCCGCTCGAAGAGAAAAAAGACTCCAGGGAAAGGCCTTCAGGCATGGTCGGTTTCAATTGTTGCCCCAAAACAGATCGGATTTAAAGAAAGAACCGGATGTGATTTCGGCGGCGCTTTCGCTCGAGGGCCCCTCCAAGAACGGCATGTCTTGAGGCCCCTTAGGTTGCGTGCCTTCCACGAAAGCGGCAAAGGTTTCTCGGCCCCTTTCGGCCTGAGACTTATTAGATTTACTAGGGATTTTCGCAAAGACGATGTTTTCCGGAACGGGAAAGTTTTCCGCCGGGGTCTCCCGCAGATACTCTTGCATGAAGCTCAGCCAAATGGGCGCAGCCGCTCTGCCGCCCGTTTCCTTGGGTCCCAAGGACAGGCGATGGTCATCGTGGCCCACCCAGACCCCTGTAAGCAGTTCCGGCGTATAGCCCACAAACCATGCGTCTTTCATCTCATTGGTGGTTCCCGTCTTTCCCGCCGCCGGTCTATTAATGCTTCGCACCGAGCGCCCCGTGCCTTCTCGGATCACCCCCTGTAGGATATCGGTGATTATGTAGGCCGTTTGGGCGGACAAAGCTCTTTCTTGGCGGACCTGGTGCTTTTCCAGAAGCCGTCCGTTGCGGTCATAGACGGCTTCCACCATGTAGGGTTCGACCCGCAGGCCTTGAGCGGCAAAGGCCGAATAGGCGGTGACCAGTTCCCACAGACTGACGCCTGAAGCGCCCAAAGCCAAGGAAAGGGTTGGAGTCAATGGGGATCGAATGCCCAGCCGCCGCGCCATCTCATGCACCTCATGAATGCCCACGCTTTCCAAAAGTTTAATAGCCACCACATTGCGTGAATGAATCAAGGCGTCGCGCAGTGTGATGGGCCCCCAAAAAGCATTGTCGTAGTTGGCAGGTTTCCATGGCCCCACCAGGCTCGGGTCTTCTTTGATGATGGGCGAATCGATGAGCATGGATGACTCGGTGGAACCTTTTTCCAAGGCCGTAGCATAGATGATGGGCTTAAAGGCGGAGCCCGGTTGGCGATAGGCTTGGGTTGCTCGGTTGAATTGGCTCTTGGAAAAATCCTTACCGCCGACCATGCACACCACGCGTCCCGTCTGAGGATTCATGGCCAGCAGGGCGCCTTCGGTTTGCGGCTCTTGTTCCAAAGAAACGAGCCACGGGGTCGTGTCGGAACCTTGCGCTTCCACACGCACCCAGATGAGGTCCCCTTTGGAAAAAAGGTGGCGTCTCGACGAGAAATAGCCGGCCGCCCATGGTGCGGCCTTGAGGTTCAGCACGGCGCTCCGTTGTGCTCCAAGATCGAGTCGGCACCGGCGTTTTTGGGACTCACAGCCCATCACCATCGCTTCCACCACGTCGCCCGAGCTCAGAGTGGCATATCTCTTTGCCAAAACCTCAGAAAAATCGGCGGCTTCGGAATCCGCCACGTGCCCGTGCGGACCTCGATACCCGTGCCTCTTGTCCAACTGGCGGAGTCCTTCCACAATGGCCTTTTCGGCCAGACGTTGCGCGTGCACGTCCATGGTGGTGTGGATGGATAAACCTTCTCGGTAAAGCATGCGAGCCCCGTACTTTTGCTCCATGAGGCGTCGCACTTCTTCCGTAAAACTGTTCATGGGATAGGTAGCCCTTGCGGGGGGCTCCATGAGATGTAAAGGTTCTTGGCGGGCCCGCAAGGCCTCTTCCTGGGAAAGGAAACCGACCTCCACCATGCGGTCCAGAACATAGTGTTGTCGTTTCAGAGCCTTGTCCATGTTCTGAAAAGGGCTGTATCGGCTTGGAGCTTTAGGTAGACCGGCAAGAAGGGCAGCTTGAGCGATGCTCAGATCCCGCGCGCCGATGCCGAAATAGGTGCGTGCGGCGGCTTCCACGCCGTAGGCGCCGGCGCCTAGATAGATTTGGTTGAGATACAAGTAGAGTATTTCGTTCTTGGTCATGGAACGGTCGATGCGGTACGCCAAAATAGCCTCTTTGAGCTTACGCACCCAAGTGCGTTCCGGGGACAAGAGGAACGTCTTAACGACCTGCTGCGTGATGGTGCTGCCGCCCTGAACGATGCCCCCTGCCTCAATGTTCTTAATCATGGCACGAACAATGCCCCCGAAGTCCAGGCCCTTGTGCTCGTAAAAGTTGGCGTCTTCAGCCGCAAGAAAGGCCAGGATCACGTGGCGAGGGAATTCTTCAAGATGGCGAACGTATCGGCGTTCGGCGGCAAATTCTCCGATCACCGTGCCATCCGCCGCATACATGGTGGTGACGATGGAGGGCCGGTAATCGCGCAAGGACTGAATGCTGGGCAGAGATCGTTCTAGCTGAAAGTAGGCCGCGGTGGCTGCCAAAAGCGCCAGCGTTCCAGAAATCAGCAGGACGGCCCCGGCGGCAATAAGTTTGCCCACGCGGTAGGGGCGCTGCAAAGGAGGAAAACCATGTTGGGAGGGGTTTGTCTTTCGGTACTCCATGGTCGATCGCTTTTCAGTATCCCTGATGTTTGCCGATGATTTTGAGCCAGTATTGCTATGCTAGCCAGAAATAGGTTCCAGGGAAAGTAAGAATCTTCGGTTTTACGACCAAAAGGTTCGGTCCAGGGTTCGATATTGCACTGCTTCGAGCAGATGGTGATGGGCCATAGTCTCGGATCCTTCAAGATCCGCAATGGTTCGGGCCACCTTGAGAATTCTGTGGTAGGCGCGGGCACTGAGATGTAGGGTGGCTATAGCCTCCTGAAGAAGGCGTTTTCCCTGGGAATCCAGTGTGCAGTATCGTTCCACTTCCCTGGGCCCCATGGCCGCATTGGCGTGGAGGTTGGTTCGGCGAAATCGAGCCCTCTGGCGTTCTCGAGCCGCCATGACACGTTGCCGCACGTCATGGGACGATTCACAGCGGGATGTCCCTTGCAGATCTTCCACGGACACGGCTGGAACGTCCACATGCAAGTCGATGCGGTCCAAAATCGGTCCGGAGATGCGGTTTCGATAGCGTTGAATTTCCAAGGACGAGCATCGACAGGGCTTTCGAGTGTCTCCGGCGAAGCCGCACGGACAGGGGTTCATGGCGGCGACGAGCGTGAACCGAGCCGGATAGGTCAGGGTCATGGCGGCTCGCGCTATGGTCACGTGGCCGTCTTCCAAGGGCTGGCGCAAAAGGTCGATCACGTTTCGACGAAATTCCGGAAATTCATCAAGAAAAAGGACACCATGGTGGGCAAGGCTCACCTCGCCCGGTCGAGGCACATGGCCTCCGCCGATGAGCCCAGCATCGGAGATGGTGTGGTGAGGATGGCGAAAGGGACGGCGCGCAAGAAGCGGCTGATCGCGAAGCAGGCCGGCTACGCTGTAAATCTGGGAAGTTTCCAGAGATTCTTCCAGGCTCAAGGGGGGAAGAATCGTGGGCAGGCGCTGCGCCAGCATGGTCTTACCGGATCCCGGCGGCCCGATGAGCATAAGGTTATGCGAACCGGCCGCCGCCACCTCCAAAGCCCTCTTGGCATGCTCCTGCCCCTTCACATCCGCCAGATCGAGCGAATTGTCCTCACTCATAGAAAGTAGGTCGGCGCGAGGAATGTTCAGCCGAGTCAGGGGACGGGCACCTCGAAAGTGCTCCACCACCTCCGCCAGGTGACGAACAGGAAAAACCTGTGTTCCATCCACAACAGCCGCTTCCCGGGCATTGTCCACCGGAACGATCAACATCTCTCGGCGCAGCTCCCGGGCTCGTATGGCCATGGGAAGACAGCCAGAGACTGCCTTAACGCGGCCGTCCAAGGAAAGTTCTCCCACAAGGATGGGCCGAGCCACGGCCATAGGGTCCAAAAATCCGGAGGCGGCCAGCACGCCGATGGCGATGGGCAAGTCAAAGGCGGCTCCCTCCTTGCGTAGATGGGCCGGTGCCAGATTCACTGTGACGCGGTCCATGGGAAAAGGATAACCACAGTTGAGCAGCGCACTTTTGACCCGTTCTTTGCTTTCTCGAACAATGTTGTCGGGAAGCCCCACTACGGTAAAGGAAGGAAGCCCGGAGGCCACATCCACTTCCACTTCCACCAGGAAGGCTTGAATTCCCAAAACGCCCAAAGCAAACGTCTTGGCCACCATGGAGCTACTGTCTCCTTTCCCCCAGTTGCGGCTTGTTTTCAGAGGGCAGCCGCATTATGATCCCTTGCGTTCGCCGATTGAGGCGGCTGCAGGGTTTGAAAGCATGACGCACTTGCTGTGTCCAAGGAACTGCGAGATATGAGAGAGTGCTATTATAGCATACTAGGTGTGTCCACCAAGGCATCCCAAGAAGAGATTAAGGGTGCCTTTCGCCGTCAAGCGCTGCGATGGCATCCTGACGTCAACCCCGGATGCGCTGAAGTTGCGGAAAAATTTCGGCGAGTTCTCGATGCTTACGAAGTGCTTTCGGACCCGGAAAAAAGACGTCTCTACGATCAGCAGTGCGGTTACACCAATCGAAGCAACGGCACGCGGCAGTCTGTGTTTCATTGGTCATGGGGCATGGCCGAAGCCGTCTCCGAGGTATTCCAAGACCTTTTGGGTGGAGCACCCCGCCACGACTTCTATCAACCCCGCGTGGACCTTCGGTATGACCTAGAGATTCCCCGAAACAAGGCCATTTCGGGAACTCAAGAGAAAATCTCGTATGAGCGCAGCGTATTTTGCCCGGAATGCGCCCCAAATGGCCATGGAACCGGGACTAAGGTCTGCCAACGCTGCGGTGGGAGCGGGGAAATCTTGGAATTGTGCACGGTCACTGTGGCGATTCCGGCCGGATGTGTGCACGAGATGCGGCTGAGAATCCCTGCGGCGGGGGATCGATTTCGACCGGGTGGGCCGGCGGGTGACTTGGTGATCGTGTGTCACGTGGTTGAAGGCTAGCTCTCGAAAGCCTGTTCGCCTAAGGCCTGGCCTGTTGGGTCTGTGCCGCGGTGCTCAAGAGGAAGCGTTTCATGAACGTTCGAGCGTGGCCCATATTGGGTAGCGAACGCCTCAAAGGTTCCTCCCTTTTCGGCTTTCGTCGAGACCGAGTGGTTTCTCCCAGGACAGGAAAGGAACATGACGTCTACGTCCTGGAAGCTCCCGATTGGGTGAATGTTATTGCCGTCACAGCCAAACGGCACGTGGTTTTCGTGCGCCAGTGGCGCCATGGCGTTCGAGAAGAGACGTTGGAAATTCCTGGAGGCGTGGTGGAAAAAGGTGACAGCCCGGAAACGGCGGCACGGCGCGAGTTGTTGGAAGAAACCGGCTATACGGCCGAATTGTTTTTGTGCCTTGGCTTCACTTTTCCCAATCCGGCCATTCAAGACAACCGCTGCTATACTTTTGTTGCTCTGAATGCCGCACCGCACAAGGATCCACAACCTGATGCCATGGAAGATATTGAAGTGGTTACCTATGCCATAAGTGAGATCCCCGGCTTTGTCGAGCAGGGCAAGATTTCTCATGCCCTGATTATTGCCGCTTTATGGAAGTTTTTTCTATGGACTCGAGACCCCGGGGTCTCAGGCGTTCTTTCTCTATGAGGGGGGGTATGAGCACGGGAAAACAGGTCGCGACGGCATCCAACTTTATCAAAGAAATTATCGAAGAAGATCTGAAAACGGGCAAGTACGGTGGGCGAGTTCATACGCGTTTTCCTCCCGAACCCAACGGGTACCTGCATATCGGGCACGCCAAATCCATCTGCCTGAATTTCGGCTTGGCTCAGGAATACAATGGGTTGTGCAATCTTCGTTTTGACGACACCAATCCGACCAAGGAGGACGTGGAATACGTCGAATCCATCAAGGAAGACGTGCGCTGGTTGGGTTTTGACTGGGGGGATCGGTTGTATTATACATCGGATTACTTTGAGCAACTCTATGAGTATGCCGTGCAGCTTATTCGTTTGGGAAAAGCTTATGTGGATAGTTTGAGCACCGAAGAAATCCGCCAGTATCGAGGAACCCTCACCGAACCGGGACGCAACAGTCCGTACAGGGAACGGTCCGTGGAAGAAAATTTAGATCTTTTTCATCGCATGCGTGCCGGAGAATTTGACGAAGGTGAACATGTTCTACGAGCCAAAATCGATATGGCTTCTCCCAACCTCAACATGCGCGATCCGGTGATCTACCGTATCAAGAAAGCGTCCCATCACAGGACGGGGGACACGTGGTGCGTATACCCCATGTACGACTTTGCCCACTGCTTGTCCGATTCCATCGAAGGCATTACCCACTCCATCTGCACGTTGGAATTCGAAGATCATCGTCCCCTTTACGACTGGTTCCTGGACACTCTGGGCCTCTATCATCCTCAGCAGATTGAGTTTGCGCGTTTGAACCTGAGCTACACGGTATTGAGCAAACGCAAACTGATCCAATTGGTGCAGGAAGGCGTGGTGGACGGCTGGAACGATCCGCGAATGCCTACCATTTCCGGCCTGCGCCGTCGAGGTTACACACCCGAAGCCATTCGCAGGTTTTGCGAACTCATCGGCGTGGCAAAAAGGGACAGCATGGTGGACATGGCTCTGTTGGAGCACTGTGTGCGGGAAGATCTCAACAAGAGAGCTCCACGGGTCATGGCCGTGCTGCACCCTCTGAAGATGGTGATTGTGAACTACCCAAAAGACAAAACAGAGGCGTTGGAGGCCATCAACAATCCCGAAGACCCCACCATGGGGGTTCGAACCGTGCCTTTTTGCCGGGAACTGTACATCGAACGGGACGACTTTCGAGAAGATCCGCCGAAGCAGTATTTCCGCCTGGCTCCCGGACGAGAGGTGCGTTTGCGATATGGGTACTATGTGACGTGCGTGGACGTGGTCAAGGATCCGCACTCGGGAGAGATTCAGGAGATTCACTGCACTTACGACCCCGCCACCCGTGGCGGGTGGTCTCCCGATGGTCGCAAGGTTAAGGGAACCATTCACTGGGTTTCCGCGCGCCATGCGTTGACGGCTCAAGTCCGCCTCTACGACCGTCTGTTCACCAAAGAAAACCCCAATGACACGGAGCCCGGAAAAACTTTTCTGGACTATATTAATCCCGAGTCCCTTCGAGTGCTTGAAGAATGCCGGGTGGAACCCAGCTTGCGCGACGCTCCTTTGGGGCGGCCGTATCAGTTCGAGCGACTGGGATATTTTTGTTTGGACTCTCAAGACAGTTCTCCGCAGCGGTTGGTTTTCAATCGCATCGTGTCCCTCAAAGATACCTGGGCTAAAATTGAAAAGTCCCTAAACCAGGGACATTCGGTGGAGTCGAAATGAATCGGCCGCAGAAGATATGGGTCTTTCAACAAAGAGGCAGTGGAGAGCCGAAGATCGCGGGCGTTCGAAAGTACGGCGATGGGCTGTATGCCCTGGAGGTTGTCAATATCGATGAGCCTCTTCCTCCGGTTTTGGATGACACACAACCCTATCTCCCCAAGACCATTCGGGCAGATTTGGTGTTGGACTATCTAAGACATCCGGATCTCTCCGAGGATCTGGCCAAAAGATGCGCGGCGTTAAAGATTCCCGTGGTGGCCTCGGGCAAAAAAGTGAAGGCCTTGGGCGTCTACACTCCTCCCACCTGCTGCGGCCTGTCTCGGCCAGGTCGGCTCGGGCTGTACGAGGAGCGGTTTGGTGCTCCGGAAATTGAGGTTGAAGTGGCAAACGGGCGCCTGAAAAAGGTTATGGTGCGGCGGGGTGCGCCGTGTGGAGCCACCTGGGAGGCTGCGCAAAAAATGGAGGGTTGGCCTGTGGAGGAGGCGGCGGTGCGGTTTGGGCTGGAGGTTCAGTATTTTTGCGTGGCCGACCCTTCGGGATGGGATCCTTTGTATGGAAAAAGCCCTGTACATTTTGCTGGACACATGCATAAAAGGGCCATGCTTCGCGCCTTAAAGGCCCTCGGCATGACCCCTTCCCGTCATGAGGATTCGGATGACACCCCGCTGGGTGGGGAGGATTGTGTTTGATTTGGTGTTTATGATTTGATAAACATATGTGTGATCGCCAGGGGGCGTCCTCGAGAAAGGCGAGGGCTGAGAAGGTACCCCTTGAACCTGATCCAGGTCATGCTGGCGGAGGGATTGGCGAACGGAGCTTCTCATCGGAATCCCGCCGGCCGCTATTCAAGCGGCTTTTTTCATGTTCTTGCACACCTCAGGGTCTCCGACGTGTTGCCGCCCCTCCTCCACATTCCACAGGAGGAGACCATGCGCACACAACTTGACGAGGCAAAGGCCGGCATCGTGACGGATGCCATGCGTCGCGCCGTCGAAGGTGAACCCGTGACGGCGGAACAGCTGCGCGATCTGATCGCCAAAGGGCACGCCGTCTTGCCCAAGAACAGGCATCACGAATTTGCGACGGTGCGCGCCATCGGCCGAGGGCTGCGCACCAAAGTCAACGCGAACCTAGGTGCCAGTGGCGAATGTGCTGACATGACTGTGGAGCGGCGCAAGTTGGCTGCGGCCATACGGGCCGGAGCGGATTCCGTTATGGACCTTTCCACAGGGGGCGATTTGGAGGCGCTTCGCGCCATGTATTTGCAGGAGGCGGGCACGATGGTCGGCACCGTGCCCATCTATGCGGTTGCCACGGACATGGTTCGGCGGGGTGTTCCCCTAGAAAAAATGGATCCCGACGATCTCTTCTCCGGCATTGAAACCCAATGCCGACAGGGAGTGGACTACATCACGGTGCACTGCGGTGTGACGCGGGCATCGGCAAAAAAGCTTGAGTATTTTCAAAGGATCATGCCCTGTGTCAGTCGTGGGGGGTCCATTCTGTTGTCGTGGATGCGCCGTAACCACAAGGAAAACCCGCTCTATGAAGACTTTGACACGCTGCTGGACATTGCCCATGCGCACGATGTGACCCTGAGCTTGGGCGATGGGTTTCGGCCGGGAGCCATCGCAGACGCCATCGATGGGCCTCAAATCGAAGAACTGCTCGTTTTGGCGGAACTAGCCCAGAGGGCACGAGACAAAGGCGTTCAGGTCATGATTGAAGGGCCTGGCCATGTTCCTTTGGAACACATTCAATCCCACGTGCATTTGGAAAAAAAGCTGTGTGATGGCGCACCCTTTTATGTCCTTGGGCCGCTTCCGACGGATATTGCTGCGGGCTATGACCATATTACGGCGGCCATCGGCGGCGCCCTGGCCGGAGCGGCGGGAGCGGACTTTTTGTGCTATGTCACGCCGGCAGAGCACTTAAGACTACCCGATGAAGACGACGTCTATCAAGGTGTCATGGCGGCCCGTATTGCGGCCCATGTTGCCGACCTGGCCAAGGGCATTCCCCAGGCGCTGGCCCAGGACCGTGCCATGTCGCAGTGCCGCCGAACCCTGGATTGGGAGGGAATGGTCACGGCAGCGCTGGACCCCGAACTGGTCAAACGTCGGTTGCACGTCACAGAGGATCGTCAAGGGTGCACCATGTGCGGCAAGCTATGCGCCGTCAAACTGTCCGTCTCGGCCATGGGGTGAATCCGAAAAAAGAGGAGGAAATCGGCATGCCCTTGGATGAGAGAATCATCACGAAAGCGATCATCGACCGTTATTTTGAAAAGATCAGGGGCATTTTGAACCTGGATGCTGCCATTGTGGGCGCGGGTCCTGCTGGGCTTGTGGCCGGCTATTGCCTGGCTTCGGCCGGAAAGAAGGTGGCTGTCTTTGAGAGAAAACTCAGTGTTGGTGGCGGGATGTGGGGAGGAGGGATGCTTTTTAACGAAATCGTGGTCCAGGAAGAGGCCTGCCATGTGTTGGAGGAGCTTGGGGTGAGCACGCGGCTTTACCAGGAAGGGTACTACACAGCGGATGCCGTGGAAACGGCCTCCACCCTCACTTCACGGTGCGTGAAAGCGGGTGCACCCATTTTCAACGCCCTCAGTGTGGAAGATGTGGTGATGCGGCCTGAAGGCATTGTGGGGCTTGTGGTCAATTGGACGGCTGTGAACATGGCCGGCTTGCATGTGGACCCTTTGGCCATTCGCGCCCGGGCCGTGATCGACGCCACCGGGCATGACACGGAAGTGGTCAGCGTGGTGCAAAAAAAGGTGCCGGGAAGGCTGAAGACGCCCAGTGGGTCGCTGGAGGGGGAAAAGTCCATGTGGTCCGATGAGGCGGAACGGCTCACGTTGGAAAACACCCGTGACGTGTTTCCCGGTCTTTTTGTAGCGGGCATGGCCGCCAATGCCACCTTTGGGGGACCCCGTATGGGGCCCATCTTTGGGGGGATGCTTCTTTCGGGAAAGAAGGTGGCGGAACTGGTTTTCGCCTATCTCGAATCCCTGCCCAAAGAGAGTTCCTGAAGACGCGAACATTTTCTTCTCACCTGTAGGATCGTCACCGTCAAGGGACCGGGCGCCTGTGATCCGCGTTTTGAAGGACGGCCGAAAGGTCGTGCCTTCAAGACCGTGTCCGCCGAAGCTTTTTGCCCTCACAGATTCAGAGTTCTCTTACGCCCGTTATGAAAGGGGCGGGCTCAGGAAAAGATTTCTCCGTCACCCAGGCGAACGTGGGCAATGTGCGATGGGAACATGGACCACAGGGTTTCCATCCACAAGGCATCCTCTTCGGGAGAAGACTGTTCGGGAATTCCGACCCACGCCTGATGGGACGTCGACTGTGAAGCGTCGTGGGGCTTCTGCAAAGTTGCAAAATCGATCACAGGAAAACGCGCGAGGAGTTTCTGAGAAGCCTTGACGGGCATCAGGGCGAAGATCTGGACGGACTTTACCGGATCCAAGGTGGAAAAGACCTCGCGATCCATTACATGAGCGCGGAGGGCCAGCACCTTTTGCGCCACATCAAACACAGCCGTCCACGGAAAGTGGCGATCTCTTGGCGTGAGGACAAAGCTCAGAAGCGTCCAAGGGTTTTCTTTAAAAATGCTCAAGAGGACTTGAACAACTGCAGGGTCTTGCAAGGATTCGACCGTGTCCTGAGATACATAAACCGCAAGGGCTTGGCCCACCGAGGTGTACCCACCGAGGGTGGGGTTCTGGTCCGTGGCGTGCTGGTCACCAAAGAGATCCAAAGTTTTTTCCACAGGAAATGCTGCCAGAAAAGAACCCTGGTGGTGCACATTAGGCGAATCTAAAATGGGTGGCCGGTCGGGTGGAAAAAAATCCACCCCACTCGCGGCTTCCGCATATTCATAGGCGCGTCGAATGTCATCGGGGCTCATGTGGGGTGTTCGAATCACGTGGTAAGGGGGATCCAGGCAGTAATGGAGCCCTAGGGACGCGGCGTGGTGCCGCAATTCTGTGCCGGGAAGAAGACTCAGCGTGTAGACACTCAGTTCGTCGTACAGATCGTGATCCACAACAAAATCCAGGCTTCTTTGGAAATCGGTGAGGGAATCTTCGGGAAGGGCGACCATAATGTCCACCATGACGCGAATGCCGGCGTTTCGAAGAGCTCGAATGCCAGCCACGAACCGGTTTCGATCAAAATGACGGCCAATTCGTGCCAAAGCTTTGGGGTTGATCGTTTGCAAGCCCACTTCGACCTGGCTCAGACCAGCTCGAGCCAAGGCGTGGGCAAGAGCCGGTGTGATGTCTTCGGCGGTGCACTCGCACTGGAACGTGAAGTCGTGAAGGCGGCGTGCCTCCTCGATGGCTTCCAAAAGAGCAGCCAGGTCCTTTCGTCGCGTGAAACAAGGATCCACAAAATAGATTTCCGTAACACCATGATGTGCAGCCCAAATAAGCTCCTGTCGAAGACGGTTTAGGGAAAAGCTTCGCACTCGAGGAAACCGTTTGTGGTAATAGCAATAAGTGCAACGATTGGGGCAGCCCCGCACGGTTTCCAAAAGCATGGTTCTGGCATCTGAAGGACAAAGGGCTCCGGACAAATACGGCGAGGGAATGGCGTCCAGGTGATGTATGGGAGGGCGGGGTTTCGTGGAATGCCATCCGCCGGAGGAGGGAAGCAGAAGCCCGGGAAGATTTTTTATGGTCGAATGGCCGTTGGAGAGCGCCGCAAGCAAGGTGGCAAACGTTTCCTCACCCTCACCCACGATGCCCACGTCAAAACCGCCGGCGGCCTTTAGAAACTCATTTTCCGCAGTGACCTCGGGGCCCCCTACGACGATGAGAGCGTGAGGGAACCGGGCTCGAAGACGACGTGCTATGGCCAGGGATCGTTCCACATTCCATACGTAGCAACTAAACCCGACCAGGTCCGGCTGCTGTGCCACGATCCACGCTTCCAAAGCCGCGTCACCGCCATAATTGACAAGGTTTTTGGGGCCGAGCACAATGCGCACGTCGGGCAACACGGATTCAGCGTAGGCTTTCAGGTATGCAGCGCCCAGAGCCATGTTCTCTATGGGATAGGAATAGTCGTGGGACTGGACGGGCAATTGCAGTAAAACGACGTTCATGGACCGGCTGAGACCTCCTGAAGGAACCGATTGCGGAAAAATCGCCAAAGTGATACAGGTCGCTGGTTCACCCGGATCCTAGCACAGAGAGGATGATTTTATGCTCGTAAATCGAATTTTAGGGTGGTTTTCCAACGACTTGGCCATCGATTTGGGCACAGCCAACACCCTTGTCTATGTCAAGGGTAAAGGGATCGTGCTTTGTGAGCCGTCCGTAGTGGCCGTTAAGCGCACGGCCGGCCAAAGCACCCAAGTGGTGGCTGTAGGCAAAGACGCCAAGCTGATGTTGGGAAAGACGCCAGGGACCATTGAAGCCACCCGACCCTTGAAAGACGGTGTAATCGCGGATTTCGAAGTGGCCGAAGCCATGCTGCGCTACTTTATCCGTAAGGTTCATAACCGGCGCAGTCTGGTGCGCCCGAGAATCATCGTGGCCGTGCCTTCGGGCGTCACGCAGGTGGAACGGCGTGCGGTGCGGGAGTCGGCCGAATCGGCAGGAGCGCGCGAGGTCTACCTGATCGAGGAACCCATGGCGGCGGCCATCGGAGCCGGATTGCCCATTACGGAGCCGGTGTGCAACATGATTGTGGACATCGGCGGAGGAACCACCGAGGTGGCCGTGATTTCCCTTGCTGGAATCGTTTATAGCCGTTCGGTGCGCGTGGGTGGGGATAAGATGGACCTGGCGATCTTGCAGCACATCAAACGCAAATATAACCTGCTCATCGGCGAGCGAACCGCCGAACTCATCAAAACCACCCTGGGCAATGCGTACCCCACGGGGCAAATAGAGACGATGGCCATCAAGGGGCGAGATTTGGTGAGCGGCATTCCCAAGACGATCGAAATCAACTCGGACGAGATTAGGGAATCGATTCAGGAACAAATCGACAGTATCGTAGAGACGGTCAAGACAGCTCTGGAACAAACACCACCCGAATTGGCGGCGGATATTGTGGATCGAGGCATCGTGCTGACAGGAGGGGGCGCTCTTTTGCGCAACTTGGATCATCTGCTTCGGTTGGAAACGGGCCTACCGGTGGTGCTGACCGATGACCCCTTGGCGACCGTTGTGCTCGGATCCGGAAAGGCTTTGGAGGACATCGAAATCCTCAAGGAGGTTCTCGGTTAACGGGTACCTGAAATCGCAGAAACGGTCAAAGGGGCCCACTTCGAGGATTCTTCTCGATTCTCTTTGAATTAGCCCGTAGGTGAGTGGCTTATGCCGGAATGGCTGCGCCGAATGCGGTGGCTGGCCGTGTTTGTGATGATGGGAGGAGCGATGTTCTACGTCCTGTCGCTCAATTTTAGACCCCTTGGACCAATGGATATGGTTCAGAGGGCGGTTGTGGAAACCCTTGCCCCGCTCCTGCTTACTGCCCGAAAGGGTACACAAGCCATAGAAAACTGGGTGCATCGCTATGTAACCCTGCGCCATGTGCAAGAGGAAAATGAGATCTTGAAAAAACAACGCGCCCTCCTGGAAAGCGAGCTGGTGCGATATCAGGAAGCTTTTGTGGAAAACCAAAGGTTGCGACGCCTTTTGGACTTTCGTGACCGTCTTCAGGTGGAATCCGTGGCGGCCGAGGTTGTGGTCCAAAATACCACCGGCTGGTCGAGAACCATCATCGTCAATAAAGGTCTGAAAGAGGGCGTGCGCACCGACATGCCCGTGGTGAGCGATGAAGGGGTGGTGGGCCATGTGCTGGATGTGTCGGATCATTACGCTCGAGTGCTTTCGTTGACTGATCGAGACAGCGCTGTGGACGCTTTGGTGCAGCGCAACAGGGTTCGAGGTGTTCTCGGAGGGTTGGACACCGAAACCTGCGAACTGCGCTACGTTCGAAGCAATCAGGAGGTGCGGCCTGGAGATCTCTTGGTCACCTCGGGAAAGGATGGATTGTTTCCCGCTGGATTGCGCCTGGGCATTGTCAAGCAGGTCAGAAAGGACCCTGCTACCCTCTTTCAACAAATCATTGTGGTTCCGACGGTGCAATTCGGTGTCCTTCAGGAAGTCCTGATTCTCAAGACTTTGCCCAAATTTCCGGCGCTATGGCTGGAGGGGACGTCGAAAGAATAAAACATGCAGATGGGGGGAATTTATCAGAAAGAGCGAGAGCCTTGGGGGGCGATGGCTCTCGTTTTTTTAGGATATTCCCTGATGATCTTTGTGCTGGAGGCGGTTCTCATGACCGGCTTGCCGCGGGCGTGGACGCGGGCAGACCTCATGGTGGCCGTGTGCGTTGAGATTGCAAGGCGGTTTCCTTTTTGGGGAGCCATTGTGTGGAGTTTTTTTTGGGGCTACGTGAGTGATGTCTTTCAAGGGCGCCTGTGGGGTGCCCATGGCGCATCCTATCTGCTCGTGCTCTTCTTGCATCGCGTGTGGAGCAGGCAAATGGACACGGAATCCATGGTCTATCGGATGCTGTTGGTCGGTGTGGGAGTGCTGGTGCAGAGCCTAGTGTCGGTCTTGATTGTGGGCGGCTTGTCCAAGGCGGCAAGTGGCTTTCCGGCTGCGGCGTCCCAAACCGTCTTTTCCATGGTGGCCGCTCCTTTCATCATGCTTCCCGTTCAGTGGATCTTGACTAAGAGAGTTCGCTAAAGGCATCAGACAGAGATGTGGCGCCTTGGAATGAACCACGCCAAGAGGACAAACGATTCGAGCAAAACGCCGCCCGACGCCCACGGCCTTCAACTTATTGCCTGGGAAGGCAACGAACGCGCCGTCTTTGAACGCCAATTTCGCCTTGTGGTGCTCTTTGCCCTAGCCGTTTTCCTGGTGTACCTATTGCAACTATGGTACTTGCAGGTGGTGAAAGGGTCCTACTACCGAAATCGCTCTGAAAATAACCGCATTCGCACCGAAACCATTCAGTCGCCTCGCGGCATCGTCTTTGATCGCTACGGCGTGCCTCTTGTGGAAAACCGTCCAGCTTTTCACCTTATGTTGGTGCGCGAAGATGTCAAAGACCCCGAGACGTTGCACAATGTTCTTGAAACCTTGAGTGTTTTGAGTGGGAAGGGCTTGGCCGAACTGGAAGCTGTCCTAGAGGCCAACAAAAGCAAGAGGGGTTTTGAACCCATTCGGCTCATCGCCGATATTGACCGGGATACCGTGGCCAAGGTGGAAGCGCGGCGTTTGCGGCTGCCGGGCGTTTACGTGGAGGTGGTGCCGCGTCGCGGCTACAAGTTCAGCGGCACGGCCGCGCACTTGGTGGGTTACCTGGGAGAGATTTCCGAGGAAGAACTCAAAAAAGAGGCCTATCGAGGGTATCAACCAGGTGAGTTTGTCGGAAAGGGAGGCGTTGAGAAATCCCTTGAGACCTTTCTGCGAGGGAAAAGTGGTTGGCGGCAGGTGGAAGTGGACGCTTTGGGACGTCATATTCGCTCGCTACAGGAGAATCTGCCGATTCCCGGAAGAGACGTGTGGTTGACTATTGATCTGGACCTTCAAAGAACTGCGGAAGAATGCTTAGAAGGAAAAAAGGGAAGCATTGTGGCGGTGGATCCCAATTCGGGAGAGATTCTGGCCCTGGCCAGCAGCCCCACTTTTGATCAGGAGCGGTTCGTTCGAGGGATGACGCCCGAGGAGTGGAAAAAGCTAATTTCGGATTCCAGCCACCCGTTGCTCAATCGTGCCGTGTCTTCAGCCTACCCCCCCGGATCCATTTATAAACCCTTTGTGGCCGTGGCGGCTCTGGAACAAGGCGTGGTGGACCCGACCAGTGTCGTTTTCTGCCCAGGATATTATCTCTTCGCCGGACGTCGTTACCGATGTTGGAAGGATACGGGGCATGGCTCGGTCGATGCCCATCGGGCCATCGTGGAGTCATGCGATGTCTATTTCTACACCGTGGGAATGAAGCTCGGTGTGGATACTATCGCAGCCTATGCAAAGATGTTTGGGCTCGGGGAGTTGAGTGGGATCGAGCTTCCGTCAGAGCGGGCGGGAATCATTCCCACAAGAGACTGGAAACTTAAGGCTGTGGGCATTCCCTGGCAGAAAGGGGAGACCTTGTCCATCTCGATCGGACAAGGCTTTGATCAAGTCACCCCGCTGCAGGCGGCTATGGCCTATGCGGCGCTGGTCAACGGAGGCACTTTGTGGACGCCCAAGCTGGTTAAACGCCTCGAAGCGGCGGATGATGGGGAGCGAGACCTGGTGAAAGCCAAGGTGCGCCGAAGGCTTGCTGTGCGCAAGGACACCTTGGAAATCGTCAAGAAAGGGTTGGTGGGCGTCGTCAACGAAGCGCGTGGCACCGCTCATGGCATCGCTCTCAGGGAAGTGGCCCTGGCAGGGAAGACCGGGACGGCACAAGTGGTCAAAATGGGCGAAAACGTGAACCGAAAGGTTCACCAGCGGGCTCTGCCCGAGCATCTAAAAGACCACGCATGGTTTGTGGGCTATGGCCCGGCGGAAAGGCCGGAAATTGTGGTCGCGGTCATTGTTGAACACGGAGGCCATGGATCTTCGGGAGCTGCTCCCTTGGCCCAAAAGGTGCTCCGCAGGTATTTGCAAAAGACCTATCCCGAGCTTCGAGGGCGTGAGGGCGCCCAGGTTCAAACCGTCGACGAGGACAGAGACTAGTGCCATGATGGATCGAAGGTTGGTGGAATATTTTGACTGGAGCATCGTGTTCTTGTTTTTTGCCATTTCGTGCCTGGGGCTGGCTTCCCTTTACAGCGCCCTGTACACGGAAATCCAGCTGAATCCTTCACGAAACCTCTTTATCAAACAGCTCATGTGGTTTGCCCTGGGATGCCTCGTTTTCCTGTGTACTCTTTTGGTCGATTACCAAAAGCTCAAAAAAGTAGCCCCATGGCTCTACCTCGCCACCCTGGCGGCCTTGGCCGTGGTCCTTCTTGCAGGAGAAGGCATCAAGGGGTCCAGAAGATGGCTGACCATCGCGGGGTTCAATCTCCAGCCTTCAGAATTCATGAAGCTGGCCCTGGTGTTGCAGTTGGCTCGAACCTTTTCGGCTCAGGACATTGAGCCCTATCCGTCTATCAAACAACTGCTGCGGGCCACAGGCTTGGTGCTTCCGCCCGCCCTTCTCATCGTGGTGGAGCCGGACCTGGGGACCACCCTGTGCCTGCTGGCCGTCGCCTTCACCATGGTGTTTGTGCTGGGGATTCGCTGGCGATACCTCATAGCGGTGGCCCTGGCCGGTGTGCTCAGCGTGTACCCTCTATGGCATTACGGGCTAAAAGAATATCAAAGGGATCGGATTCGGACCGTCATCGCACCGGAACGGGACCCCATGGGCAGTGGGTATCACACCATTCAATCCAAAGTGGCCGTGGGATCCGGTATGCTCTGGGGGAAAGGGTTTCTCAAGGGGACACAAAACAAGCTTCGGTTCCTACCCGAAAAACATACGGACTTCATCTTTTCCGTGTGGGCCGAGGAATGGGGGTTCTGGGGATGCAGTGTCATGATTGCGCTCTTTTTTCTGTTCATCTGCGCTTCCTTTCGCGTTGCCGTGCGCGCCAAGGACCGTTTTGGAATGTTTTTGGTGGTGGGCATGAGCGCCCTGATCATGTGGCAGGCCCTGTTCAACATCGGCATGGTCATCGGGCTTCTTCCCGTGGTGGGCATTACCTTGCCCTTTGTCAGCTACGGAGGATCCTCGCTGCTGAGCCTATGCGCGGCCGTGGGGCTCATTGAAAGCGTGTCGATGCGCCGCTACGCCTACCGACCCAAGTAATCCGCTGAAGCACGCCAAAATCCCGGCTGGTGCATTGTGATTTTTTTTACTTTTTCCCTTGCCAAGACCATTCAGGTGTGCTATGCACTCCACCATCAGAAGGCTCCGGACCTAGATCCGGTCGGAATAAATGGCAAAACCCACTGCGAAGCATCTATGACAGCAAGGTCATGGTGGCCGAAAAGGGAACTCGGCACGGCCGCCAGCAAGAGATTATCAAGAGTGAGGGTGGGGGATCATGATCAACGTCGATGTGACACTGTTCATTCAAATGGCCAACTTTCTTTTGTTGCTGGTGCTCATGAATCTGGTGCTTTATAGGCCGATTCGGCGGCTGGTAGCCCAGAGAAACGAATTGATCAGCAAGCAAAGGGCGGGCATCGATAATGCGGAAAGGGAAGCCCAAAGGGCGATTCAAGAATTTGAAGAGCGCCTCAAGGCGGCGCGGGCCGCTGGCCGCGAAAAGGTGCAGGAGCTGAAAGAAGCCGCGTATCGCGTGGAAAAAGATCTTTTGAGTCAAGCCGCGGAAGAGGCGGCTAAGGAAGTGCAGGCGGTGCGCGAGCAAATTCAAAGAGAAATCGGCCAGGTTCGGGCGCAACTTCAGGCCCAAATTCAGGTTTTCTCCAAAGATATGGCTCAGCGCATTCTTGGCCGCAGTCTTTAGGGCGTTGAAGAAAGCCGGGGTATCTTGACGGTAAGGGGCGATCAATGAAGGGATGGAAAACGACGTTGACGGCAGTGGTGGCAGTGAGTTTTGGTGTGGCAACTGCAGCCTTCGCTTCGGCAGCCGGAGGGCATGAGGCGGCGGGGCTGCCGTGGAAAGATTTCTTTTTGCGGTTGATGAATTTTGCCATCATGGTTGCCATTCTGATCAAGCTGCTAAAAAAGCCCGTGGCCAATTTCTTTTCGTCCCGACGGGAAAACATTCAAAGGCTTTTGACGGAGCTGGAAGAGAAGAAGAAGGAAATGGAGGCCAAGGCCGCGGAGTATCAAGCGAAGCTGGCGGCTTTGGACCAAGAGACCGAGCAGATTTTGGCCGAATATATTCAGGAAGGCGAGGCGGAGAAGCAAAAGATCATTGAGGCGGCGGAAAAGGAGGCCCACTACATCAAGGAACAGGCCCGATTCGCCATTCAGCAGGAGATCAAGGCGGCCAAGGAAAGCCTGCAAGAGGAGATCGCCGAGCTGTCTGTCAATGCGGCGGAGGATCTTCTTAAAAAGAGTATCAGGCCCGAGGACCAGGATCGCTTGATTGATGAATTTATCACAAAGGCGGTGGAGGCAAAGTGAAAAAGTTGATTGTCGCCAAACGATACGCCAAGGCTCTGTTTAATCTCGCCTTAGAGGATGGGAAGCTGAGCGAGTACGGGCAAGAGCTGCAAGGGCTTGCGCAGCTCCTCGACCAGCAGCCGGAGATCATGGATGCTCTGGCTAACCCGCTCTACCCAGAGGATGTGAAGAAATCCGTGTTTCGCACCCTGGCGGAAAAGGCCGAGATGAGTCCCGTGCTGCGCAGCTTCGGCACGCTGTTGGTGGAGAAGGCAAGAATTCGGTATTTACCGGAAATCTCCCAGTACTTTCAGCGGCTGACGGATGAGCACTTCAATGTGGCTCGCGCCAAGCTCAGTGCGGCCGTGAAGCTGGACGATGCGGCCATAGCCAAGATTGCGGAAACCCTGAGCAAATTGACCGGAAAAAAGATCGTCGTCGAGTTCCAGCAAGATCCAAGTCTCATCGGAGGTGCTGTGGCTCGTATCGGCGATCTGGTCATCGATGGCAGCGTGCGAACGCAGTTACAGGCAATCAAAGAATCTTTGAAAAGGGGTGAGTTGGGTTAATGGAGATCAGAGCCGAAGAAATCAGCCAAATTATTCGCGAGCAGATCAAGGACTACGAGAAGAAGGTTGAGCTCAGCGAAACCGGGCGTGTCCTCTCCGTCGGCGACGGTATCGCGCGCGTCTACGGCGTGGAGAAGTGCATGTCCATGGAATTGCTTGAGTTCCCTACGGATCATGGCCCCATGTACGGCTTGGCCCTGAACCTGGAGGAAGACAACGTGGGTGTCGCCATTCTGGGCGAAGACATCCACATCAAAGAGGGTGCGGAGGTGCGACGCACCGGCCGCATTGCGGAAGTGCCGGTCGGCGATGCGATCATCGGGCGCATCGTCGACCCCGTGGGAAATCCTTTGGATGGCAAGGGACCGATCGAGGCCACGGAATTTGCGCGCATTGAGCGCATCGCGCCGGGTGTTATCGCACGTCAGCCCGTCAACGAACCCATGTACACGGGAATAAAGGCCATTGACGCCATGACGCCTATTGGCCGAGGGCAGCGCGAGCTGATCATCGGCGATCGTCAGATCGGCAAGACGGCCATCGCTGTCGATGCCATCATTAACCAAAAAGACAGCGGCATCATTTGCATTTATGTGGCCGTGGGTCAGAAGAAGTCGACGGTGGCCCAGGTCGTGGAAACGCTGCGTCGCCATGGCGCCATGGAATACACCGTTGTGGTGGCGGCCTGCGCCAGCGATCCTGCACCGCTTCAGTACATTGCCCCTTATGCCGGATGTGCCATGGGTGAGTACTACCGCGACAGCGGGCGGCATGCCTTAATCATCTACGACGACTTGTCGAAACAGGCGGCTGCCTATCGACAGGTTTCCCTGCTCCTTAGGAGGCCTCCGGCGCGTGAAGCCTATCCTGGTGATATTTTCTACAACCACTCGCGTCTGTTGGAGCGGGCGGCCAAGCTGAACGATCAGCTGGGTGGAGGGTCGCTGACGGCTTTGCCCGTTATCGAGACCCAAGCGGGCGACGTGTCTGCCTACATTCCCACCAATGTGATCTCCATTACCGATGGCCAGATCTACTTGGAGCCGGGTCTTTTCTTCGCTGGTGTGCGACCAGCCATTAACGTGGGCCTTTCGGTGTCACGGGTGGGCGGTGCTGCTCAGACCAAAGCCATGAAACAGGTTGCCGGGCGTCTGCGCCTGGACCTCGCTCAGTACCGGGAACTGGAAGCCTTTGCCAAGTTCGGAAGCGATTTGGACAAAGCTACCCAGCAACAGCTTAACCGCGGTATGCGCCTTGTTGAACTGCTCAAACAGCCACAATACCAGCCCATGCCCGAAGAACGACAGGTGATGTCTCTATACGCGGGCACGCGTGGTTACTTGGACAAGATTCCGGTGGAGAAGGTTCAAGCTTACGAAAGCCAGATGCTTGCCTTCGTGGAAAGAAAGTACCCCGAGATCCTTCAGGAGATTAAGGAAAAGAAGGTCATCAGCGAGGAATTGGACAAGAAGATAGCCAGCGTGCTGGAAGAATTTGCTGGAGTGTTTCAGGGATAATTCGAGGCGGAGGCCTTTCTGAAAAGAGGCGTGTATGGCGACCCTTCGGGATATCAAGCGCAAGATCGAGGCAGTGAAAAAGACCTCGCAGATCACCAAAGCCATGAACATGGTGGCGGCGGCTAAGCTGCGAGGGGCTCAGGAAAACATGGAGCGCTTCCGAAACTATGCGGAAAAGTTTCGGGAGGTCATCGGGAGGCTTGTGGTAGGGGTGGAGCCGGACGGAAGCTTTCTGCTCATGACCCCGCGGGAAGAGGTCAAAAAAATCGAATTGGTCCTTCTCACTGCAGACCGAGGCCTGTGCGGAAGCTTCAACAATAATTTAATCGCAACGGCAGAGCGGTTCATCATGCAAAAGCGCCGCGAAGGCCTGGAAGTCTCTTTGACGGCCGCGGGCCGAAAAGGGCGGGATTACTTCCGCAGGCGCCACTACACCGTGCGAAGGGAACTTACGGGCTTGCTTAACAAGCCCAATTATGACGACGCCTTTCGGCTTGGGCGGGAGATCATTGAGTTGTTTTTGGACGGCGACGCAGACGAGGTGTACATCATCTACAGCCATTTTCGTAGCATGGTGAAGCAAGAACCAACGATCATACGTTTGTTGCCCGTCGTTCCCGAGACCCATGCGGAGGGTGAAGCGCGCGAATACATCTTTGAACCGTCACATGAAGAGCTTCTGAACGATTTGTTGCCAAACTACGTCTACAATCAACTCCTGGACTGCTTCTACCTGACGGCGGTCAGCGAGCATGCGGCCCGGATGACGGCCATGGAGAACGCCACCAACAACTGCAAGGATATGGTGCACAACCTGACGCTAACGTACAACAAGGCACGCCAGGCGTCGATTACAAAGGAACTTATGGACATCGTCGGTGGCGCAGAGGCTCTTAAGAAGTAGTTGATGGTTCGAAAAATAACAAAGGAGGTATCGGGCCACATGAATATTGGAAGGATAGTGCAAGTCATCGGGAACGTGGTCGACGTTGAGTTCGAAGAGGGTAAGCTGCCGGCAATTTTGACCGCTCTTCTGGTGAGCAATCCCGGACTCAGCGACGAAGAGGACAACTTGGTCCTGGAAGTTGCGCAGCATCTTGGGGACAATGTGGTGCGCGCCATTGCCATGGACTTGACGGACGGCCTAGTCCGCGGCATGCCGGTAAAAGACACGGGCAAGCCCATTCAGATGCCGGTGGGCAAGAAGGTGCTCGGTCGCGTGCTCAACGTAGTTGGCCGTCCCGTGGATGGCTTAGGACCAGTCGAGACGGATGAGTATTCGCCCATTCACCGGCCGGCGCCGCACTTTACCGAACAGGATACATCGGTGAACGTCCTGGAGACGGGTGTCAAGGTCATCGACCTCTTGGTGCCATTTCCCCGCGGTGGAAAGATGGGCATGTTTGGGGGTGCCGGCGTGGGCAAGACCGTTATCATGATGGAGATGATTCATAACATCGCCATGGAGCACGGTGGTATCTCTGTGTTTGCCGGCGTGGGTGAACGGACCCGTGAAGGAAACGACCTGTACCTGGAAATGAAAGAATCCGGAGTCCTTCCTCGGGCGGGACTTGTCTACGGACAGATGACGGAGCCCCCGGGAGCCCGCGCTCGTGTTGCTTTGTCGGCGCTGACGGTGGCGGAATATTTCCGCGATGTGGAAGGCCAAGACGTGTTGCTTTTTATCGACAACATCTTCCGGTTCACGCAGGCCGGAGCGGAAGTCTCGGCGCTGCTCGGCCGCATGCCGTCCGCGGTGGGTTATCAACCCACGCTAGGTACAGACCTTGGCGAACTTCAAGAACGAATTACTTCGACGACCAAGGGGTCCATCACTTCAGTTCAATGCGTGTACGTGCCTGCCGACGACTTAACCGACCCCGCACCGGCGACGACTTTTGCGCACTTGGATGGAACGGTTGTGCTCTCGCGCCAGATTGCGGAGCTCGGTATTTACCCGGCCGTGGACCCGCTGGATTCCACCTCGCGCATCCTCGACCCCAACGTTCTTGGCGAAGAGCACTACCAGACGGCTCGAAATGTCCAGCAGATTCTCCAAAAGTATAAAGATCTGCAGGACATTATCGCGATTTTGGGAATGGACGAACTCTCCGATGAAGACAAGATCATCGTTGGTCGAGCTCGAAAGATTCAGCGGTTTCTGTCCCAGCCGTTTCACGTGGCCGCCCAGTTCACGGGTGTAGAAGGAAAATATGTCAAGCTAGAAGACACCATACGAGGGTTCAAGGAAATCGTGGAAGGTAAACACGACGATCTCCCAGAACAGGCCTTCTACATGGTCGGGACGATCGAAGAGGCCATCGAAAAAGCCAAACAGATGGCTGCGGCGTAACCTACTGAGCGAACGGTGGGCAAACATGGCAGGAAAACTTTTGTTAGAGGTCGTTACGCCGGTCCGTAAAGTTTTGAGCGAAGAAGTAGACATGGTGGTGGCTCCCGGGGAGTATGGCGAGTTTGGAGCGTTGCCCAACCACATCCCCTTCTTAACCAAGTTGAAGATTGGCGAACTTAGGTTTAAGGCCGGCGGCAGCACGAGGTTTGTGGCCATCATGGGTGGGTATGCTGAGGTTTTGCCCGATAAGGTGACCATTCTTGCGACGGCAGCGGAAGAGGCCACCGACATCGATGTGATTCGAGCTCAGGCGGCCAAGGAACGGGCGGAGCGGCGTTTGCGCGAGGCAAAGGACCGTGTGGAATTTGCCAGGGCTCAGGCGGCGCTGCAGAGGGCTCTCACTCGACTCAAAGTTGCCGCCCGCCGCTAGATTCGACATAGTGAGCTCTAAATTAGAAACCCCGTCGTCACGCGACGGGGTTTTTTCGTTAAAGGTGACAGGCGCCGATTCCGATGATATGACTGGCACGGCGAGACCAGGAAACGAGGAATAAGGAGACGGTTCATGTGTGGAATCGTCGGCTACATCGGTCAGGAAGACAGCGTGGAGTTGCTCGTCGAAGGGCTTCGGCGTTTGGAATACCGAGGCTACGACAGCGCGGGAATCGCGGTGGTTGACCTCGGAGGGAGAATCAAAACCGTCCGATGCGTGGGGAAGATCAGCCAGCTGGAAAAGAGGTTGGCGGAAAACCCGGTCCAGGGCACGATTGGCATTGGACATACGAGATGGGCAACACACGGCGCACCAAGCGATGAAAATGCTCACCCTCATCGATCGGGCCCGTTTGCCGTGGTGCACAACGGCATAATTGAAAACTATGGTGAAATCAAGGACCGTTTGCTGGCGAGGGGGTACGAGTTTACTTCAGAGACGGACACGGAGGTCATTGTCAAACTTCTGGAAGATCAGTGGCACCGGTGCGGGAACTATGTGGAAAGTGTGCGGGCGACCCTGTGCCAACTGCGAGGTAGTTTTGCCGTAGTTTTTCTAAATGAGCAAGCTCCAAATCTTCTCGTAGGGGCCCGGCGCGAGAGCCCGCTAATTCTTGGTCTTGGCGAGGGGGCCTACTATCTCGCTTCGGATATTCCCGCCATCTTGCATGTCACCCGCAGTATTGTTCTTCTGGAAGATGACGATCTGGTGGTGTTGCGCCGAGACGGCTATCAGATCGAGACGCTGGAGGGAAAGCCTCGCTTCCACACCGTGCAGACCGTGGATTGGAATCCTGTGGCCGCAGAAAAAGCTGGCTACAAGCACTTCATGCAAAAAGAAATCTTTGAGCAGCCTCGAGCCATCATCGACACGTTGCGCAGCGTCGTCGATTTGAACCAAGAGCGGCTTCGATTATCCGACCTCAATATTTCACAAGACCTGGTCAAGACCGTCAAACGCATCCATTTGGTGGCCTGCGGCACATCCTATCATGCATGCCTTGTGGCCAAATATTTGCTTGAGCAACTTTGTCACGTGCCTGTGGATGTGGATCTTGGTTCGGAATTCCGATACCGAGGACCGCTTCTCAACAGCAACAGCCTACTATTGGTGGTCAGCCAATCAGGAGAGACGGCGGACACTCGAGCTGCGCTCAAGGAAGGCCTGGAAAGGGGAGCGCATTGCAGAGCCGTGGTCAATGTGGTGGGAAGCACTTTGGCGCGCATGGCCCACGGCGTCCTCTACACGCACGCCGGACCGGAAATCGGCGTGGCCTCCACAAAAACCTTTACGACCCAGCTGGTGGCTTTGTACCTCTTTGCCTTGCACTGGGCTCATTTGTCTGGAAGGATTCAACCGCGACAACTTTCTTATCACATTCAAGGACTTCGGGAGCTACCTGGAAAGATTGAGGAGGTTCTGAGCGCAGAGCAGACGCTGCGGGAATGGGCGCGTCGATTCATGGACCGGGAACACTTTCTCTACTTGGGCCGCGGTCTCCTCTACCCCATTGCTCTGGAAGGGGCGCTCAAGATGAAAGAAATCTCCTACATTCATGCGGAGGGCTATGCTGCCGGCGAGATGAAACATGGTCCCATCGCGCTCGTTGACGAAAAGATGCCGGTGGTAGCTCTTATCCAAAAGGGCCCCCTCTACGAAAAAATGCTCTCCAACGTGCAGGAGGTGAAGGCTCGAGGCGGCAAGGTCTTGGCGTTTGTGGAGGGGGACCGTGATGTGCGGCTAGACGACGATGTGCTTCAGTTTTGCGTGCCCCAAACCGCGCCATGGCTGGCTCCCATCGTGTTCACCGTCCCTTTGCAGCTGCTGGCTTATCATATGGCTGACCTTCGCGGCACGGACGTGGACCAACCGAGAAATCTGGCTAAGAGCGTCACCGTGGAATGAAGAAGCGAAGGTTTCTCGAGTTTCATCTTGACTTTCCACCAAGGCTACGCATAGAATGCATTGACGCCGAGAAATCTGGTGGAATTTAAGAGGTTTACTAAAGACGGCGTTGCAGCGTAACATTGGACCTGAGGGTGTGACCCGAAGGGGCGCCATAAGTCGGGATAGCGGAACGACGGGCGGCAAAGCCTACATGCTTTTTGTTGCTTTCGCCGTACCGAGCCTTGCAGAGATAAATTGTCAAGGCCACGGTACGGTCATCTTGCGATATGAGGAACAGGGTAGGGTCCGGTGTCCGGGCACAAGGGACAGCGGAGGGACCGTACGGAGCCAAAGGAGTTAAAGTGCTAAACATCATGACGCGGGGCTTCGAAGGATCCAGCCCGGGTGAGAGTTTTCCATACGCCCCTGCGGTGCCCGTGATTGGTAGAGCGTTCCTGAGCCAACACCAACAAACAGGGAGTTCTCTCTCATGCTGGTGTGCGCGTCGCTTGGTCGACGGGCCTAAAGGCATGACGGAACACCCACTTTGCTGAATCGGTTCAAGACCGACTGCCGACACGGCACATAGCGGGGGCATCCCCTTCATATGATCCTCAAAGGCCAGCCTGCCGACTGCTCGACCACGAGCGCCCGAGGGGTATAAGGTATTAGCTTATCCCGCGGGTCTTCCTAGACTCAGAAGCCAACCTCTTACGCATGCATCTGACCGTCAGTGTTCGTGTGGGGTGACCCATTTGCACTCGGCGCTCATAGCGCCGTTCATGTGGCTCAAGCTCCAAGGCGCCGAAACTTTGGAGCCTAAAAAGAGAAAGGAGCCCTATGGAACCGTTGGGAATGGTTATGGTGGCCTTTGTGGCGCTCGTGGTGGGTTTGGGCGCAGGCGCCCTCGGCTGGCGTCTGATGCTTCAGAGGAAGACCCAAAAGGAGCGGCGAGAGTCCGAACTCCTGCTGGAAGAGGCTCGCAAGGAGGCGGAAACCCTCAAGAAGGAGGCGATTCTTCAAGCCAAGGACAACATCTTTCGTCTCAAGGCGGATTTTGAGAAAGAAACCAAGGAGACGCGAAGGGAGCTGCAAAGTCTCGAAAAACGGCTGTTACAAAAAGAAGAAAACTTGGAGAAGAAGTCCGAGGCCTTGGACAAGCGTGAAAGTGTCATCGCCAAGAAGGAAAAGCAACTTCAGGAAAAGGAAAGAGATCTTGAGCAGCGATCCAAGGAGGTTGAGGACCTGATTGAAGCCCAGCGTCTGAAGTTGGAGTCCTTGTCGGGAATTTCTGCTCAGGAAGCCAAGGAGTTGCTCATCAAAAGCATCGAGGATGAAGCGCGACACGAGGCGGCCTTAACGGTCAAGCGCCTGGAGGCGGAGGCGCGCGAACAGGGGGACAAGAAGGCCAAGGAAATCATTGCGCTGGCCATACAAAGGTACGCCGGAGATTACGTAGTGGAAAAGACGGTCTCAGTGGTCAATCTGCCCAGCGACGAAATGAAGGGGCGCATCATTGGCCGAGAAGGACGGAACATTCGGGCGTTGGAAGCCACCACGGGAATCGATCTCATCATCGATGACACGCCGGAGGCGGTGATTTTGTCCGGGTTTAACCCCGTCCGTCGGGAAGTGGCGCGCCTTTCTTTAGAGCGGCTCATTTCCGATGGGCGCATTCATCCGGCGCGCATTGAGGAGATTGTGGAAAAGGTAGGCCAGGAGATCGACACGGCCATTCGAGACGCCGGGGAACAGGCGGCCTTTGACGTGGGGGTTCACGGCATCCATGCGGAACTCATCAAGCTTGTGGGCAAACTGAAGTATCGCACCAGTTACGCCCAAAACGTTCTGCAGCATTCCCGCGAGGTGGCCTTCTTGTGTGGAGTCATGGCCGCGGAGCTAGGACTCAACGAAAAGCAGGCCAAGCGTGCAGGCCTTTTGCACGATATTGGCAAGGCCGTGGACCATGAAGTGGAAGGGCCTCATGCACTGATTGGCGCGGATCTGGCCAAGAAGTATGGAGAATGTCCTGAGATTGTAAATGCCATAGCTGCGCACCACGAGGATGTGCCGGGGGAAAGTGTGCTGGCCATTCTGGTTCAGGCAGCAGACGCTCTGTCCGGAGCCCGCCCGGGAGCACGTAAGGAACTTTTGGAATCCTACGTGCGAAGGCTGGAAAACCTCGAAAAAATAGCCATGTCCTTCAAGGGTGTTTCTAAGGCCTACGCCATTCAGGCTGGTCGAGAACTGCGCATCATTGTGGAGAATGAATCGGTGGGCGATGCGGAAACGGTGCTACTGAGCAAAGATATTGCCAAGCGCATTGAAAGTGAACTGACGTATCCCGGCCAGATCAAAGTGACGGTCATTCGAGAGACCCGAGCGGTAGAGTATGCCAAGTGAGAATGGTTAACGGTTGGGCATGAGGAAGGGGAAAACGGTGACACCGGTAAAAAATGCACTGGATATATTAACCGAACGGGGATTTGTGGAACAGGTCACGGACCGGGAGGCGTTGCGCGAACGATTAAGCAAGCCCATGACATGCTACATTGGGTTTGATCCCACGGCGGACAGTCTGCATGTGGGAAGCCTTGTGCCCATCATGGCCCTGGTGCACATGCAACGCTCAGGCCACCGTCCCATTGTGCTGGTGGGTGGCGGCACGGGCATGGTGGGCGATCCCAGTGGTCGCACGGAAATGCGTCAGATGCTCATGAAAGAACAAATTGAGCACAATGTGCAGGCTTTGAAGATCCAGCTTTCCCGGTTTCTGGACTTCGCTGAAGGCAAGGCGCTCCTTTTGAACAACGCCGATTGGCTTATGGAGCTGAGATACATTGATTTCCTCAGAGACATTGGGCGCCATTTCAGTGTCAATCGCATGCTGGCTGCGGAAAGCTACCGCGCTCGCTTGGAAACCGGGCTCAATTTCATCGAATTCAACTACATGCTTTTGCAGGCCTACGATTTTTACCATCTGGCCAAGACCTACGGCTGTTTTCTTCAGATGGGCGGCAACGACCAATGGGGCAACATTGTGGCAGGAATCGACCTCATTCGAAAGAAGCTACATCAGGAAGCCTTTGGCATCACCTTTCCTCTCCTGACCACGGCAACAGGCGCCAAGATGGGAAAGACGGCGGCGGGGGCTGTGTGGCTGAGTGCTCAAAGGACATCACCTTACGATTTCTATCAATACTGGATCAACGTGGACGATCGAGACGTGGTGCGGTTTCTCAAGCTCTATACCCTGCTGCCTGTTGAAGAAATCGATGCGGTTTCGCAACTCGAAGGCGAACAGTTGAATGCGGCCAAATCCGTGCTGGCTTATGAGGTTACGTGCCTTGTGCACGGCCGGCAAGCCGCAGAGGACGCCCGCCGGGCGGCCTTACGGGTTTTTGGAGGGCGCCGCCTTCCGGAAAATCTTTTGCCGTCCAGCACCGTTTCCAGGGACGCCGACAGTGACGAAGGGTCGGTGCCGACCGTCCATGTGGAGCGCTCGCGGATGGAAACGGGAGTCCCGGCTTTTGAACTGTTTGCCGATGCGGGTCTCTGTGAAAGTCGAAGCGCCGCGCGGCGGCTCATTCAGCAAGGGGGTGCCTACGTCAACGGCCGGCGCCTGGAGCGCTTTGATGCGCTCATTTCCCTGGACTGGTTTAAGGACGGAGCGGTGCTGTTGCGGGCGGGAAAGAAAAAAGTGAGGCGCGTGAGCGTGGCCCCTTGATTTTTTCCCTTGACCTGGCATCGGCCTTTTGCTACATAGGCCGAGCCTTTCGGGAGGGCAAAAAAACTCTTGACTCTCCAAAGGCAAAAGGGTAAGAAAGAAAAAACTCTGCTCTTTGAAAACTAAATAGTGAGGAGCGTGCTGGGCCATTGAGAAAGGGACCGCGCCTTTTGGGGTGTGGTTGAAGGGAAAAACTGGAGAGTTTGA